>NZ_AZUX01000020.1:0-130694 GCF_000513915.1 Mesorhizobium sp. WSM2561
TTCGGCAACGAAACGAACTTCGTTCTCGGCGGGATGTTGTTCGAGGATGTCGGCGTCACCGCATATGCCGGGGCGGCGACGGTTCTGAAAAACAAGGACTTCCTCGCCGCCGCCGCAGGCATCTTGGCGGTCGAGGCCTACCACATGGGAATGGCGCGATCGACGCTATACCGGAAGNGAGAGGAAGCCTGGAAGGTCGCCAACGCCGTNTCCGANGCCCGCGACAAGATCGACGGATCGGAAGACAAGGACCAGGGAATCCAGGTGGATGGAAAAGCCAACATCGTTCCTTCGACGCCCGATGCGATCGCCTTCACCAGAACGCCACAGGAGGTGCTCCGGATCGTCTATCTCACCGACAAGGACGGAGTGAGCAAGGGCGGCTTCTATCCGGAAGGGATGAACGGCACGCTCAAGAGCACCTGAGCCGCTCGCGACGCAAATCGCCGGAAGAGGCGCAGCGGACCCGCACACTGATCGTGATCCCCTACGGGCTGCATGACGATGATTGACCCCGCCGCTGGAGTCCCCGGGCAGGATTGGATGACCGTCCGGTTTGGCTTCGAGCCGCGACCTTCTCGGCGTAAACGGGAACGTCCGTTCCTGGCGCAAAGCGGTCGTAGATCACCGCACCTAGCAAGAAATCTCAGACACGCCCAAAACCAAATCTATCCCTCTTGCCATCCCCGCATCCTTCCCCTAATCTCCTCTGAGAAAACCTTTTCCCAAATCGCCTCGCCCTCGCTGACCTCACCAGTCGGCACTTCGCAAGATGATAAGAGAAAACCTTTTCTCAACTAAGGAATTCACTGCGCACCATGGCATCCGACGCCCAGCCAGTCTTCACCAAGCCCGTCACCCTGCGTGAGGTGGCCGCCATCGCCGGTGTCAGTGTCGCCACCGCCTCAAAAGCGCTCAACGGGCAGGGGCGGATGACCGCCGAGACGCGCGAGCGTATTCGCGAGACGGCGCAGCGGCTCGGCTTTCGCCCGAACAGCCTGGCGCAGAGCCTGTTGCGCCGGCGCTCCTTTACCGTCGGCCTGTTGACCAACGACACCTATGGCCGCTTTTCGCTGCCGGTCATGTCGGGCATTTCGGATGCGCTGGTCGACAAGGGCGTCTCGGTGTTTTTGTGCAATGTCGAGGACGACCAGCGCCTCGGCCAGCTGCATGTCGATGCCATGCTCGACAAGCGCGTCGACGGCATCATCGCCACCGGCAAGCGCATCGATCGTCATCTGCCCGTCGATCTGTCCAATCTCGGCATTCCCGTGATCTACGCCTTCACCCAGCCCGATCCCGGCGCCATCGCGTTTGTCTCTGATGATGCCGGCGGCGCGCGCCTGGCGGTCGAGCATTTTTGCCGGCTTGGCCGGCGCCGCATCGCCCATGTCAGCGGGCCGGCGAGTTTTGCGGTGGTGCACGCGCGGGCACACGCCTATCGTGACCTGCTGACCGAGAAAGGCTTGCCGGTCATGGAACCATTGCTCGGATCGTGGTCGGAGGCGTGGGGGCACGAGGCGGTGAAGACGCTCTTTGACGGCAGGCTGTCGAAGCGAGGGGGCGAAAAGCCGGATGCCGTGTTTTGCGGCAACGACCAGATCGCGCGCGGCGTCATCGACGCGCTGCGCGAGCGCGGGCTTGCCGTGCCGGACGATGTCGGCGTCATCGGGTTCGACAACTGGCAGATCGTCGCCGAGGCAACCCGCCCGCCGCTGACCTCCGTCGACATGAACCTGGCGGCACTGGGGCGCGAGGCTGGCCTTACCTTGCTTTCGCTTGTCGGCGGCGAACCCGCCGAGCCGGGCATAAGAAAACTGCCGTGCCGGCTGGTGGTGCGTCAGTCATGCGGCCGTCCACTGGGCGGTTGAAGCAATGCATGTCGCCCAAAAGTGCGCAGCGGTTTGGGATCACGACATGCATCAAGGCAAAAGGTCGCGCGCGCCTGCAGGGCAGCGCTGCCGAATGAGGAGAAAGAAATGAGGAGGAGAACCATGAAAACTACGATTGCCGGGCTCGCTTTTGCCGCGAGCATTTTTTCCACGCTGGCAACAGTCGGTCCGGCCGCGACCGCCGAGACCGCCAACATCTGGGTTCGCGCCGACGGCTCGAACTTCATGCCGCGCATCGTCGATGCCTTCAACAAGGGGCATGAGAACCAGATCAAGCTGGACATCATCCCCAATGCCGAGATCATCCCGAAATATGGCGCTGCCGCCGCCGGCGGCACGGCGCCCGATGCGCTGTCGCTCGACCTGATCTACACGCCGTCCTTCGCTGCCGCCGGCCAACTGGAAGACATCACCGACTGGGCGAAATCGCTGCCCTATTTCAACAGCCTGTCGCCGGCGCACGTCAAGACCGGCACCTACAAGGACCGCATCTACGGGCTGCCGTTCTCCGCCGATAGCTCGGTGCTGATCTGGAACAAAAAACTGTTCAAGCAGGCCGGCCTCGACCCCGAAAAGGGGCCGACCAACTGGGCCGAGATCGAGGCCTATGCCGAAAAGGTCAACGCGCTTGGCGGCGATATCAAAGGCTTCTATTTCTCCGGCAATTGCGGCGGCTGCAACATCTTCACCTTCACGCCGCTGATCTGGGCCTCGGGCGGCGACATCCTCACCGAGGACGGCTCGAAGGCGACGCTCGACAGCCCGCAGCTGCGCGGCGCCATCGATCTTTACCGATCGATGGTCAAGAAGGACCTGGTGCCGGCGGGCGCGCAGACCGATACCGGCTCCAACTTCTTTGCCGCGTTTGCCGCCGGCAATATCGGCATCTCGCCGTCCGGCGCCTTCGCCATCGGCGCGCTGAACACGCAATACCCAGACATCGACTACGGCGTCACCTTCCTGCCGGGCAAGGATGGCGGCTGGTCGTCCTTTGCCGGCGGCGACAATTTCGTCGTCACCAAGGGCACCACGAAAATCGCGGTGGTGAAGGAATTCCTCGATTTCGCCTATTCGCTCGAGGGCCAGACCATCCTGGCGAAATACGGCAGCCTGCCGGTGCGCGGCGATATCGCCAATGAGGCGTTGAAGGACCTGGACCCGCGCTACAAGATCGCCGCAGAGGCCATGGCCAAGGGCCGCACGCCCTATTCGGTGGTGTTCAACGATCTGATCAACTCCGCCAACGGTCCGTGGAACCAGATGGTCAACGAGGTCTTCTTCGGCGAGGACGTCAATGGCGCCATCGCCAACGCGCAGGAAACCATGCAGTCGATCATCGATTCGGCGCCGCAGCAGTAAGGCGCCGGCTCTACCTCCCCCTCGAGGGGAGTCGGACCGCAGGTCCGGGTGGGGTCGTCTCGGAAGTGCTCGACGTTCTTTTCCGTTGGCGCGCGTCAGAGACGACCCCACCCCCGGCCTTCGGCCGGACCCTCCCCTCAAGGGAGGGGGACGTAGCGCTAACGAGAGAGCAGGCATGACCTCCATCGCAGCCATCTCCACCCCAGCCCGCCCCAGAAAGCTCGTCGGCGCCGGCCGCCGGCAGTGGATCGGCCTGCTCTATGTCGCGCCGGCCGTCGCGCTGGTCGTCGTCTTCTTCATCATTCCGCTTTGCATGACGGCGTGGATGTCGCTGCACAACTGGCCGCTGATGGGCGCGCACTCGTTCATTGGCCTCGACAATTACTGGGCGATCCTGCGCGATACCAGGTTCTGGAACGCGCTCAAATTCACCGGCTACTATACGGTGATCGTCACCATCGCGATCTTCGTCGTCGCCTTTCCGCTGGCACTGTTCATCGAAAGGCCGCGGCCGCTGACCGGCTTCTACCGGACGTCGTTCTTCATGCCGGCCGTCATCGGTTTTGCCTCGGCCAGCCTGCTGTGGTCGTGGCTGCTCAATGTCGATTCCGGCCTGTTCAGCCCGGCCGCCTTCGAGCTCGGCCTGACCGAGAAGAAGGTCAACCTGCTGGCGACGTTCCAGCCGGCGTTCTGGTCGATCATCGCCATGGTCGTCTGGAAGGTGGCGGGTTTTACCATGATCATCCTGATGACCGGCCTGCAATCGATCCCGCCGGATCTGCAGGAGGCGGCGATGATCGACGGGGCAGGGCCGCTGGCGCGGTTTCGCGCCATCACCCTGCCGCTGATGCGCCGCACGCTGGCGCTGGCGCTGATCCTGTCGGTTGCCGGCTCCGTGCTCGCCTTCGACCAGTTCTACATCATCCTGCGCGGCGGACCGCGCAACCAGACGCTGACCGCCGTCTACTGGATTTTCAACCAGTCGTTCGTGTCGTTCAAGCTCGGCTACGGCGCCGCCCTGTCGATGGTCCTGCTGGTCATCCTGGTCGCGCTCAGCCTGATCCAACTGCGGCTGCTGCGCCAACCGGAGGGCGTTGACTGATGGCGCAGGCAAGGAGCCGCAAACGCCGCATCGGCATGCAGATCGCCGAGCACGCGACGGGCATCGTCGCCTCGCTGCTGTTCCTGGCGCCGATCGTCTGGACCGTGCTTTCGGCGTTCAAGCCGGCGCAGGAATCGCGCCAGCCGCCGCTGCCGCCCTGGCCGACGACCGGTTTTTCGGTCGAGAACTACGCCACGCTCAACACCTTCGGCGACGGTCTCTGGCTGCCGGCGCAAAACAGCATCTATGTCTCCGTCATGACGGTGGTGCTGTCGGTGATCGTCAGCGTGCTGGCCGGCTACGGCTTCTCGCGCTTCCGCTTTCCGCTGAAGAACCTGCTCTTCGTCCTCATCCTGTCGACGATCATGATCCCGTTCCAGTCGATCCTGACGCCGATCTTCCTGGTGCTGACCAAGATCGGCCTGCACAACACGCTGACCGGGCTGGTTTGCGTCTATGTCACGCTGCAGCTGCCGTTCTCGATCTTCATGATGCGCAACGCCTTCGACGCGGTGCCGCGCGAGATCGAGGAGGCGGCGCGCATGGACGGCGCCAACAACGTCACCATGCTGCTGCGGGTGATGCTGCCGCTGGTTTGGCCGGGCATCGTCACCATCGCGCTGTTCGCGTTCCTCGGCGCCTGGAACGAGTTTCTGGCGGCGCTGGTGCTGATGACCGACCAGTCCAAATTCACGCTGCCGATCATGATGACGGCGCTGCAGTCGGGCCGCTTCGGCGCCATCGACTGGGGCGCGGTGCAGGCCGGGGTCACCGTGATGATGGTGCCATGCCTGGTGCTGTTCCTGCTGCTGCAGCGCTTCTACATCCGCGGCCTCATGGCAGGGGCCGTGAAGTGACCAATCGAACCGAACCGGAGTAAATTGATGACCGCATCGCAATCCGCCAAGCCGGCTGCCGAGCTGGACCAAACCGGCAAGTCGGACAGGCCAAAACGCGCCTTCCGCCCGCTGCCAGTGCCGCAGGTCGATGTGCGCGGCTTCTGGGGCGACCGTGCCGATGCCGTCGCCACCAGGACCGCCAGCATCCTCTATGACCGCTGCGTCGAGGCGCGCATGCTCGAGCAGATCGATCCGGATCGGCCATCTCCGGGCGTCGTCATTCCGTTCCACTCACCTTCGCCGGACGAAGCAGCCACCGCCGGCAACGAGTTCACCGGATCGACGGTGACGACCCAGATGTTCTGGGACTCTGACTGGGGCAAGACCATCGAGACCGCCGCCTACTCGCTGTACCGCCGCCGCAACGAAGCGCTGGAGAAGAAGATCGACGCCGTCATCGACATGTACGGCAGACTGCAGCAGCCGGACGGTTATCTGTCGAGCTGGTACCAGCGCATCCAGCCCGGCCTGCGCTGGACCAATCTGCGCGATTGCCACGAGCTCTATTGCGCCGGCCATCTGATCGAGGGCGCGGTCGCGTACTACCAGGCGACGGGAAAACGCAAGCTGCTCGACATCATGTGCCGCTATGCCGACCATATTGCCGAGACCTTCGGCCCCGAGCCCGGCAAGAAGAAAGGCTATTGCGGCCATGAGGAGATCGAGCTGGCACTGGTCAAGCTCGCGCGGGTCACCGGCGAGCAGAAGTACATGGACCTGGCAAGATACTTCATCGACCAGCGCGGCCAGCTGCCGCATTATTTCGACGAGGAGGCGCGTGCCCGCGGCGCCGACCCAAAAGCCTATCATTTCAAGACCTACGAATACAGCCAATCGCACAAGCCGGTGCGCGAGCAGGACAAGGTGGTCGGCCATGCGGTGCGGGCGATGTATCTCTATTCCGGCATGGCCGATATTGCCACCGAATATGGCGACGACACGCTGCGGCTGGCGCTCGACCGGCTGTGGGACGACCTCACCACCAAGAACCTCTACATCACCGGCGGCCTCGGGCCGTCGTCGCACAATGAGGGCTTTACATCAGACTACGACCTGCCCAACGAAACCGCCTATGCCGAGACCTGCGCTTCGGTCGGATTGGTGTTCTGGGCGAGCCGCATGCTCGGCATGGGCCCCAATGCGCGTTACGCCGACATGATGGAGCGGGCGCTCTACAACGGCTCGATTTCGGGCCTGTCGCTCGACGGCTCGCTGTTCTTCTATGAAAATCCGCTGGAAAGCCGGGGCAAGCACAACCGCTGGAAATGGCATCGCTGCCCGTGCTGCCCACCCAATATCGGCCGCATGGTCGCCTCGATCGGCAGTTATTTCTACGGCCTGTCCGACGATGCCTTCGCCGTCCATCTCTATGGAAACAGCACGGCTCGTTTCGATATCGCAGGAACGCAAATGGAGCTGCGCCAGACCAGCAACTATCCATGGGACGGCGCGGTCTCGATCACGATCGAGCCCGAGGCGCCGACGACATTTACCTTGCACCTGCGCCTGCCGGCCTGGTGCCGCAAGGCGGCGCTCAAGGTGAACGGGGAGGCGGTCGATCTGCAGGCGGTCACCAGCGACGGCTATGCCGCGATCCGGCGCGAATGGCGCAAGGGCGACCAGGTCGAGCTCGACCTCGAAATGGCCATCGACCGGCTCTATGCCAACCCGCAGGTGCGGCAGGATATCGGCCGCGTCGCGCTTGCCCGCGGCCCGCTGATCTATTGCGTCGAGGAGACCGACAATGCCGGCCAGCTGCACCGCATCGCCTTGCCGCCGACAGCCGAGATCGAGGCGCATCAGCAGCCGAACCTTTTGGGCGGCGTCGTGACGCTTTCGGCTGTTGCCAGGAAAGAGGCGTTTGAAGACTGGGACAACGGCCTCTACCGCACCGAACCGCCGGCGGTTGAAGAAGCAAAAATCACCGCCGTGCCGTATTTTGCCTGGGACAACCGCGATCCCGGCGAGATGCTGGTCTGGCTGAGAGACTCGTGATCCGTGGACGAAGATGATGCCGCCGACGACAGGGATGTCTTGAATTTGCCCCGCCGGCGCTAATTTAGAGGGGAGAGTGGCGCTAGCCACTCGAATGGGTGGAGGCAGAGTTGGCGCTCGAAGATGTCGCGCGTCCGAGCGCTGGTGCTCGCGCCATGGTCATGACCGTCGCGGCGGTGCCGTTGCTGTTCGTGATCGGTGGACTGGCCATCCGCTATGCGGCTTTTGCTTCGGTGTCGGAGGAAACAGGTTTCGCGGCTTATGCCCGTGCGCTGTGCCGGTGGGATTGCGCCTGGTACGTTGGCATCAGCGAACAGGGCTATGAGCGCTTTCCCATTCCAAACCACAGCAATGTCGGTCGCTGGGGCTTCTTCCCGCTCTATCCGATGCTGGTGGCGGCGATCCGGTTTGTTTTCCCATACCCTACGATACTGATCGCGACGGTCACCTCGATTGCGTGCAGCTACGCCGCCTGTCTGGTGGCGTGGCCGCTGCTCGAGAACAACATGCGGGCCTATGTGCTGTATTGCGCGTTTCTGCTCAGCGGCCCGTTCTCGTTCCACTTCACGACCTTCCTGAGCGAACCGCTTTTCGTGCTGCTGACCTCGTGCGTTTTTCTGGCGCTCAAGCGCTCCAGCTATCTCGCCGCGGGCGTTTCATCCGCGCTGCTGTCGGCGACCAGGCTGGTCGGAGTCTTCGTCGTCTTTGCAACCGTCATTCAAATGTTCAGCGAGCACCGCGAGCAGGGCGGATCGGCGCCGTCTTTCCCGCGCTGGGTACTTGGCCGACCGGATCTGCTGGTCGCTGTCCTCATCTCGCCTGCCGGTTTGTTCGCTTACATCCTGTTCCTGTACCTCACCGTCGGAGACGGCTTTGCATTCCTGCACATCCAGCGCGCGTTCGGACGGGTGGCGGGCAATCCGCTGGTCTTTCTATGGGACGGGCTCTCAGCTGTTCCGACCACCGGATGGCTGCCCACGGCGCCGCAATGGAGCGCGCTCGCCGCGATCGCCGGACTGGCGCTGTCGGCCGTCCTGGCGGTACGCAGGCAATATGGCGCGGCACTCTTCTGCGCGCTCTGCATCATCCTGCCGCTGATCACCAACCTGGCCTCGATGGTCAGATATGTCATTGGGCTTGCGCCCCTGACAATGTTGCTCGCCGTCCTGTTGTCGGCGTCGAAGCTGATTTGGCTCGGGGCTTTGGTTCTCCTCCTTGGCGCCTGCTATTTGATGACTGTGGCGTGGATCGGAGGCTACCTTGCCCTGGTCTGACGTTCCGGACCCGTATCGGCGCGCTGCCTGGCTCGGTGGCTACGCGCTCGCGGCGGTTCTGGCTGGGTCCGAGACCGTCATCCTTGCGCTTGCTCTCAATCCGAACGTCAACGCCGATTACCGCGCCTTTTACATCGATCAGACGACGACCTGCCTCAATCGCGATGCGACCGGCAGCTACACACTTGGCCAGACGGTGTCGTTCCGGAGCGACGGCGCCAAACGGGCAGCCAGCATAAAGGTCTGCGGCTGGTCGGGGTCGGCAGGCGACGGCACCCATTCGCTAGGCGAGACCTCGCGGCTTCGCGTGAAGATACCGCCGCTCCGCGACAGCCTGATGGCCACGCTGCAAATGGCGGCCGTCATTCGTCCACCGCAGATCACGCAAAGGGTGGTGATCTCGGTGAACGGTGTTCGGGTGCATGCGGAGACGCTGTCTGGCAAAGAACCACGAACGGTCTCGTTCGTCGTTCCACCGGCGGCTCTCGGCAAGGCCGATACACTCGAAATCGTCTTCGACTATCTCGACGGCATTCCGCCGACTCCGGCCGCCAGCAACATCTACAAGCGCTCCATCAAGCTGGTGTCGTTGCGGCTGGATGCCATTTGATCACGCTCAACGACCTGCAGTTCATGCGTATCATGACGCGCGAGCATTGCCGTGCGCTGGCGACCAGTACAGGGCCGCACGGTACCCAATTGCGCCCTGAGCGCGCTTTAGCGAAAGGTCTCCGGCCCGGGGCGCGCCATGGCCTGCTCGCGCGGCGTTTTGTCTGCGGCCGCCATGATCAAGCTGGCGAAGCGCGTGAGATCCACATTGCCGCCACTGACGATGACACCGATGCGCTGGCCGCGCAGGCTTTCCCATTCACTGCGAACCGCCGCCGCTGCAAGGCAACCGGTGGGTTCGACCACGATTTTCATGCGCTCGGCGAAAAAATGCATCATTTCGATGAGCGCGTCGTCACTGACCGTGGTGATAGCGGCAACCTTGTCGCGGATGACAGGAAAATTATGCGCGCCCAGATGGGTGACGACCGCGCCATCGGCGATGGATTTCGGCACTTCGATGGTGACGACCTCACCCCGCGCGAGGGATTGCTGACCATCATTGCCGGCCTCCGGTTCAACCCCGACGACCCTGCAGGCGGGCGCACATTCCGCTGCCGCCAGTGCGGCGCCGGCGAGCAGGCCGCCACCGCCAAGGCAGACATAAAGGGCATCGAGAGAGCCGGCCTCCTGGATAAGTTCAAGTGTCGCCGTGCCTTGCCCGGCAATCACATCGGGGTGGTCATAGGGTGGTATGAGGGCGGCTCCCCGCTCGGCGGCGATCCTGCTGCCAATCTCTTCGCGGTTCTCGCTGTAGCGGTCGTAGAATATCACTTCTGCGCCATAGCCGCGGGTGGCACGCACCTTCAGCTCGGGCGCATCCCTGGGCATGATGATCGCTGCCTTCACGCCCTTGATCGCGGCCGCATAGGCCAGCGCCTGCGCATGATTGCCCGAAGAATAGGCCACCACTCCGCGCGCCCGCGCCGAAATATCCAAGGCCAGAAGCGCGTTCATGGCGCCGCGGAACTTGAACGCGCCGCCACGCTGGAAGTTCTCGCACTTGAAGAACACCTCGGCGCCGGTCAGCTCGTTGAAGGTGCGCGAGGTCAGCACCGGCGTCCGGTGGGCCAATCCGGCGAGGCGCGCCGCGGCGGTCAGAACATCGTCGAATGTCGGGATATTGAGGGGCATTGCGGGTCGCCTTCTACACTTCGCCGATAGTGGGCTGGTCCGATGGTGGGCTGGCCGATGGCGGGCTGGCCGACGGCGGGCTGTGTCTGCGAGGATATGTGTTTGCGCGAACCGGCGATCGCATTCGATGGGAAGCTCGGCGCAACATTCGCCCGAATGACGGGCGACAAACCGTAGGAAATGCCGCTCGTTGGCCAACACCGCTGTCTTCCCCTGAGAACCGCTGGCTAGAATGAGGGAAAGCCGGGGAGATGTCATGTCCGTCACCGCAGACGAGTCGCAGCTGGTGCTGCTTGCGGGCGATCAGGTCGCGCCGCTGTTGGAGCCGGATGCCGTCCTCGATGCCGTGCGGCGGTCCTTCGAGCTTCACAGTGCGCGCGAAGGCAGGGTCTTTCCGCTTGTGCGCGAGAAGCTGCATACCGGCGGCATTTTCGGTATCAAGTCGGGCGACGTGCCGAAAGCCGATCTTCTGGGCTTCAAGGCAGCGGGCTTCTGGCCAGCCAACCGCGAGGTCGGCAAGGAGCCGCATCAGGCGACCATCGTGCTCTTCGACCCGCATACCGGGCGTCCCTTGTGCATCATCGACGGGAACGCCATCACCACCTTGCGCACAGGGGCGGCTGGCGCCATTGGCCTGACCCTGCTGGCCCGCCCCGAAAGCCGGTCGATCTGCGTTTTCGGCACCGGCACCCAGGGCCGGATCCAGCTGAGCCTGGCACTGCGTGCCATGCCTGGGCTTGACACCATCCAATACCTGACGGCGGACGGCCGCCCCGACGCGGCGTTCGAGGCGGCATTCGAGGATTTCGCGCCGGCCCATTCGAACCAAGCCGCCAAAGCTATCGGCTCGAGCGATATCATTATCACCGCGACCCCTGGCAGCGGGCCGCTGTTTCCACCAGAAGCGGTGCGGCCCGGCACGCACATCAACGCCGTGGGTGCCGATACGCAAGGCAAGCGAGAACTGCCCGACGGCCTGCTTCGCCGGGTACGGCTCTTTGCCGACGACTGCGAGCAATCGGCCGCTGTCGGCGAAGGCCAGTGGGACACCGGCTGCCGGGCGACCGAAATCGGCGATCTTCTGACCGGAAAAATTCCGTTCACGCGCGATGCCGCCGACATCACAGTCTTCGATATGACCGGGCTCGCGCTGCAGGATCTGACGGTCGCGGAAATGCTCTGGCGACAGGCCAGGAGCAGGGGCACAGGGACGCGTGTGCCATGGCGCTGGTAGGCTGGGCCGAAGTGACCGACGACGGAGCAAAGCTCGAGACCGGACCCGGTGATGCGATCTTCGTTGCGCACGGAACAGTCAATCAGCTCGCGCTGAAGGATCCACTCAAGAAGATCTTTGTCATCGCTGAAAACTGACCACAGCTTCCGTCCCGTCGAAAGGAACGAACTGCCACGCCGGATGGCGGACATGCGCCGTGGGCGTGGTGAAGCTGTGTGCCTGAAGTGAGCCTGTATGTATTGGATGCCGGAAGAGGGTGCGGCGGCGACCGCATCGGCCAGAGTGGTCACCAAACGGTCCGGATCGCACTTGAGCCCGTAGGTAACGATCGCTCAGCGCCCTTTGCTGTCGCCAGCGGTCACTCGCGTCAGAAGGCGCCGACTTCAATTTTCGATCTGTCCGTGAAGCGTGACAGGCGGAATGGCGTCGGATCGACGCTTGCCGCGTCACCGGTGACCAGATCTGCCGCCAGATGGCCAATGCCAGGGCCGGCGCCGAAGCCGTGTCCGGAACAGCCTGCGGCGACGAACGCTCCGCCGATGCTGTCCACCGCCGAAATCACCGGTACTGCGTCCGGTGTGAAGTCGATATACCCGCCCCAGGAAGACACGATGCCGGCATCGGCAACGGCGGGGAACAGGGCCTTTATCTGCGTCATGATGCTTGCCGCCATTCGCTTGTCCGGAGCGGGATCGAGGACGCGGATGCGCTCAAAGGGGGTCGGCCTGTCGAGATGCCAGCGACCGAGTGTTTCCGGGCCTGCGAAGAACGAGCGACTTACGCCGATCTCGACGGCCTTCAGCCGTTTGATGAACATCGGCAGAAACGGGCGGGCATAGCGGATCCCCTGCGGCGTGATCTCGAGCGTCGCCCTGCCGCTGGCGGCTATCGTGTAGCTGCCGTCGATCCGGCGCGTCAGGGCACCGTCAGAGGTAAAGATTGCCCCGCCAAGATCCGGTGCAGGACCGGTCCGCAAGGTGGTCTGACGGACGCTGGCCTGCGGCAGCGAAACCGCATGCATGCGCAGGAAAGCAGAAGCCCAGGCGCCGGCGGCACATAGCACCGCGCTGGTGCGGATCAGGCCTTTCTCGGTGACGACGCCGCTCACTTGCCCATTGGTGATCTCCAGGCCGCGTGCCGCGCAGTTCTGATGAATGGTCGCGCCACGCTTGCGGGCGCCCTCGGCGATCCGCGGGGCGGCCAGCCAGGGCTCGGCCTTGCCATCGTCTGCCGCGTGGACACCGCCCAGCCATTTGCGGCCGCCAGCCGCAGGAACGGCGGCAGTGGCCTCCTCGGCCGTAAGCATCCGCGTCTTGACGTCGAACCGCCGCGCAACCGCGCGCCACTTGTCCCATTCGGCGAGCTGCTTTGGATCGTCCGTCGCATAGATGAGCCCGCAACGGCGGAAGCCAAGGTCGTGCCCGATCTCTTCGGTCAGCTCTTGCCACAGCCGCAGCGCCAGATTGGCAAGCGGCAATTCACGTGCATCGCGGTTCTGCCGGCGGCACCAGCCCCAGTTCCGGCTCGACTGTTCGCAGCCGACATAGCCCTTTTCGATCAGCGCCACCGACAGGCCGCGCCGCGCCAGGGAATAGGCCGCGCTGGCGCCGACAATCCCGCCGCCGATCACCACGACGTCCGCTGACTTGGGCAGCGTTTCATCGCTGTTGATGTGGTGGATTAAAGGGGACATGGCGGCCTCGGCAATCAACGACAGCTCGCAGTGTCGGCGACCGGCGCCGCAGAATGCACTGACTGCAGTGGCATTTTGGCATTCTGGCACCGAATATCGCCGGCATTCGGCAAGCGACGCGGAAGAGGCGGTTCTATCGTCCTGTCAGTCTTCCCACTCCAACAGTCCTGGTGCTCCATGAACACCCAGTCCATCACATTCGCGCCTTTTGAAGCGCACCATCTTGAGGAAGCGACGGCCCTGTCGCGAGCGGCCGGCTGGCCGCACCGGATGGAAGACTGGGCCATGATCTGGTCCGTGAGCGAAGGTCAGGTCGCGTTGGAAGCCGGCAGGGTGGTCGGAACCGCCTTCATGACGCCTTTCGGAAGAACCTGCGCAACGCTCAACACCATCATCGTCGATGAGGCAATGCGTGGTCGCGGGCTGGGACGGCGGCTGACCACCACCGCGCTCGAGCAGGCCGGTGACCGCGAGTGCCGCCTTACCGCCGACGGACTGCCTCTTTATGAGAAGCTGGGTTTTGTCGCGGCGCACGATGTTCGGCAGCACCAGGGCACCGTCGGGCAGGTCAGTGCGCCCCCGGCCGTGGAATGGATCGGGTCCGAGAACCTTCCGACACTCACCGCGCTCGATCGCGCCGCCTTCGGTGCGGATCGCGCCGCACTCATGAACGCCTTGGCGGGCGAGGGACTTTGCGGCCATCACCAACGAGGACGGCATCGCGGCCTTCGCAGCCGTGCGGGCATTTGGCAGGGGCGAGGTCGTCGGACCGGTCGTGGCGGAGGATCGCGATCAGGCGAGAGCCCTGATCGCCTTCATCCTCTCGGGAATGCAGGGCCGCTGCGTGCGCATCGACATCCCTGAAGACGCCGACCTTTCAACCTGGCTCGAAGGATTGGGGCTTGCCCATGTGGGCGGGCCGGTTGCCATGCTCCGGGGCGCAAGCAATATCCCGGGTTCCGCGAACGCACGCATCTTTGCCCTGGCCAGCCAGGCCCTCGGCTGAGCCCAACTCAGAAGGCCATGGATCAGGTGGAGCGGTCGCCGTGCTCGCCGGGTCCTCGCTGCGCAAAAACCCATCGGTCGAGCATGAGAAGATTGACCGCCGGAACAAGCAGGCATGTAACCAGAATGGCAATGATCGGCGGCAGGCCGAGTTTCGCCGTCAAAAGCGCCGGCGCCGCATAAGCCACGGCAAAGCCTGTCGCCGTCAGCAGGAGAAAACGCGCAGCTTCCGATCGATGCGATCCATTCGACATGAAGGTTACTGATTTATGGGCGAAATATGAAAACACGGCAGCCGCCGCGTAAGCCGCGAGCGACGCCTGGACCGGCGAAAGGCCGATCCATTTCGATTCGACCAAACCGATAGCCAGGGCAGCATACAGGATTGTCGCGGCGATGCCGACCAACCCGAAGCGCGCCAGCAGCTTCAGCCCGGCACCGGCAGTCGAACGGTCCTCAGACATGCGCGCTGCACGCATACTGGGCCCCGAGCGGCAGAGGCGCGAGCAGGCGCTCGAGTCGTCTGGCGAAGGACCTGGCCGACGGCAGCAGCAGGAAGTGCTCGGATCGGATATCCTGAAAACCCGTCTCCTGAAAAAGGGATCTTGCCTTGGCGGCGTTGAGCAGGACCGCGTCCTGGTCGAACGGACACCGCAACACCGCAAGACGCGTCAGCGGATTATGGGGGTTATGCTCGATGATGCAGGCGACGCCGCCCGGCCGCACGACGCGCCGCATTTCCCGGAAGAAATCGAGCCAGGAGGCGGGCGGAACGTGATGGACGACGCAACTGGCGAAAGCCAGATCGAAGGCGCCGTCGCCATAAGGCAGGCGCGGCGTCGTGCAGGCCCTGTAGGTCACACACGGATTGTCCTGACCGGCGCGCAGGATCGATTCTTCCGAGACGTCGCAGCCATCCAGGCTCTCGAACGCGCCTTCGAGATAAGGGTGGAGCGACCCGACGCCGCAGCCGATATCCAGCGCCCGCACCCCGCCCTGTCGAAGCCCACGCTCGACAACGAGACGCCGCAGCAGGTCGGCCTTGGCGATCAGAAAAAAGTCGTGCCCGAGTCCGGAAAACTGGATGGATCCTGCGACCGCCTCGCCATAGTTCGATTTATAGCTGTCGAAGAGTTCGGCCATCAGCCGAGGCTCCGTTCCTGGGTTTTCGAAACGGTCGACGGCTCTCACTGGCGGCACGCATCGCCTTGTCGAAGCCGGCGACCCGATCGATCACGTAAAGCGGACGGCGTTTCACCTCGGCGTGGATGCCGCCGACATAGAGCCCGACCACGCCGGTCATGAAAAGATTGATGCCGCAAAGCAGCGACACGATCACCACGGTGGATGTCCAGCCGGCAATGATGCCGGTTTCAAAAATCCAGGCGAAGATGGCGTAAATGCCGAACAACACCGCAAGCGCGGAGATCGCCAAGCCGCCCCACAGCGCCATGCGCAGCGGCTTCTCGGAGAAGCTTACGATGCCGTGAACGGCAAGGTGCATCATCTTCCAGAATGGGTATTTGGTCTGGCCAAGGGTCCGCGCCGGGCGTTCGAAAGGCACCGCTGTCTGCTTGAACCCCATCCAGGCGAACATGCCCCTGACGAAACGGTCGTGTTCGGGCATTTGCTTGAAGGTTTCCAGAGCCTTGCGCCCGACCAGGCGAAAATCACCGACGTCGCGGGGGATGTCGACCGACGTCATCTTCTCCAGCAGGCGGTAGAAGAGACTCGCCGTAATGCGCTTGAACCAGGATTCGCCCTCACGCTTGACACGGCGGGCATAGACGATCTCGAAGCCTTCCTTCCACTTCGCCACCAGATCGAGGACCACCTCCGGCGGGTCTTGCAGGTCGGCATCCATGACGATGACGGCATCACCCGCAGCCGCATCCATGCCGGCCGTGATCGCGACCTGATGGCCGAAATTGCGGGAAAGCTCGATCAGCCGGAAGCGCGGCTCGACGGCGACGACGTTGCGAAGGTATTCGACGCTCCCATCGAGGCTTCCATCATCGACGAAGATCGCCTCAGTCTCGCCGTCCAGCCGGCCGATCAGCGAACTGATCCGCTCGATCAGTCGCGGCAGCACCTGTTCTTCATTGTATATGGGAAGGACCAGCGAGTACCGCGGCGGCGACACGTTCACCGCAGTCCTGATGCTTTGGATCACAGGGTCTCGCATGCCGTTGAAAATGGAACGCAAGCTACAAAGTTCCAAGGACACACAAGAAATCGCTAAATTTAGCGGTTTCGAGCAGGTGCCGATCATACGTGGAAGGACAAAGGCGTTACCGCAGTCGAACGTCCACTTGTGGTCGGAGCACGGCGTCAATGGGCTATCGCCCAGTCCCAAACCGCCGCGAAGCAACCTTTGAGCACCCGCTTCGATCATGCCGCCCAAAACCGGGTGTCTGCTGGCCGATCTGCCCCCCTTGCCACTTCTACCATTGCACAAGCCACATCAGAACAATAGATGGTGCGGAGCGGCCGCCCCTTATGTCAGGCGGAAAAACAGGACTATGCGCATGACCGATACGCTGGACTCAGCGAAATTGACCGACCGGGTGGCGGCCCTGGTCGAGGCTGCCAAACGGGCCGGCGCCGACGCCGCCGACGCGGTTGCGGTGCGCGGCCGTTCGACCGGCGTGTCGGTGCGGCTTGGCAAGGTCGAGGGCACCGAGGCGTCCGAGAGCGAGGATGTCTCGCTGCGCGTCTTCGTCGGCAAGCGGGTGGCGAGCGTCTCGGCAACCGCTGCCTCCGATCCGAAAGCGCTAGCCGAGCGCGCCGTGGCGATGGCGAAAGTCTCGCCGGAAGATCCCTATCAGGGCCTCGCCGATCCTGCCTTGCTGGTCAAGAAGCCGCGCGACCTCGATCTGTTCGATCCGACGGAAGTCTCGGCCGACCAGTTGAAGGAAGCGGCGCTGGCCGCGGAAGCGGCGGCCCTTGCCGTCAAGGGCGTTACCAATTCGGCCGGCAGCGGCGCCAGCGCCGGGCTTGGCGGGCTGGTGCTCGCCACCTCGCACGGCTTTGTCGGCCACTATGTCGCCTCGCGCTTTTCGCGCTCGACCAGCGTCATCGCCGGCGAGGGCACCGGCATGGAGCGCGACTATGAATACTCCTCGCGCCAGCATTTCTCCGATCTCGACGCGCCCGAAGACATCGGCCGCAAGGCAGGTGAACGCGCCGCGCGGCGCATCGGCGCGCGCAAGGCGGCGACCGGGCCGGTCGATGTGGTGTTCGACCCGCGCGTCGCCCGCGGCATCGCCGGCCATCTCGCCGGCGCCATCAATGGCGCCTCCGTCGCGCGCAAGACCAGCTTTTTGCGCGACATGATGGGCAAGCAGGTGGCGGCGGCCGCGATCACCGTCACCGACGAGCCGCTCCGGCTCCGTGGCCAGGCGTCGCGTCCGTTCGACGGCGAAGGCATCGAGGGCGAAAAGCTGCTCATGGTTGAGAAGGGCGTTTTGAACCACTGGTTCCTGTCGACCTCAGTCGCGCGGGAATTGGGGCTGACCACCAACGGGCGCGGCTCGCGCAACGGCTCCTCGGTCTCGCCGTCATCGACCAATCTTGCCATCGAGCCGGGCGAGCGGACGCCCGAGGACCTCATCAAGTCGCTCAAATCAGGCTTTTACGTCACCGAGGTGTTCGGCCAGGGCGTCGACATGGTGACTGGCGAGTACAGCCGCGGCGCTTCCGGCTTCTGGATCGAGAATGGCGAGCTCGCCTATCCGGTTGCGGAAGTGACCATTGCCTCGAACCTGAAGACGATGTTCCTCAACATGGTTCCGGCGAGCGATCTCGATCGCAATTTCGGCACCGCCGCACCAACGCTGCTGATCGAAGGCATGACCCTTGCCGGAGCTTGACCAGGTCGCCTCCGCCGCCGGGGCTCGTGAGGATCTGCCGCTGCTGCGCGACGCTGCCCGCGAGGCGGGCGCCATCGCCATGCGCTATTTCGGCAACAATCCGCAAGTGTGGATGAAGGGCGGCACCTCACCGGTGAGCGAGGCCGATCACGCCGCCGACGCCTATCTGCGCCAAACCTTGCTTGCAGCGCGGCCGGACTATGGCTGGCTGTCGGAGGAGACGGCCGACGATCCGGCAAGGCTTGCCGCCCGCCGCACCTTCGTCGTCGATCCGATCGACGGCACGCGCGGCTTCCTCGAAGGCCTGCGCTCCTGGTGCGTCAGCGTCGCGGTGGTCGAGGACGGCCGCACGCTTGCCGGCGTTCTCGAATGCCCCGCCACCGAGGAGACCTATTGGGCGCTGCCAGGTGAGGGGGCGTTCCTGAATGGCAGTCGCATTGCCGTGCGCCGCCCGGCAGCGATGGTCGAAATTGGCGGGCCGAAGCCGTTGATCGCCCTGATGCCGGCGCAATGGCAGGGGCGGCTGAGCCGCGTGCCCTATATTCCCTCGCTCGCCTACCGGCTGGCGATGGTCGCCAATGGCAAGCTCGACGCGACCTTCGTCAAACCCAATGCACATGACTGGGACATCGCCGCGGCGGATCTCATCCTGCGCGAGTCCGGCGGCGCATTGCTCGACCAGAAGGGCCGCGCACCGCGCTATGCCGGCGAAGTGATCCAGCATGGCGCGCTGGTTGCCGGCAGCGGCGAACTGCTCCCCGTCCTCGCCGCCGTCGTCGCAGGGCTGGATGGTTGAACATGTCATCAATGGTTCCAAAGTCGGCGGCTTTGGTCTAGACCTGTCACAAACTCACGATATGTGAAGGACCGACATGACCGCGGAAGACGGCAAGAAGCAGCTTTTGCACCTGGTGTTCGGCGGCGAACTGAAGACGCTGGGCGGGACAGAATTTCGTGATCTCGACGCGCTCGACATCGTCGGCATCTATCCGGATTATCAATCCGCGCAAACGGCGTGGAAAGCCAAGGCCCAAGCCAGCGTGGACAACGCCCACATGCGTTATTTCGTCGTTCACCTGCACCGGTTGCTCGACCCCGACAACAAGCCTGCCGGTTGATATTGATGGATCATGAAGGCGTGAAAGGGCCGGCCACGAGGTCCGCGGCAAGGCGGCGTCGCGGTGGCACCCCGAAGACATTCTGGCGCAAGATACGCGAACCGCTGGCGCAATCGCGATTCGTCAAGAACGCCATCGCCAGCCTGTTTGCGCAGTTCGTTCGCCTCGTCCGCCTGACCAATCGTGCTGTCGACGGATCGGCGCAGATATCGGGCGGCGCCTACTCGCAGTTCGAACCCGCCATCATCGCGCTGTGGCACGGCCAGCATCTTCTGACTCCGGCCTACTATCCCGGGGGACGGCCAGTAGTCGCCATGGTGTCGCGTAGTGCCGATGCCGAGCTCAACGCACTGATGATCGAGAAATTCGGGATCGAGGCGGTGCGCGGCTCGGGTGGACGCGAAGGCTCGAAGCGTCGCGACAAGGGCGGCGCCAAAGCGCTGATCGCCCTGAAAAAGTCACTCGCCACCGGCAAGAACGTCGCCATGATCGCTGACATTCCGCATGGCACGCCGCGCGACGCTGGGCTTGGCATCGTTCTCCTGGCGCGGCTTTCGGGCCGGCCGATCCTGCCCGCCGCAATCGCCACCAGCCGCCGCAAGGTGCTGGAGCGCAGCTGGGACAAGACCACGATCAATCTGCCGTTCGGCCGCTCCTCGATCGTGCTTGGAGCGCCGGTGTTCGTTCCGGCCAATGCCGACGAGGCTGAAATGGAACGCAAGCGCCAGGAGGTCACGGCCGCGCTCAACGCCGCGACCGCCGAGGCCTACCGCCTCGTGGATGGCCCAAAATGAGCGAGCGCTGGGCGCGCACTTTCCTGACGGCGTATCGTTTCGCAGGCGCAGCCGCCTATCCCCTGGTCGGGCCCTATGTCGCCTGGCGCACCTCCAGAGGCAAGGAGGATCGAATTCGCCGGCGCGAGCGCTATGGCATCGCCGGGCGCGAGCGCCCCGAAGGGCCGCTGATCTGGATCCATGCGGCGAGCGTCGGCGAGACGATCGCCGTCGTGCCGCTGGTCGAGAGCATCCTCGACTACGGCGTCAATATCGTTCTGACGACGGGGACCGTCACCTCCGCTCAGGTTGCCGAGGAACGGCTCGGCGACCGCATCATCCACCAATACGTGCCGCTCGACCTCAAGCCGGCGGTCAGCCGCTTCCTCGACCATTGGCGGCCGGATCTGGCGATCATCGCCGAATCGGAGATCTGGCCGATGACCATCCTCGAACTCGGCGCACGGCGTGTGCCGCAGGTGCTGGTCAATGGCAGGCTGTCGGACCGTTCGTACAAATCCTGGAAGAAGCGCGCCAACATAGCCGAGGCGCTGTTCGAGAATCTCGCCCATGTTGTCGCCCAGTCGGATGTCGACGGCGAGCGCTTCCTCTCGCTCGGCGCCCGGCCGGTCACCGTATCCGGCAATCTCAAGGTCGACACCACGCCGCCGCCGGCCGATGAAAGGGCGCTGTACACGCTGAAGCGCCAGATCGGCGCCCGCCCGACCTGGGCGGCGATCTCGACCCATGACGGCGAGGAGGCGGTCGCCGCCGAGGTTCACGCGATGCTGCACAAGCGGCACCACGGTCTTTTGACCATCGTCGTGCCGCGCCATCCCGATCGCGCCGAAGCGCTTGCCGCGCAGATTTCCGGCATGGGCCTGAAACTCGCTCGGCGCAGCAAGGGCGACCGGATCATCGCCGATACGGACATTCTGCTCGGCGACACGATGGGCGAGATGGGGCTTTATCTCCGGCTGACAGAGATCGCCTTCGTTGGCCGTTCGCTCACCTCGGAGGGTGGCCAGAACCCGCTGGAGCCGGCCATGCTCGACACGGCGGTGCTGGCCGGCCGCAATGTCCAGAATTTTCGCGAGACCTATCAGCGCCTGCTCGATAGCGGCGGTGCCAAGCTGGTGCGCGACCGCGACATGCTGGCCGGCGCCGTCAATTTCCTTTTGACCAACGAGGTGGCTCGCCACGAGATGATGGCCGCCGGTGCGGCGACTGTCGAAGAGATGCGCGGCGCGCTGGCGCTCACCTTGAAGTCGCTCGAACCCTACATTCAGCCTTTGGTCGTCAAATCGCGCCTCAAGGGCGCCAACGGCCGTTAAGATGGCCAGCGAAGCGCCCCCCTTCTGGTGGGAAGAACCGGACTGGCGGGCGCTGGCGCTGGCGCCGGTGTCGGCTGTCTATGCGCTGGTTGCCGGCCGCCGCATGCGATCAGCGGCGCGCGAGAAGATCGAGGCGCCGGTGCTTTGCGTCGGCAACTTCACCGTCGGCGGCACCGGCAAGACGCCGGTGGCGATCGCACTGGCCCGGCAGGCCAGGCGCATGCAGCTCAGTCCAGGTTTCCTGTCGCGCGGCCATGGCGGTTCCTTTGCGCGGCCGCATGTCGTCGATCCGCACCATGACGCCGCCAAGCATGTCGGCGATGAGCCGCTGCTTTTGGCTGCGCATGCGCCGGTCGCAGTGACGCCGAACCGTGCCGCCGGCGCACGCCTCCTGCTGGAAAAGCATGGCTGTGATTTCCTGATCATGGATGACGGTTTCCAGAGCGCGCGCATCCACATCGACTATGCGCTGGTCGTCGTCGACGCACGCTACGGCGTCGGCAACGGCCGCGTCATTCCCGGCGGTCCGCTCAGGGCTGGCATCGTCGACCAACTGGTTTTCACCAGCGCACTGCTGAAGATGGGCGAGGGCCTTGCTGCCGATGCCGTCGTTCGCCAGGCGGCGCGCGCCGGTCGGCCGATCTTCGAGGCGCATACGCGGCCAACCAGCAAGGCGGGGCTGGCCGGCAAGCGATATCTGGCCTTTGCCGGCATCGGCCATCCCGACAAATTCTTCGACACGGTCCGTCAGGCCGGCGGCGAGGTTGCGCTGGCCCGGTCGTTTCCTGACCATCATTTCTATGGCAAGGACGAACTGGCCGAACTGGCAACGACAGCGCGAGGTGCCGGACTTGGCCTCATCACCACCGCCAAGGACGCCGCCCGGCTGCGCCACGATGCCGCGTCGGCCGATTTCCTCGGACAGCTCGATGTGCTGGAGATCGACACCGTGTTCGATCCCGACCACGTGCCCGAACGCATCATCGACGAGACGCTGGATGCCTGGCGGCAGCGCAAGCTGCAGGGGTGATCCAGAGAACCTTCAAGCGCCGCGGCCGTCGAACATTTGCGGAGACGCCGGCGGGACAGGATCGCTACAGAACGGCTTTCATCTGCGTCGGACTAACGTCGGCTGCGCAGTTCGGGATGTGCCTCGATCTCGCGGCGCAGCGAGGCCGCGGCACTCACATAGGGCTCCTGCCTGGCGACGCTCCAGTATTTGAGCTCATCGAGCGGTATGCTTTCGCCGGTGACCGCACAGCGCACGAAGGCGCCGGGGCTGGTCACCTGGAAGTCGCCGTCCAGGTAGCGGATACGGGCTTCCTTGCCGCCGGGGCCTTCAAAGCGATTCATCATGACATGGAGCCAAGGTTCATGACGATGTCATCGCCACAAAATGCCGGCAAGGTCAAGCTCGGAGCGAGGCAAGATTGGCTTCAGTCGGCTTCGTTTCGGACGGCAACCAGCCGAGCAGGCCGGCAAAGTGGATGCCCCGCATCCTACTGCTCGGCTGCGATGAAATCCTCGATCTTTTCCGCCGCCAGTCCGGCTTGGGCCGCGATTCGCCGGGCAAGCTCGGCTGCGGCGGCGCGCGGGCGCCCGATAGGCCGGTCGAGCCAGTAGGATATCGGGCTGAGGACGACGCGCTCGTCGGCGGCGATTATACGGCCAGACTTCAGTTGCTCCTCGGTCATCGGCGGCCGCGCCAGCGCGATGCCGAGACCATGGGCTGCGGCGCCGAGCACCAGATTGTAGTCCTCGAAACGGCGGTCCTGCGGACGCGGGCGATAGTCGATGTCCTGTGCGGCAAACCAGGCACGCCAGGCCGAGGCGTCGGAATCGTTGATCAGCGGGAATTTGAGCAGCCGGGCAGGGTCGCCTCGGCCGATCTCGCGGGCGAGGTCCGGCGAGGCGACCGGAAACACATGTTCCTCGAACAGCTGCACCGAGACGCGGCCGGGGATGCGGCCGCGGCCGCAGCGGATCGACAGATCGATGCCCTCGTCGGCAAGGTCCGCCTGGCGGATATCGACGTCGAGCACGATGCGCAGCCTGGACGGATTGTTTTCCAGCGCCGCCATGCGCGGCATCAGCCACAGCCCGCTGACCGAGGGAATCGAGGTCAGCCGCACCACGGCGGTGCCGCGCGGCTCGATCCAGCGGTCCGAATTGCTCGATATCAGCGCGAAGGCCTCAGTGGTGCGCAGATGCAGGCGGTTGCCTTCGATCGTCAGCGAGACTCCTCGCGCGCCGCGATCGAACACTTTCAGCCCGAGCCAGTCCTCGAGCTTGGCGATCTGCCGGCTGACGGCGCCATGGGTGAGATTGAGCTTTTCGGCAGCGGCCGAAAAGCTGCCCGTCCGTGCCGCGGCGTCGAAGGCGCGCAGGGTTTCGAGCGGCAGCATCGCGTCTGAGCTGTGATCCATAGTCACAGCTGACCCTCGATTTGGTCGTTTGTCAACCGATCGGGAAAGGCGCTTTGTATGTTGAGAGCATGAAACGCGGGAATAATGAAATGAACGCTTGTACCGGCACGTTGAATACGACACAGCGGATCGACACCACGGCGGCCATTGCGGTGGCGTTGACAGTGGTCGGCTGGGCCTCCGCCTTTCCGGCGATCCGTGCCGGCCTCGTCGCTTTCGGGCCGCTGGAACTTGGCGCGCTGCGCTTCGCCATCGCGGCGGTGCCGGCGGCGATCTTCCTCGCCGTCAAGCGGCCGGCGCTGCCCCGGCTCGATGAATTGTGGCGCTTTGCCTTCGGCGGCGCCGTCTTCGTCGCGCTGTATACGGCGATGCTCAATTTCGGCGAGCTGACCGTCTCGGCGGGTGCCGCCGGCTTCATCATCAATGTCAGCCCGATCTTCACCGCGATCATGGCCATGGCGCTGCTTGGCGAACGCTTCTCGGGCCTGGCCTGGGCCGGCACATTCCTGTCCTTCGCCGGCATCGGCATCATCGCCATGGGCGAGGGGCAAGGGTTGCATTTCAACAATGGCGCGCTGCTGGTCCTCGGCTCGGCGCTGTGCTCGGCGGTCAACACCATCGTGCAAAAGCCGCTGTTTGCCCGCCATCATCCGCTGACCATTTCGGCCTCTAACATGCTGCTCGGCGCGCTCTGCCTGCTGCCCTTCCTGCCGAACGGCCTGGCGCAGGCGGCAGTTGCCGATACCGCCGGTCTCGGCGCCGTCGTCTTTCTCGGCATCGTGCCGAGCCTCATCGCCTACGCCGCCTGGGCGACAGCACTTTCCCGGCTGCCGGCGGCGCGTGCCTCGAACTTCCTTTATCTGGTTTCGCCGGTGGCGACGCTGATCGGCTTCTTCTGGCTGGGCGAGGTGCCGACGCCGCTCGGCATCATCGGTGGCGCGCTGGCGCTCGGCGGCGTCATCGTGGTGAATTTGAGGCGGTGAATCAGAGGGTTGGGGCTGTCTCTTGACTCGAAAAGAGCCGCTATACAGCGGGTCTTTTCGGACCCCCACCCCGCTGCTTTGCAGCGACCCTCCCCACAAGGGCCCACAAGGGGGAGGGTAAGTTCCTCGCGAGGCGTCCGCGGCTAGGCTCCCTACCTCCCCCTTGTGGGGAGGTCGGACCGAAGGTCCGGGTGGGGGCTGCGCCCTGCGAGTTCTTCATCGCCGCCCGAACAACCTCTCAATGTCGGCGAGCCTGAGCTCGATATAGGTCGGGCGGCCGTGGTTGCAGGTGCCGGCCCCGGGCGTCGCCTCCATCTGGCGCAGCAGTGCGTTCATCTCTTCCGGCTTGAGCAGGCGGCCGGAACGCACCGAGCCGTGGCAGGCCATGGTCGCGGCTATTTTGTCCAGCCGCTCTTTCAGCGTGTCGACGGTGTCGTTGTCGGCGATCTCGTCGGCAAGGTCGCGCACCAGCTGCTGGACATTGGTTTCGCCGAGCATCGACGGCGTCTCGCGCACCGCGACCGCACCCGGGCCGAAGCGCTCGACGGCGAGGCCGAAGCGGGCCAGTGTTTCGGAATGCAAGGCGAGCCGCTCTGCATCCTCTTCCGGCAGATCGACGATCTCGGGCAGCAACAGCATCTGCGACGGCACGGCGCGCGAATGCAATGCGTTCTTCAGTGCCTCGTAGACCAGCCGCTCATGCGCCGCATGCTGGTCGACGATAACAAGCGAATCCCTGGTCTGCGCGACGATGTAGTTCTCGTGTACTTGCGCGCGTGCGGCACCCAGCGCCATGCCGAGCAGCGTCTCCGCCGCTTCGTCTTGTCCGGCGCGCGCGTCGGCGCTGTGAAGCGAACCGGCATCGAACGCCGCCTGATCGTTTTCGCCGAAGCCGCCATTTGCAGATCCTGCATCCAGCGGCCGTTGCGGCGAGCGGGCCGGATCGAAACCGGCGAAGCCGTAGGCCCGGTAGGCCGCTTCGTAGCTGCGATGGCCGTTGGCCGGTCCTGGATGCGCATAGGATGCTGCGCCCGGCCGGAAAGCCGCCATCATGCCGGCCGCCCCTGATGTGGCGGCACGGATGCCGGCATTGGCCAGCGCCTCGCGGATGGCGCCGACGATCAGCCCGCGCACCAGCCCCGGATCGCGGAAGCGGACGTCGGCCTTGGCCGGATGGACATTGACGTCGACGATGGCCGGATCGAGCGTCAGGAACAGCACCGTCACCGCATGGCGGTCGCGCGGCAGAACGTCGGCGAAGGCGCCGCGGATGGCGCCGGCGATCAGCTTGTCGCGCACCGGCCGGCCGTTGACATAGGCGTATTGCTGCAGCGCGTTGGCGCGGCTGAAGGATGGTATCGAAACGTGGCCGGCAAGATGTACACCGTCGCGCATGGCGTCGATGGCGATCGCGTTGGCCGGAAAGTCGGCGCCCATCACTTGCGCGACGCGGCGCAGCCGGCCTTCCGGGCTGTCGTCGGTCGCCGGCAGTTCCAGCGTCGAGCGGTCGGAGCCGGCCAGCGTGAAGCGCACGGCCGGGAAAGCAATCGCGATACGCTTGATCACGTCGCTGGTCGCCGAGCTTTCGGCGCGCTCGCCCTTCATGAATTTGAGCCGCGCCGGCGTGGCGAAGAACAGGTCGCGCACCTCGACCGTGGTGCCGCGATTGGCGGCCGCCGGCTTGACGGCAGATTCGCGGCCGCCTTCGATGCCGATCTCGGCGGCGCTGTCGCCGTTGGCGGTGCGCGAGCGGATCGACAGCCGCGCCACCGAGCCGATCGACGGCAGCGCTTCGCCGCGAAAGCCGAGCGAGTGGATGTCGTGAATGTCATCGGCGAGCTTCGAGGTGCAATGGCGTGCGATCGCCAGCGGCAGTTCCTTTTCCGGGATGCCTGAGCCATCGTCGGTGACGCGGATCAGGTTCAGCCCGCCGCCGGCGGTGACGATCTCTATTCTCGCAGCGCCGGCATCGAGTGCGTTCTCGACCAGTTCCTTGACCACGCTTGCCGGACGCTCGATGACTTCGCCGGCGGCGATCTGGTTGATCATCGTTTCGGAAAGCTGGCGAATGGGCATGGGGTACTATACGCGGATTCGTCGCCCAAGCGGGAGGGGCGAATTCAGGAATCCGCGCCGCTCACCGTGCTCCTGCATTTCACGTCATCAGCCTGGGCAGTGCCGCTGCCAGCGCGTCGACGGCAAGGCGGACCTTCAGCGGCAAGTGAGGCGTCTGCAGCCAGAGCGCATAGGCGTCGTAAAGAAATCCCGGCTGTTCCGGCAACAGCACGACAAGTGCGCCGGCCTGAATGCGCTCACGGACCAGCCAGTATGGCAGCCAGGCGAGCCCCATGCCGGCTGCCGCAGCATCGGCGATCGCAGCGAGGTCGTCGAGCCGCAGCCGGCTGACCGGCATGACCTCCAGCGCACGCTGGCCATCACGCGGAAACAGCCACGGTTGAACGACACGGCCCGAACGGCGGTAGATGATGGTCTGGTGGCTGCCGAGATCCTCTACCCGCCGTGGCTGCCCGTGCATCTCGAGATAGGATGGCGACGCGCAGACGACCATGCGCTGGCGCGCGACGCGCCGCGCCATCACGCCGGCCTGATCCTCCAGATTGCCGGTCCGGATGGCAAGATCGCAGCCATCCTCTGCAAGATCGGCGATGGGATCGCTGAAAGACAGGTCGAGTTCCAGAGCGGGATATCGCTGCGCAAGCTCCAGCAGGATCGGGGCAACGCAGCGCCGGCCGAAGTGTACGGGCATGATGACGCGCAGCTTTCCGCGTGGTTCGGAAAGTTGATCGGCCGCCAGTGCATCCGCAGCTTCGGCTTCAGCGAGTACCATCCGGCAGCGCTCATAGTAGGCGCGCCCGAAGTCGGTCAGGCTCTGGCGGCGTGTGGTCCGGTTGATGAGGCGCACGCCCAGACGCTCCTCGAGAAACCGGACATGCTTGCCAACCATCGGTCCGGACAGATCGAGAGCGGCAGCAGTCGCCGCGAACGAGCCAAGATCGACGGTTTTGACGAACACGGCCATGCTCGTAAGGCGATCCATATTCAAAACTCCCAGTTTCTACTGTCTTGCCCATGCAAGCATTTATCTGCCGGATGGCCGATGGCATAGCGTATTCGGTTCAAATATTTTGGAGTTATGGCCGCATGGCACGTGTTGTTCGCTTTCATGAGCATGGTGGTCCCGAGGTTCTGCGCATCGAGAATCTCGATATTCCCGCGCTCGGTCGGGGCGAGATTCAGATCCGGGTCAAGGCATTGGGTCTCAACCGGGCCGAGGCGCTGCTGCGTTCGGGCACTTATATCCAGACGCCGCCGTTGCCTTCCGGTCTTGGCCTTGAGGCAGCGGGTGTCGTCGAAGCGGTCGGCGAAGCCGTGCACGGTTTTGCGCCAGGTGACGCCGTCAGCGTCGTGCCGCCATTATCGATGGCCCGCTGGCCCGCCTATGGTGAGATTGCCACATATCCCGCCCATCTCGTGGCCAAGCACCCGCCATCGCTTGCCTGGGAAGAGGCGGCAGCCGTCTGGATGCAATATCTCACCGCCTATGGCGCACTGATCGACATTGCCAAGCTCAGCAGAGACGACTTCGTCGTCATTACCGCGGCATCGAGCAGTGTCGGACTTGCCGCGATCCAGATTGCCAACATCGTTGGTGCGACCGCGATCGCGGTGACGCGGACATCTGCCAAGAGAGAGGCCCTGCTCAAGTTCGGGGCGGCCCATGTCGTCGCTTCAGCGGACGAAGATCTGGAAGCCCGGCTGAAGGAAATCGCCAGTCCGGACAACATCCGAGTAGTTTTCGACGCAGTCGGCGGCCCGATTTTCGAACCTCTGACGGCGGCGATGGCACGGGGTGGCATTCTCATCGAATATGGCGGCTTGAGCCCCGAGCCGACGCCGTTCCCGCTGTTCGATGTGCTGGCCAAGACGTTGACGCTGCGCGGCTATCTCGTCCATGAGATCACTGGCGATCCGGTGAAGTTGGAAGCTGCCAAGGCGTTCATCGTCGACGGATTGATGTCGGGTTCGCTAAAGCCGGTAATCGCCAAAACCTTTTCATTCGAGCAAATCGTCGAAGCGCATCGCTTTCTCGAGTCGAACGAGCAATTCGGCAAGATCGTCGTGACGGTTGATTGAGCATTAATGGGAGCCTCACGCCTGCGCGGCCAGCCAGTCCCGCACCTTGCGAGCATTGTCGCTGAGGTCGCGGTTTCTCGACCAGATGACATGAAAGCCCTTGCCGGTCGTCATCGTGTGGCCGGTCGCACGCACCAGCAGTCCCGACGCCAGCAGGCGCTCGGCGAGGTGGCCCCAGCCGAGCGCAATGCCTTGGCCTTCCATGACCGCCTGGATCACCAGCGCATAATCGTTGATGCGCAATCCGCGCCCGGCATCGGTGATGTTGACCCCGGCCGAGGCGAACCACTCGTCCCAGCTCGCGGCTTCGCGAAACGGCTCTTCGAGATGGATGAGCCGGTGTGATGGCAGATCCTCGACGGTTTCCGGCAGCCCGAACCGCGCCACATAGCTCACGCCGGCAACCGGGAATATCTCCTCGTCGGCCAGTGGCAATGAATGATAGTCCGGCCATTCCCGGGGCTCGCCACCGCGCACAGCGAGCGGGATGCCCTCGGCGATGATGTCGAGATCGCGGTCGGCGGTCTGGATGCGCAGGTCGATGCCCGGCAGTTCGTCGCGGAACTGCTGCAGGCGCGGCATCATCCAGAAGGAGCCGAAGGCCGTCGACGCGGCAAGCGTCACATGGCCGCCGGTCGCCTGTAGGCGCAAATCCTCCGCCGACTTGCGGATGTGCGACAGGCCAAGCGAGACGTCGGCATGAAAGCGGTCACCGGCTTCGGTCAGGCTGACTTGTCGATGGCGACGCTGGAAGAGTTTCGCGCCGAGCTGCTCTTCAAGCCCGCGGATCGCGTAGGACACGGCAGCCTGCGTCATGCCAAGCTCTCGCCCGGCGGCGGTAAAACTCGACAGCCGGCCGGCGGCTTCGAAAACGATCAGGCTGCCGGCGGACGGCAGCAGGTGGCGCAGGCTTCGCATAAGCTGAACTTATACAAGAGATCAGGATTTTCCAGCGTCACAGCTGTATTTTGTCTCGCTAAGTTGACTGGCTCTGGGAGGATAGAGTTGCCATGAATGCACCGGCCGCCGAAGTCACCGAACACGCCAGCCGCCGAGGTGGCGGCCGCCTGGGCCGCAAGGCGCTGCGGGGAACTCCGATGGCGTCGTTTCCGACGCTGGTTCGCAACATACCCGCATACCAAATGGTCCCGGACGAGGCGGTCGAACTGATCCACCAGGAGTCGCTCTCCATCCTGGAAGAGGTTGGCTGCGAGTTCCGCGACGACGAGGCCATTGCACTGTGGCAGGCCGCCGGGGCCGATGTCTCTGAGACGCGCGTCCGCATTGACCGCGCGCTCTTGATGGAGCTGGTCTCGAAAGTCCCGCCGGAGTTCACGCTCAATGCGCGCAACCCTGAGCGCTCGGTCCGCGTCGGCGGCAAGAATTCCATCTTCGTGCCGATGTATGGCGCGCCTTACGTGCGCGACCTCGACAACGTCAGGCGCTATGGCACGCTCGCCGACCTTCAGAATTTCCACAAGCTCGCTTACATGGCCCCGGCGCTGCATTCGTCGAGCTCGATCATCTGCGAGCCGATGGAAATTGCGGTGCCGAAGCGTCACCTCCACATCATCCATTCGGCGCTGAAGCATTCCGACAAGCCGTTCATGGGCATCGTGACATCAAAGGATCGCGCCGAAGACACGATGGCGATGGCGGGCATCGTGTTCGGCGAGGATTTCGTCCGTGACAACCCTGTGTTGGTCGCGATCACCAATTGCAACTCGCCACTGGTATGGGACGCCACCATGCTGGACGCGATGAAGGTCTATGCGCGTCACAACCAGCCGTTGATCCTGGCGCCGTTCGCGCTGTGCGGCGCCTCGACTTCGGCCTCGGCGGTGGGAGCGGTGGCGCAGGTCAATGCCGAAGCGCTGGCGGGCGTCGCCTTCACGCAGCTGCTGCGTCCCGGTTCACCGCAGATCTACGGACAGTTCATGGTCACGGTCGACATGAAGACCGGCGCGCCGATGGGCGGCACGCCCGAGGCCGCCCAGATGATGTATCTGATGGGAGCACTGGCGCGGAAATACCGGCTGCCATGGCGCACGTCGGGCTTCCATGTCGGGTCGAAACTCAACGATGCCCAGGCGGGCTACGAGGCGAACATGCTGATGCATGCCGCTATCCTTGCCGGCGCCAACTACATCTGGCACTCCGCCGGATGGCTCGAGGCGGGCCTGACCTGCGGCTATTCAAAATTCGCGACGGACTGCGAACAGCTTGTCGGCTGGTACAAATATGCCGGCGGGCTGTCGTTTGACGATTTCAAGGAAGCGATGGCGGCGATCCGTGAGGTCGGGCCGCAGGGCCACTTCCTCGGCACCCAGCACACGCTCGAGCATTTCCAGTCGGCCTTCTTCATGCCCAGCATCATGGATTTCAATTCGTACGAACAGTGGAAGGCTGAAGGGGCAAAGGACCACGACACACGCGGCCGCGAGAAAGCGCGCAACATGCTCGCGGATTATGAGGAGCCGAAGCTCGATGAGGGCATCGCCGATGGTCTCAAAGATTTGATCGCGCTGCGCGAGGAGAAGCTGCCGGACAGCGTTAGTTAATAGGACAGGCGAAGACCTGACGAGAACCAGAACGGGAGGAAAAAATGACATTCTTCAGAAGCAACGGTGATCGCGTGCCGGGCGCCATCGAGGTGATGGCGGAAGAGACGCGTGCGGGTCGCATGGACCGGCGCGAGTTTCTGGCGCTGGCAAGCGCCTTCGGGGCATCGACCGCCCTTGCCTACGGTATGATCGGTCTTGCCGTGCCGGAACGGGCCCTGGCCGATGAACCGAAAAAGGGCGGAACGCTGCACGTCGCGATGTCGGTCAAGGCGCAGAAGGATCCGCGCACCTATGACTGGACCGAGATGGCAAACGTCACCCGGACTTGGCTGGAGCCGCTCGTCCGCTATACGCACCAGTTCACGTTCGAGCCGGTCCTGCTCGAAAGCTGGGACGTCAATGACGACGCCACCGAATACACACTGCATCTGCGCAAAGGCATCACCTGGAACAATGGCGATGCCTTCAACGCCGATGACGTGGTCTCCAATCTCAACCGCTGGTGCGAGAAGGGCGCTTCCGGCAATTCAATGGCCGCGCGCGTCGGTGCGCTGATCGACGCAAAAACCAGCAAGGCCAGGGATGGCGCCATCACCAAGGTCGACGACCACACGGTCAAGCTGAAGCTGTCCGAACCCGACATCGCGATCATACCGGGCTTCACCGACTATCCGGCTCTGGTCGTGCATCGCGACTTCGACAAGGATGGCGCCGACCCGATCAAGAAGCCAATCGGTACCGGGCCCTTCGAACTGGTGTCCTATGAAGTAGGTACGAAGGCGGTCGTCAAGCGGCGCGAGAACGGCAAGTGGTGGGGCGGTGAAGCGCCTCTCGATAGCGTCGAATTCATCGACTACGGAACTGACTTCAATGCCACGCTGAATGCCTTCGAATCCGGCGAGATCGACCTCGATTTCGAAACGCCGGCCGACTTCATCGATGCCCTTGATAAGATGGACCTGGTGAAGTCGGAGGTTGCGACGGCGACCACGCTCGTTGCCCGCACCAACATCACTCACAAGCCCTATGACGACCAGCGAGTGCGCAATGCGCTGCAGATGGCTGTCGACAACAATGCCGTCATGCAGCTCGGCTACGCCGGGCTCGGCACCGTCGGCGAGAACCACCATGTCGCCCCGATCCATCCCGAATACTATCCGCTGCCCAAAAAGACACGCGATGCCGCCGCCGCCAAGAAGCTGATGGCGGATGCCGGGCAGGCCGACTTCGAGCATGAGCTGATCACCGTCGAGGACGAATGGCAGAAGAACACCGGCGATGCGATCGCCGGCCAATTGCGCGATGCCGGCATCAAGGTGAAGCGTACGGTGCTGCCGGGCTCGACCTTCTGGAATGACTGGACGAAGTATCCGTACTCGATGACCATCTGGTACATGCGGCCGCTGGGCGTCCAGGTGCTGGCGCTCGGCTATCGCACCGGCGAGGCCTGGAACGAAACGGCCTATGCCAACCCGGATTTCGACGCCAAGCTGAAACAGGCGCTCTCGCTGGCTGATCCTGCCAAGCGCAAGGAGGTGATGAAAGACGTCGAGCAGATCCTGCAGGATTCCGGCGTCATCATCCAGCCGTTCTGGCAGAAGCTCTACAGCCACATGAGCAAGAAGGTGAAGAACTACGGAATGCACCAGACCTACCAAATGGACTTCCAGAACGTCTGGCTGGACGCTTAAGCCCGACTCCCGGGGCTACCTAGGCCGGCACTTGTTCGCACGGGCAGGTGCCGGCCGACTTTTGAAACGTCACTGTGTGCAGCTGGATTAAAAATGTCCGACGACGAGATCATCCTTTCCGAGCTTTCCGGCGACGAGTTGGTGCAGCAGATGCACGACGACCTCTATGACGGGTTGAAGGAAGAGATCGAGGAAGGCACCAACATCCTGCTTGAGCGCGGCTGGGTGCCTTACAAGGTGCTGACCGAGGCACTGGTCGAAGGCATGCGCATCGTCGGCGAGGATTTTCGCGACGGCATCCTGTTCGTGCCGGAAGTGCTGTTGTCCGCCAACGCGATGAAGGCGGGCATGTTCATCCTGCGTCCGCTGCTTGTCGCCACCGGCGCGCCGAAGCAGGGCAAGATGGTGATCGGCACGGTCAAGGGCGACATCCACGACATCGGCAAGAACCTTGTCGGCATGATGATGGAGGGCGCCGGCTTCGACGTCATCGACCTCGGCATCAACAATGCGGTAGAAAAATATCTCGACGCCATCGAACAGCACCAGCCTGACATCATCGGCATGTCGGCGCTNNTGACNACGACCATGCCCTACATGAAGGTCGTCATCGACANGATGAAGGAAAAGGGCATCCGCGACGACTACGTCGTGCTGGTCGGCGGCGCCCCGCTCAACGAGGAATTCGGCAAGGCCGTCGGCGCCGACGCCTATTGCCGCGACGCGGCCGTGGCAGTCGAGACCGCCAAGGACTTCATGAAGCGCAAGCACAACCTCCGCGTGTCATAGCCGCAAGGCAACTTTCCGTCCGTCGTGGAAGGCATAGGGCGCCTGGCGCGGAGCGACGGCGTCGCCGACCTCCATGAAAGGCTGGGACGTGCTTTCCAACTCTTTCGCCAGCCAATTCGCTGCTACATTGGTGGTTGCGAGAACAAGGCAATCGCCCGGCACAAAGCTCTCTCCACGGGTGTTGTGGTCAACGATGGTCACGCCGTCCCCGTGCCATTCCAGCACGCTGACATCCAACAACCATGTGACGCCAAGCTGGCGCAATGTCCGTCGCAGCGGGAAATCGGCAGCTGTCCGCTGCAGCTCCTTGCCGACCAACGGATCGGGCGTGAGAATGGTCACTTGATGGCCATCCTCGGCAAGTTTCCAGGCCGTGCCACAACCGCGCCAGCCTCCGCCCTCGTCGAGCAAAAGCACGCGCTTACCTGGTCGTGCATGGCGGGCCATAACGGACTCGATCGAGAAAACATTGCCCTTTCCGATGCCTGGCAGGCTCGGCATTGCCGGCAAAGCCTTCTGAAATCCGGTTTCGGGCGACACCGATCCCGTGGCCAGGATGACGGTATCAGCTTGGAAAGAGGCGATTTCCGAAGCCTCGACGTAGGTGTTGAGTCGAACGTCGACGTTCAGCTTGTCAAGCTGGCGCTCATACCACCCGAGAAGGTCGAGGATTTGCCCTCGGCGTGGCTGCAGTCCTGCGAGCAGAAAGTTCCCGCCCAATCTACTGGAGGCTTCAGCCAGCACCACGTCGTGCCCTCGCTCGGCGGCTACCCGAGCCGTCTCGAGGCCGGCGGGACCGCCGCCGACGACAAGCACCCGTTTCTTGATGGCAGCGGACGTGAACCGGTCACCACCCCATTCAAACTCGCGCCCCGCAGAGGGATTGATAAGGCAGCTGATCCAGTAGTCGCGCGAACGACGGCCCCAGCACATCTGGTTGCAGGATATGCATCCGCGCACATCCTCGGGCCGGTCTGCCGCGGCTTTGCGTGCCAGATGCGGATCGGCGATCTGGCCCCGGACGATCGAGATCAGATCTGCAGCTTTCTCGCCGAGCACGGTTTCGGCGTTTTCAGGCGTCCTGATATGGCTTTCGGCGACGACGAGGGCCGTCTTGACCACGGCCTTGAGGGTCGTTGCGAGATCGGTGCCAAGCTTCTCCGGATAGAGAAAGGTCGGCATTATCTTGTAGAAATCGAGGTAGCTGCCGGTGCCGCAGGTCACGTAATCGATCAGCCCCTGTTCATCGTGCAGCCGAATGATCTCCGCCAGTTCCTGGCGACTGAGCGCTACTGTGTAGTCGGGTTCGTCGCTGACCGAGAGTCCAATGATGAAATCTCGGCCGCATGTTTCGCGGATGCGGGTTAGGATCTCGCTGGAGATCCGCGTGCGGTTGTCGAGCGACCCTCCCCATTGGTCCTCGCGTCGGTTTGTCCAGGGCGTCCAGAACTGATCGACCAGTCCGAGATAAGCAGCCCAGACTTCGACGCCGTCGAAACCGGCTTCCTGGCAGCGGCGCGCCGCCTGAACGAAGCTGTCGATGGTTTCCCAAATCTCACCCTCGGACATGGCGTGGGAACCGTCGCTGTCATGATAGCTCGGCAGGCCCGAGGGCGACCAATGCGCGTGAAATGAGTTGTCCGAATCCCCATGCGCTCCGACGTGATAGAGCTGCTGGATGGCGATCGCCCCGTGGTCCTTGATCGCGCGCGTGACCTGTTGGAAATGAGGAATGACGCTATCGTCGCCAGGTCGAAAATTGCCGCGTGTCAGGACGGCGGCCTGATGGACGGGCATGGGTTCGACAACAATCATGCCGGCCCCACCGAGCGCTCGCTCGGCATAGTAGGCAACGTGTCGTTCGGTCGGCACGCCATTTTCGGCCATGTTGGCGGTGTGAGCCCCGAACACGATCCGATTTCGCAGGGTGCGACTGCCCAGCTTTGCTGGCGAGAACAGATGCGGAAAGAGTTTTGACATAGTTCTCACCAGCGGTCGGAGGGAGGCCCCGGCTCGTTCGGCAGTCAGGTGGCTTGTCCCATAGTCACGGATTTCTGGAGCGCCGCGGCAAGGCCGTCTGCCACGGCAGATTCAAACCCGGCTGCGCGCATGGCCTCGATCGCTGCCGCGGTGGTGCCGCGGTAGTCGAGGAAGGTCTGGACGATATCTTGGGGATTGTCTGGACGAGCCTCGAGGAGTTTTCCGGTTCCAACAAGCACCGCGCTGACGCTCCGCCGGGCAATATCTGGATCCATTCCTCGGCTGAGGGCGTCGTCCATCATCGCCGCCGCCAAAAGCGCCGGAAAGGCTGGACCGGATCCGGTGAGGCCCGTCAAATAGTCGATATCTGCTTCTGTTTTGAATTCATCGGCAGCGCCACAGGCCTCCAGAATCCGGCGAACGACATTGCGGTCATCGGCGGTGACGCTCTGAGAGCTTATCCAGGGAGTATAGGAGTTCCGCACCTTTGCCGCTGCATTCGGAAGCGTGCGGACGACGCGGTCGGTTTTAAGACGTCCCGCTAGTTGGTCGAGAGTGATCCCGGCCATAACCGACATGGCGAGCTTGCCGGACGCAGTAATGTCGATGGCAGGCCAATCCTGGGGCCGGACCGAGACGATGATGACATCAGATCGATCCACCAGTTCCTGGTTGTCCCTGGTCCATGTAGCGTTTGGCAGAAAGTCGGGTTGCCCACTTCGATGAGAGAGCGTCAGGTGCTCTGCGGCGACTGTTTGCGCATCAATGATGGCCTCGGCGATAGCGCGTCCAAGCCAGCCACCTCCGCCGATTATTCCGATGCTCAAGGGTTCACCCATTGTCGAAACGCTTCCTCAGCCCGCCGAATGGCCGTGTCTGGCGAAGAACCGGTCGAGTTCGCGCTTCCGCGGGGCCTTACCTGTAAAAATCTCCACGTACCCGGGAATGCGCTTCATGCGGTCCGCGAGATCTTCGCTGGTCTGCATTGAGATGTAGCCGATCTGCACGAGGTAGATGGTGCGCGCTCGAACATCGGCTGAGCCTTCGTCGTAACCAAAGCGGACAAACATCTGGCTCAACGCATCGAGACGGGTCTGGTCGGCTTTCTGCACCTCCGCCAGAATGTCAGGGGATTGAAGCGCCCAGCTTCTGACTGCGAACTCGAACTGGGAATCGAACAAGGATTTGTCGAGCCAGCAGTCGAAAACGTTCAGCATCGCTTCGGCGACCGTCTCGGCATATGCCTCAGCCTGCTTGACGAGGTTGCCGGTGTTCTTGTCCCGCCAACGGGTCACGAGGGCAGCCAACAGTTCTTCTCTATCCTTGAAGAACCAATAGAAGCTGGTGCGCGACAGGCCCAATTTCTTGGCCAGTGGCGATATTCTCACCGTGTCGACGCCGGATTCAAGAAGCAGGTCGTAGGCGGCTTCAAGCCACCCCTCCGGCGATCCGCGCCATCCGCTATCGTTCGAAATTTGCTCCATGAGTGATCAGCCTAACAAAATATCAAAGTGAAAACCAGCAAAATGTACACCTATGTCGACTCCATCGACTTCTCAGAAGCGAAACTTGACATGCATGTACATTTTCGATAGCGTTCGCACTTGCCATCTCAGCCCGGAGTCCGTCAGATGTCGAGCGATCCCCTTCTGCAGCCGTACAAACTCAAGCATTTGACCCTGCGCAATCGCATCATCGTGACCTCCCACGAGCCGGCTTATCCGGAGGACGGGATGCCGAAGGAGCGCTATCTTGCCTACACGGTTGAAAGGGCGAAGGGCGGTGTGGCGATGACGATGACAGCCGGGTCCGCTGCGGTCTCGAAGGACAGCCCCCCGGTTTTCAACAACCTGCTCGCCTACAAGGACGAGATCGTGCCGTGGATCAGGCAGATGACAGATGCGGTGCACGAAGAGGGCGCCGCTATCATGATCCAGCTAACCCATCTTGGACGGCGTACACGCTGGGACAAAGGTGACTGGCTTCCCGTTGTGGCGCCGTCCCATCATCGTGAAGCCTCCCACCGCGCGTTTCCCAAGAAAATTGAAGACTGGGATATCGAGCGCATCATCAAGGACTTTGCGGATGCCGCTGAGCGGATGAAGGCGGGCGGGATGGATGGCGTCGAGTTGGAGGCTTACGGCCACCTGCTCGACCAGTTCACGTCTCCTCTCACGAACGAACTTGACGGCCCTTATGGCGGTTCGCTTGATAACCGCATGCGCTTCTGCATGGATGTCTTGAAGGCGATCCGGTCACGGGTCGGCGAGGACTTCATCCTGGGCGTGCGATATACTGCGGATGAACGTCTCGCCGGTGGCACTGGCAAGTCCGAGGGCATGGAAATCTCCAAGCGTCTCAAGGAAAGCGGACTGATCGATTACCTCAACGTGATCCGCGGGCACATCGATACCGATGCGGGCCTGACGGACGTCATTCCAATTCAGGGAATGGCGAATGCGCCGCATCTTGATTTTGCCGGCGAGATTCGTGCCGCGACCAACTTCCCAACTTTCCACGCAGCGAAAATACCGGATGTGGCGACTGCCCGCCACGCGATCGCATCGGGCAAGGTGGACATGATCGGCATGACGCGCGCGCATATGACCGACCCCCACATCGTGCGCAAGATCATCGAAAAGCGCGAAGACGAAATCAGGCCCTGCGTGGGCGCTAACTATTGCCTTGACCGTATCTATCAGGGCGGGGCGGCATACTGCATTCACAACGCCGCGACCGGCCGTGAGCTGACCATGCCGCATATTGTCGCCAAGGCCGACAGCCGCAAGAAGATTGTCGTCGTCGGTGCAGGTCCGGCTGGCCTCGAGGCCGCCCGCGTGGCGGGTGAGCGGGGACACGAGGTCGTGGTCTTCGAGGCCGCCAGCGACCCTGGAGGGCAGATCCGGCTGACAGCGCTGAGCCCGCGCCGCAAGGAGATGATGAGCATCATCGATTGGCGCATGGCCCAGTGCGAAAAACATGGAGTGACCATCAGGTTCAATGCCTGGGCGGAAGCCGAAACCATCGAGGCGGAAAATCCGGACGTTGTCATCGTCGCAACGGGCGGGGTGGCGCACACCGACGTCCTTTCCAAGGGCAACGAGTTCGTGGTGTCGTCTTGGGACATCATCTCCGGAGACGCAAAGCCGGGAACCAATGTCCTCATCTTCGACGACGCCGGTGACCACGCGGCACTCCAGGCCGCGGAATTCCTCGCCGGCGCCGGAGCGAAGGTTGAAATCATGACACCGGACCGGTCATTCTCACCCGAGGTCATGGCTATGAACCTCGTGCCCTACATGAGGTCTCTTCAAAAACTCGATGTGACCTTCACCGTTACCTATCGGCTCGAGTCAGTTGAAAAGAATGGCAATCAGCTCATTGCAAATGTCGGCAGTGACTACGGCGGCATATCCAAACAGCGCGTCGTGGATCAGGTTGTCGTCAATCACGGCACCATTCCGCTGGACGACATCTATTTCGAACTGAAACCGAAATCGACCAATCACGGAGAGATTTCGCAAGATGAGCTCATCGCCGGGCAACCACAGTCGGTGGTGCGGAATGCGCAGGGCCAATTCCAACTCTTTCGTATCGGCGACGCCGTTTCAGCTCGCAACACCCACGCCGCGATCTACGACGCCCTGCGACTGGCGAAAGATATCTAGCGTCCGGCAACGGACGATAGCGTCCGCTCACAACAAGGGCTCCGAGATGAACAGAAGTGAGGCCCTGCAATATTTTTTAGACACAGCGTTCGTGGCCTTCGACCAGTTCTCACACGACCTGCGATCGCGCAGATCGATCATCCAGCTCTTCGCCCCAATGTTCGCAGCCCATTGAGAAAGCTATCGGCAGATCAGGAAGCGGAGCTTCGCCGATCGCTTGAACCGTTGGGCGTTTAAGGCGCAGAGGCGAGGGCTTCGTGAGAATCGTTCATGTTGGTGCGAGTGGCGAAATCGGCAAGGCCGTGTCGGCCGAACTCGGCAGGCGCCACGATGTCATCGCTGTCGGCCGAAGCACCGGCGATTTCCAGGTCGATATCGACAATCCCTCGTCCATAAGTCGAATGTTCAGCCAGGTCGGCGAGTTCGATGCCCTGATATGCACAGCGGGCAGGGTTCATTTCGCCCCGCTCGCCGAGTTCACCATCGAGCAATATGCAATCGGCTTGCAAGGCAAACTCATGGGGCAGGTGAACCTTGTCAGACTTGGACTTGGATTCCTTCGTGAGGAAGGATCGTTCACGTTGACCTCTGGTAAGTCCGACAATGCTCGAGGAGTCTTCTCCACTCTACGGTCCCTACTTCCGAGGGTCGAAAGCCGTCGCAACGAACGACGTGGTGCTTGGTTACATCAAAAGTGTCGAAGGCAGGCAAACAGGATGCGTTTACCGGATTGGATGGTCACGAGACCGTTGACCCGAATGTGACGCGCATTGGTGGTCTCCATGCAATGGCAACGGTGCGTGATCTTTGCGAGGCACGTTCAATGCCCCACACTTGCGACGATGGGTGGGGCGGCGATATCCTCGCCGCTGCCTGTGTTCAAATCGGTGCGACGGTCAGTCCCCGCCTGAACGAGGGCGTCTGGATCGCGGCTCCGTATATCGAAGGCCACTATGACGAGAAGAACGGTGTGTCCGTTGAAGAGGGACACATCAGGCTTCCGAGCGGGCCTGGCCTGGGAGTTGTTCCGCAGGAATCCTGCTTTGGCTCTCCAGTGGCATCTTATGGTTGATAGATAGCGAACGCGGCATTTTCAGTCCAACGTCGGACAGGAATTACGCGAATGCCAGCCTACCGAGGGCACGTTTGCAGGGACTTGTCGAGCTTGCGCAGCGGGGCAATAGGATCATCAATGGCCGCGCAAAAATCATGGTTCAGACTTCCGCGCTTCTACCACATGAACAAGAAGGTGAAGAACTACGCTGTCCACCAGACTTTCGAGATGGATCTCCAGAACGTCTGGCTGGACGCCTGAGTTTTACGCCCAGGGGCGTCTGAGTTAACGCCCCCTTGGATTTCATGTGGCGGATTTCATGGGCCGCAAAAAAGCCGGGATGCAGGATTCGTGGTATTGAACGGGTTCAAACCACGAAAGCCTGGAGATTATCGGATGAGACTGATTGTGCTTGCCGCCGCTCTCTCGATCGCAGCGCCTGCGGCCGCCCTGGCCGGGCCGGCCTCCAATGCGGTGAAGTTCTTCTACATGCCCGAGGTCAAGTTCGAGGCCGACGCGAAATACCGCGACCGTTTCACCGAGCCGGTGACAAGGCTGTTCGACCTCAACGACCAGGCGCAGAAGAACAAGCCGGACGAGGTGCCTTGCATCGACTTCGCCCCCGGTCTCGACGCGCAGGACTTTGACGAGAAGACAGTCGCCAAGACGTTGAAGCTGTCCGAAGCAGTGGATGGCGACAGCGCCAACGTGACAGTGACCTTCAACCTTTTCCCGGAAGACGATGAATCCAAACGCGAAATGGTCTGGTCGCTGAAGAAGGTCGACGGCCAATGGAAGGTTGCCGACATCACCTCGAAGACCAGCGGCTGGACGCTGAGTGCGCTCGAATGCCTGGCTGGCCAGACTCCGGAGTGATGCCATGGCCCGCGCCCTGGCCCTGGCGACTGCGTGCCTGCTGGCCGCGGGTTTGAGCAGCACCGCAGGCCAGGGCCTGTTCAGCGCGCCGCCCGCAAATGCGCCGGCCGACAATGCGGCACCTGCAACTCCGGTGGCCGCGTCGCCGCCAGCAGAAAATGCACGGGCAGCTCCGGTGCGGCCAGGTTCGCCGACGGCGGTGGTGAAACCGTTTTACGAGCATGTCGGGCTCGAGCTCGATCCGGCTCAGCGCAGCCATTTCGTCGATCCCGCGAAGTCGGTGCTCGACAAAAACGATGCGCTGCGGAAATCGGGGCAGGGCGAATGCCTCGATCCCAACATGGCGCTCGACAATGCGGCGTACGACAGGGCCGAGATCGACAACAGCCTGAAGACTGTTGAAGCGGCCAAAGGCGATGAGGCCAAGGTCATCGTCGCCTTTGTCGTTGCCGGCAATCCGCACCGGCTGGAATGGAAGTTCAAAAAGGTCGACGGCGACTGGAAGATATCGGACCTTCTGTCGGTGACCGGCGAATGGGCGCTCAGCCAATATCAGTGTGAGTGAGATGGGACCGATGAAGGATGGGACATACAGCGTCGATCGCCTGATGGCGCTCGAAAACCAGAGTTGGCGTACCTGCTGTCCCGCCGAACATCTCGCAGCAGAATTCAGCCGCGTCCGCGATAGGGCGCAACACCGGTGTCGGGCAGCCATGCGCCTTCCGGCGGCGCGCCGGTCTGCCAGAACACATCGATCGGAATGCCGCCGCGCGGATACCAATAGCCGCCAATCCGCAACCACAGTGGTTTGGTCGCGGCGATGATGCGGCGGCCGATCATGACGGTGCACTCTTCATGGAAGGCGCCATGGTTGCGAAACGAGGTCATGAACAGCTTCAGCGACTTCGATTCCACCAGCAGCGTGTCGGGTGCATAGTCGATGACGATGTGGGCAAAGTCCGGCTGGCCGGTGACCGGACAGAGCGAGGTGAATTCCGGGCAGGTGAAGCGAACGATTGCCGGCGGCCCGTCGCCGCGCGAAAACGGCACGGTCTCCAGGACTGCTGCTTCAGGGTTCTGTGGCGCCTCGACGTTGGAGCCGAGCTGGGTAAGGTTTTTCGTATCGGTCATCGGCGGGTTCCTTACTGCATGTCGCCCAAAAGCCTGCCCACGGGCCCGACCCGAGGGTGCGCGGATTTGGGTACGACATGCGCAAAAACAAAAATTTGCCGCTCATTAGCACACTTTGAAACAGGAAGACGATGACCACCAGCGATCCGCTTCTCCAGCCCTACCAACTCAAACATTTGACGCTGAAGAATCGGATCATGTCGACCAGCCATGAGCCGGCCTTTTCCGAGGACGGCATGCCGAAAGAGCGTTACCGGCTCTACCACGCCGAAAAGGCCAAGGGCGGCATGGCGCTGACCATGACCGCCGGTTCGGCGATCGTCTCGCGCGACAGCCCGCCGCCTTCGGCAGGTTTATGACGACCGCATCGTGCCTTGGCTCACTGAACTCGCCGATGCCTGCCACGAGCATGACTGCAAGGTGATGATCCAGATCACCTATCTCGGTCGCCGTACCGGCTGGAACAAGGCCGACTGGCTGCCGGTGCTGTCCGCCTCGCCAGTGAACCGTGATTGCGGCAGGCCCTACTCAGAACATCCTGGCGGTGGCCATACAGAGTACGGTGATGATCAGCAGCCCACCAGCGATGCGTTCGCCTCGTGTCATCTTCGCGCGCAGCTGGGTTTCCGTCGCCGCATCAGTTCCGGCAAGCTGCCTGCTGGCTGAGCCGACGAGCGCGCCCTGGACGCCGGCGGCAATCAAGGCCGTCGCGATACCCAGGGCCAGAACCATTTCCATCGAACCGAAAGAGCCGCTGTGGAAGAAATACCAGAGCAGGGCGCCGGTCAGGAAAACCATGCCGGCCGCGTTCATTTGCGGCCGGAAAAACCGTTCGATCCGAATCTCCGGATCGCGGGCGACAGCGATGGTCGTTCCAGCCCAGAACACACCGGCCAATACGTGAAAGCCGAGGACGATGATGTAGACATACTGCATGACCGCGTTCCTCCTTTCCTACCGCCAACCATAAAGTTAGATATCAAATGATTAGATGTCAATGTAAAGTCAAAGGGCCAGTTCCATCGGCCTTTCCCTTACTCTAGTGTCGGATCATGACGCTTTTTGACCGCCCGCCAGTCGGGATGAATCTCGCCCGCACCGCAAAGCTTGTCGCCCAGGCCTTTGACGCCACGTTGGTCGAGGCGGGCGGCACGCTGCCGGTCTGGGTCACCCTGTTGTCGATCAAGTCGCGCGAACTGGCCAACCAGCGTGAGCTCGCCGGCATGATCGGAATCCAAGGCGCGACGCTGACCCACCACCTGAACGCGATGGAGACGCAAGGTTTGCTGACCCGGCGCCGCGATCCGGAAAACCGCCGCGTCCATCAGGTCGAGCTGACCGAAGCGGGAGAGGCGCTGTTCCTGAAATTACGCACGGCAGCCATTGCCTTCGACAAGCGGCTGCGGACCGGGTTGTCGGACGACAGGCTGGCGGAGTTCGCGGAAGTCTTGGCGACGCTGCGGGCGAATGTCGATTGATCCCAACTGCCGAACGCATTGTTCAGCGAGCCCAAGATGTAGCGGCAGCCAGCTACAGACCGGCCGTAACCCCATCAGGCCGCCATTTCCGAAGCGGCGTGTCAGGTTGGCGCCTTACGCCAGCCTTCCCTGCAACACCGTCAGCCTGGCTCTCTTCGGCGCCCGCGCGAGCAGCCATTCGCGTACCTGGTCCTGCGGCATCGGGAAGGCGATCGAGTAGCCCTGCACCTGGTCGCAGCCGATCGCCATCAGCGAATCGAGCTCAGCCTCGGTTTCGGCGCCCTCGGCGACGATCGAGATGCCAAGGCCGCGGGCGAGTTCGGTGATGGCACGCACGATCTTGGTGTTGTCGCCGTTCTCATTGATGTTCTGGACGAAGCGGCGATCGATCTTCAGCCTGTCGATCTCGTTCGGGTTGACGTGGCTGAGCGACGCGTAGCCGGTGCCGAAATCATCGAGTTCAAGATGGACGCCGGCGGCGCGGATGTGCCGCAGCTTTGCCGCGATGCCGGTCTTCTCGTCGTCGAGAATGACGGATTCGACGATCTCGAGCGACAGTTTTTGTGGCGGCAGCCCAGCCTTTTCCAGCGCACCGAAGAGGAAGGCGTCGAAATTGGCCTCACGCAATTCGGAGCCGGAGACGTTGACGGCGAGCCGTCCGAAGGCAATGCCGGCACGGTTCCACTCCGCCGCCTCGCCGATTGCCTTGGCGATGACGATGCGGCCGATCGCAGGCATGAGTCCGCATTTCTCGGCGATGGGAATGAACTCGCCCGGTGCGATCATGCCGCGCTCGGCATGTCTCCAGCGAACCAGCGCCTCGATGCCGCCGATCGTGCCGTTCGACAACGAAACCTGTGGCTGGAAATAGACCTGGAACGTCTTCTCCGCGATAGCGATCCTGATGTCATGCTCGAGCCGCTTGCGGTAGTCGAGTTCATGCCGCAACTCCTCGGAGAAGAATGAGAGACTGCCGCCACCCTGCTTCTTGGCGGCGTGGAGCGCGAGGTCGGCATGGACGAGCAGATCTTGCGCATTGTCGGCGTCGACCGGATAGACGGCGACGCCGGCGCTGGCGCCCGGAAGGATGGTCGCGCCCCGATAGACGATCGGTTCGTTGATCTGCGACAGGACGCGCCCGGCGACCGTGTTGATGTCCTCGGTGCCGCCGGCACCGTTGAGGATCATCACGAACTCGTCGCTGCCGAGACGCACGCAGAGATCCGACGCCCGGCAAGAATCACGCATGCGCTGCGCCGTCACCACCAGCACATAGTCGCCGGCGGCGTGGCCAAGCGTGTCGTTGATCTGCTTGAACCGGTCGAGGTCGAGGTGGACCGCCGCAAGCCGCTCTCGCCGGCGCTGCGCGCCCTTGATCAGCGTATCGAAATGGTCGGTCAGGAAGGTGCGGTTGTGCAGGCCGGTAAGGCCGTCATGCACGGCGATGAAGGCCATGGAATTGCGGGTATCGATCAGTTCACGCGTCTTGCGCAGGATGGCGTTCGACATCGGCCTGAAGATGAAAAGTGCCACCAGCACGATGACGCCGAGGGTGGAGTAGAACAGCGTTCGATGGAGATCGAGAAGGCTCTCCGATCGCGCGTCGGCTTGGGCGCTGATGCGCTGGCCGAGTGCCGCATAGCCCGACAGGGCCGCATTGGGGACGGAAGCGTCGAGGTTGACGCGTTCGCCGCCACCCTTGTAGCCGCCATTGTCGGCCATGCCGAGTTGCGATTCAAACGCCGAAACCAGGCGTTCGCCGTTGGCGATAAGCCCGACCGAGAAGTAATCGAGATGAAACGGCTTGGCAAAAAGGACGTTCTCGACTGATTTTGGATCGAGCCTTGCCGGCGACGCCGGGTCGGCGACCACACGCTCGAGCAGAAGGTCGTAGTTCCTCTCGAAGTCGGCCGTGGCCTGTTTGAATGCGGTGACCAGAGCCGGTTGTTGGTTGCGCGTAGCTGCTCCTGCCGCGTTGGCAAGGAAGACAATGCGTTGCGACAGCACCTTTTGCATGCCGACAATATCGAGCAGCGTGTCGTCGTGCCGATGGCCAGCCATCATCTGCTGGAGAAGGATGAAGGAGGCCATCACCATGGCTGCAATGATCAGCAGCGCCAGCCAATAGCCTGCCTTGATCAGCAGTATGAGCTTGCCCGAAATGGTTTGCATCGGTTGCTGCGACATTTTCTGGGGCGGTCCCTCTCGCCGACAGATTGTTGGGTATGAGAACCATTGGCTTGAAAGGTTAACAGCTCCGGAAGCCGACAGAGCAGCAGCGGTGGAAAGCTCGCAAAATGGTTATCGCCTTCTTTCGCGCCGCAGCTGCATTTGAACATCTGCCATTTGGCGGCATTCTGGGGCGGCATTCTGGCCACTGACCGTCGGGTCACCGAAGCCGTCGCTTTTGCGGTGGATTTTTCGCCCGCGCGGGGCGACAGTCCATTGAATCTCAACAGGGCCAGATCATGAGCGCGGCATTCCTCTCCCATATCGACAGCGAGCTTCAAGGGCTGAAATCGGCCGGCCTCTACAAATCCGAGCGGGTGATCACCTCGACGCAATCGGCTAAGATCGAGGTGGGCGGCGAGAGGGTGCTGAATTTCTGCGCCAACAATTATCTTGGCCTCGCAGATAGCGCCGACTTGCGCGATGCGGCCAAGCAGGCACTCGACCGCTATGGTTATGGCATGGCGTCGGTGCGTTTCATCTGCGGCACGCAGGAAGAGCACAAGCAGCTCGAGGCGACGATTTCTGGCTTTCTCGGCATGGAGGACACGATCCTCTATGGCTCCTGCTTCGATGCTAATGGCGGCCTGTTCGAGACGCTGCTTTCCGAGGAGGATGCGGTCATTTCCGACGCGCTGAACCATGCCTCGATCATCGACGGCGTGCGGCTGTCGAAGGCAAAGCGTTTCCGTTACGCCAACAACGACATGGCCGATCTGGAAGCGCGGCTGAAGGAGGCAATGGATTGCCGTTTTCGGCTGATCGCCACCGATGGTGTATTTTCCATGGACGGCATCATCGCCAATCTGAAGGGCGTCTGCGATCTCGCCGACAAGTACGATGCAATGGTGATGGTCGACGACAGCCATGCAGTCGGCTTCGTCGGCAAGAACGGGCGCGGCTCGGCCGAGCATTGCGGCGTCGAGGGCAGGGTGGACATCATCACCGGCACGCTCGGCAAGGCATTGGGCGGCGCGTCGGGCGGCTACACATCGGGCAAGAGCCAGGTGGTCGACTGGCTGCGCCAGCGCTCGCGTCCCTATCTGTTTTCCAACACGCTGATGCCGGCGATCGCCGGCGCATCGATCCGGGTTTTCGAACTGATCAAAAATGGCGATGCGCTGCGTCAGCGCCTGTATGCCAATGCGGCGCGGTTCCGGTCTGAAATGGGTAAGCTCGGCTTTACGCTGACCGGCGCCGATCATCCGATCGTTCCGGTCATGCTCAGCGATGCGACGCTGGCGCAGGAGATGGCGGCGCGCATGCTGCAGCGCGGCATCTATGTTATCGGCTTCTCGTTTCCGGTGGTACCGAAGGGCCAGGCGCGCATCCGCACGCAAATGTCGGCCGCCCATTCCAGCGCCGACATCGACCGTGCGGTCGAGGCGTTCGGCGCGGTCGGGCGCGAACTTGGTGTGATTTCCTGAACGGCCGGAACCGAAAAGAGATTCCGGATCAAGAGTTTCAAGGGACAAAAGAATGTCGAACATGATGAAGGCGCTGGTCAAGGCCAAGGCCGAGCCGGGCATCTGGATGGAAGAAGTGCCGGTGCCGGAAATCGGCCCGAACGACGTTCTGATCAAGATCAAGAAGACCGCGATCTGCGGTACCGACGTCCACATCTACAATTGGGACCAGTGGGCGCAGAAGACCGTGCCGGTGCCGATGGTGACCGGCCACGAATTCGTCGGCACAGTCGCCGACTTCGGCGCGGCGGTCACCGAATACAAGATCGGCCAGCGTGTTTCGGGCGAAGGCCACATCGTCTGCGGCCATTGCCGCAATTGCCGGGCGGGCAGGGGGCATCTGTGCCGCAACACGCTCGGCGTCGGCGTCAACCGGCCAGGCGCCTTCGGTGAATATCTGGCGATCCCGCAGCACAACGTCGTGCCGATCCCCGACGATGTGCCCGACGAGATCGCCGCAATCTTCGATCCCCTGGGCAATGCGGTCCACACCGCACTGTCCTTTGATCTGGTCGGCGAGGACGTGCTGGTCACCGGCGCCGGGCCGATCGGCATCATGGGTGCGCTGGTGGCGCAGTGCGTCGGCGCGCGAAAGGTGGTCATCACCGACATCAACCCGGTGCGGCTGGCGCTGGCGAAAAAACTCGGCGTCCAGCATGTGGTCGACGCGTCGAAGGAAAAGCTGCGCGATATCATGCCGGCGCTCGGCATGACCGAAGGTTTTGACGTCGGCCTCGAAATGTCGGGTGCGGCACCCGCCTTCCGCGACATGATCGACACCATGAACAATGGCGGCAAGATCGCCATTTTGGGCATCGCGCCGACCGGCTTCGAGATCGACTGGAACAAGGTCATCTTCAAGATGCTGCATCTCAAGGGCATTTACGGCCGCGAAATGTTCGAGACCTGGTACAAGATGATCGCGCTGGTGCAGGGTCCGCTCGATGTCGGCGGCCTGATCACGCACCGCATCGGTGTGGATGACTTCCAGGCCGGCTTCGAGGCGATGAAGAGCGGCAATTCCGGCAAGGTGGTGATGGACTGGTGAGTGTTGGCCGGGTGCCGTTCCGGAAACGTTGGAGGGGTGGGAAGGATCGCTGCGTAGCAGTTTCATAGCTGCGTCGTTGATCTATCCAATGCCCCCTTAAGTGCCGCCATCCCATCCGTGACCGCCGCTCGCTCGCTCGCGTTCAGCCTTCCCAGCAAGTCCCGCTCGAACGCTTTTGCCAACGGCACCATCTCGCGATAGGCGGCAAGGCCCGCGTTGGTCAGCGTCAGATGCTCGACACGGCGGTCTTTTTCATCAGGTTTTCGCGTCAGCCAGCGGCGTCGTTCGAGCTCGGCGACGGCGCGCGAAACCTTGGTCTTGTGCATGGCCGACTGTTCGCCGAGCGCTGTTGCCGTCATCGTGCCGTGCTGGCCGAGACCGGCCAGCGTGCGCCATTCGGGCCGCGTCAGGCCGTGGCGGTCCTTGTAAACCTTGGAAAATTCGCGGCTGACAGCATCGGCAAGGCGATAGAGCCGGTAGGGCAGGAAGCTTTCAAGTTCGAGGGTGTCAGCCTCCATGGTCTGCTCCATCACGATTGATAGTTACATTTTCGATGGTTACAAATGAAACCAATTTGGTCAATCCAGGGAGGATGCCATGGCCTTTTCCTACATGCCGGGGTTCGGCAACGACTTCGAAACCGAGACTTTGCCCGGTTCGCTGCCGCAAGGGCGGAATTCGCCGCAGCGGCCGGCCTACGGCCTTTATGCCGAGCAGCTTTCGGGCTCGCCCTTCACCGCGCCACGCGGCACCAATGAGCGTTCCTGGCTTTATCGCATCAGGCCGAGCGTCAGGCACACCGGCCGCTTCAAGGTGGCGGATTATCCGCTGTGGAAAAGCGCGCCGAATGTCGGCGATCACGAACTGGCGCTTGGCCAGTACCGCTGGAACCCGGTGCCGATGCCGAAGGAACCCACCGACTTCATTGCCGGCATGCGCTCGATCACCACCGCCGGCGACGTGCTCGGCCAGACCGGCATGGCCGCCCATGTCTATGTCGCCAACCGATCGATGGCCGACGACCATTTCTTCAACGCCGACGGCGAGTTGCTTATCGTGCCGCAAGTGGGGGCGCTGCGCTTCGTCACCGAGATGGGCGTCATTCAATTGCGACCGGGCGAGATCGCCGTGCTGCCGCGCGGCCTCGTGTTCAAGGTCGAACTGGTCGATGAAACAGTGCGCGGCTATGTCTGCGAGAACTACGGCGCCAAGCTGACGCTGCCGGATCGTGGCCCGATCGGCGCCAATTGCCTGGCCAATCCGCGCGATTTCAAGACGCCCTGCGCCTGGTTCGAGGACAAGGAGGCGCCGTGCCGGCTGATCGTGAAATGGTGCGGCCAGTTCCATGTCACCGAACTCGATCATTCGCCGCTGGATGTGGTGGCGTGGCACGGCAATTACTCGCCCTACAAATATGATCTTGCAACGTTTTCGCCGGTCGGCGCGATCTTGTTCGACCATCCCGATCCGTCGATCTTCACGGTGCTGACCGCGCCGAGCGGCGAAGAGGGCACCGCCAACATCGACTTCGTCCTCTTCCCGCCGCGCTGGCTGGTGGCCGAAAACACGTTTCGCCCGCCCTGGTATCACCGCAATATCATGAGCGAGTTCATGGGCCTGATCCACGGCCAGTACGACGCCAAGGAAGAGGGTTTCGTTCCCGGTGGCATCAGCCTGCACAATCTGATGCTGGCCCACGGGCCTGACGCGTCTGGCTTCGAAAAGGCCTCGCGCGCCGAGCTGAAACCGGTCAAGCTCGACAACACCATGGCCTTCATGTTCGAGACGCGATTCCCACAGATGCTGACCCGCTACGCCGCCGAGGTTGAAACCCGGCAGGACAATTACATCGACTGCTGGGCCGATCTGAAGAAGCGCTTCAACGGCACGCCCGAGGGCGACTGGTCTTGAGCGCTGATCCAATGCGGGATCGGCTGGTGCTGCTGGGCTCGAAGGGCGGCCCGGCGCTCCGGCCGGGCGGTCCGTGGCCGAGTTCGTCGCTGCTGAAATTCGGCGGACGTACCATCGTCGTGGATTGCGGGCTTGGCGTGACGCACGGGCTGGCCGAGACCGGCATCAGCCTGAAGTCGCTCGACCTGGTCTTCATCACGCATCTGCATTCCGACCATGTGCTGGAACTCGGTCCGCTGATCCACACCGCCTGGACGGCGGGTCTGGCGACACCGGTCACCGTGTTCGGCCCGCCCGGCACCGGCCATTACTGGCAGCGCTTTTGCCAGGCGATGGAATTCGACATCGAGATACGCATAGTCGACGAAGGCCGGCCTGATATCGCAGATTTGGTTTCGATCTTCGAGTTCGGCGAAGGCCGGGTGATGGAGGAGCGCGGCCTGAAGGTTTTGGCGCTACGCGTCGACCATCCGCCGGTGAACGACTGCTTTGCGCTGCGCTTCGAGCATGCCGGACAGAGCGTGGTGTTTTCCGCCGATACGGCGTTCTTTCCGCCATTGGCGGATTTCGCCAAAGGCGCCGACATTCTCGTCCATGAAGCCATGCTGGAAGACGGCATCGAGCGGCTCGTCGCGAAAACCGGCAATGGCGCGCGGCTGAGGGAGCATCTGCTCGCCAGCCATAGTTTTGCTGAGGAGGCGGGGCGCATCGCCAGTGACGCAGGAGCCAAAAGACTGGTGCTCAACCACCTCATCCCGGCCGATGATCCCGAGATCGGCGAGGCCGATTGGATCGCCGCCGTCAGGAAAACATGGGCCGGAGACTTGACGATTGCCCACGACGGCCTTGTTGTGGGACTGGAGCATGATCCCGAACCGAAGGACCGCGTTAGCGAAAAGTGAGAACGGTTTTCGGAAGAGATCATGCGTATAACAAAATTCAAAGCGGCACCAAAGCCGCATCAGGAGAGGAAACCGCATGAAGCTTGCCACATTGAAGGACGGGACGCGCGACGGAAGGCTGGTCGTCGTCTCGCGCGACCTGACGCGGTTCACCGATGCCTCGTTTCTGGTGCCGACGCTGCAGGCGGCGCTCGACGACTGGAGCCGGATTGCGCCGCATCTGGCGACAATAGCGGAATCGCTGGAGAACAATGCGGTCCCGTCAGCGCGCTTTCACGAGCATGATGCCCATTCGCCGTTGCCGCGCGCCTACCAGTGGGCCGATGGCTCGGCCTATGTGAATCATGTCGAACTGGTGCGGAAGGCGCGCGGCGCCGAGATGCCGGCAAGCTTCTGGACCGATCCGCTGATCTACCAGGGTGGTTCGGACAGTTTCATCGCGCCGCGTGATCCGATCCGCACGGTCGACGAGGCTCTTGGCGTCGACATGGAAGGGGAAGTCGCTGTCGTCGTCGACGATGTGCCGATAGGCGCAAGCCTCGATGCGGCAAGAGCCGCGATCCGGCTGGTCATGCTGGTCAATGACGTCACGCTGCGCTCCCTCACCGCGCCAGAGCTTGCCAAGGGCTTCGGCTTCTTCCAATCAAAGCCGTCCTCGGCGTTTTCGCCCGTCGCGGTGACGCCGGACGAACTTGGCGAGGCCTGGGATGGCGGCAAGGTCAACCTGCCGCTGCTGGTCGATCTCAACGGCAAGCCGTTCGGCCGCGCCAACGCCGGCGTGGACATGACCTTCGATTTTCCGGCGCTGATTGTGCATGCCGCGAAAACCCGGCCGCTGGCCGCCGGCACCATCATCGGTTCGGGCACGGTTTCCAACAAGCTTGACGGCGGCCCTGGCAAGCCTGTCTCGGCGGGCGGCGCCGGCTATTCCTGCATTGCCGAGTTGCGCATGATCGAGACGATCGAGGCCGGCGAAACGACGACCCCGTTCCTGCGCCTTGGCGATACGGTACGCATAGAGATGAAGGACAGGATCGGACATTCGATTTTTGGTGCGATCGAGCAGAAGGTCGAGAAATACGGAGAATGACAGGCGAGACGGTCTATCTTCTGTGCGGTGTCTGGGCTCTTGTCATGCTGGCGATCTTCATCCAGGCGATCCGGCTGAGCTATAGGATCGAGGCGCGTTCGCCCGGGCTTACCAACCGCAGCGGCTTTCCGCGCAACGCGATGATGTTCCACACCGTGACCAACACGAACGTGGCGCGGGACGAGGAGACGCAAGCCATGCGCCGGCGCATGAACCGTCTGCTGCTGATCGTTCTCGCCGGATTTGCGCTTCTGTGGGCGGGCGTGTCCTTGGTCCAGTCAGCGGAGTGAAGTCATGGACTTGCTGGACCATTTCAGCCGCATGGCGCGCAACAACCTCTGGTCGAACGACCGGCTCTATCGCGCCGTGCTGCAGCTTGAGCCCGGTGAATTCGAAGCCGAGCGAACCAGCTTCTTTCCGTCGATCATGGCAACGCTCAACCACATCCTGGCGGTCGATCATCTCTATCTCGATTTTCTCGAAGAGGGCGGCGTTGGCGCCGCGGCCCATGACGATTTCGTGCCGTTCGATGAACCACAAGCGCTGTTTGCCGCCCAGGTCGCGGCCGACCGGCGGCTCATCGCCTTTTGCGATCATTTGTCGGCCGACGATCTCGACTGCCGCGTCATCACCGACCGGCGCGAGGACGGAAAAATACCGGAGCGCATCGGCGACCTGCTCGCCCACCTCTTCATCCACGACATCCATCATCGCGGCCAGGTGCATGCGATGCTGTCCGGCACCTTGGTAGAGCCGCCGCAACTCGACGAGTTCTTCCTCGACTATGATCTGCAACTGAGGGAAGCGGAGGTCGAGCGGTTGGCGATTGATGGCGGCAATTAATTGTAGTTACGAAAATGCTTGACTTAATTATTGTAGGTACATAAATTTCGAATGAAGATCGTCTGGGACGAACCGAAACGGCTGGCCGACATCGAGAAACACGGGTTGGATTTTGCCGCGCTGGATGAGGAATTTTTCCTTAGCTGATCGTCTTATGGCAATTGGTCGGATGGCAATCGGTCGGATGATTGACGGGGTCGTTGCCGTGATCTTTGCCCGGCTCGGCTCCGAGGGCATCTCGATCATTTCGATGCGCCCAGCCAACCCGGCTGAAAGAAAGTTGTACAATGACAAAACCTAAGCTGCAGACAAAATTCGAACCGGGGCGCGGCTACAGCAAGGAAGATTGGGATGCCGTTTCGGACAATCCGGAATGGACAGAGGAGGATTTTCGAAACGCTCGTCCCTTCGCGGAAGTTTTTCCGGACCTAGCCGAGAGCATTCGCCGTTCGCGCGGGCGGCCGGCGCTCGACAATCCCAAGAAGCAGGTGACGCTGCGCCTCGACAGCGATGTGGTCGCTCGCTTTCGCGCCGGCGGTCCCGGTTGGCAGAGCCGCATCAACGACATTCTGCGCAAGGCCGCCGGCTTGCCCAAATAGGCGTTGCCTACTCCGCCGCCTGCACCTTCAGCACGCCACGCTTGATCTGGTCCTGCTCGATCGATTCGAACAGCGCACGGAAATTGCCCTCGCCAAAACCCTCGTCGCCCTTCCTCTGGATGAATTCGAAGAAGATCGGGCCGATTACGGTTTTCGAGAAGATCTGCAGCAGGATCTTGGTCGTGCCGCCGTCAACCACGCCTTCGCCGTCGATCAGGATGCCGTGCTTTTTCATCCGCTCGATCGGCTCGTCATGGCCGTGTACGCGGGCATGAGACATCTCGTAATAGGTTTCCGGCGGGCCGGGCATGAACTTCAGCCCGTTGGCTGCCAGCCTGTCGGTGGCGCCGTAGATCTCGTCCGTGCCGACGGCGATGTGCTGGATGCCTTCGCCATTGTACTTCTTCAGATATTCGGCGATCTGGCTGGTCTCGTCCTTGGACTCGTTGAGCGGGATGCGGATCTTGCCGCAGGGCGAGGTGATGGCGCGGCTGACCAGGCCGGTAATCTTGCCGTCGATGTCGAAGAAATGGATCTGCTTGAAGCCGAACAGGTCACGATAGAAATCCCACCATTTGTCCATATTGCCGCGATAGACATTGTGGGTGAGGTGATCGAGATAATAGAAGCCGACGCCTTCCGGCTTCGGGTCGCGCTCGCCCAGCCAGTCGAATTCGGCTTCGTAGGCCGAGCCTTTGTCGCCGTAGACCTCGATAAAATAAAGCAGTGAGCCGCCAATGCCTGATATCGCCGGCACATCGAGCGCCTTGTCGACTCCTTCATAGGGTGTGGCGCCCTTGGCGACAGCATGGTCGAACGCGTGCTTGGCATCGACCACCCGCCAGGCCATCGAGGAAGCGCAGGGGCCGTGCTTGTCGACGAATTTCATTGCATGCGAGTCCGGTTCGGCATTGACGACATAGTTGATGTCGCCCTGCCGCCAGACGGTGATGTTCTTGGTGCGGTGCTTGGCTACCGGTACATAGCCCATGCGGGTAAAAAGGTCAGCGAGCTTTTCCGGTTCGGGATGCGCGAACTCGACGAATTCGAAGCCGTCGGTGCCGGCGGGATTGGCCTTGCTGATCGTTGCGGGCGGTGCATCGTGCGGGAAGGGACCCATGGTGTTGTCCTCCTAAAGCTGCTTGGCCGCAAAGGGCCATTTTGACGCTACTATAGCGCGGAGCAGGTGCATGGTGCTTGCATTCAAACGCTTTAAACGAATAGATCATGCGGGGATTGTGCATGGTGGATGAAAAAATCATGGATGAGGCGCGCATAGACCAGTTTGACCGCAAGATAATGGCTCTCTTGCAGGGCGACGCACGGCTGACCAACAACGATTTGTCGGAACGGGTGAACCTGTCGGCGTCGCAATGTTCGCGTCGCCGCCAGAGGCTGGAGGAGGACGGCTATATCAGGGGCTATCGCGCGGTGCTCGACCGCGACAAGCTCGGCTTCTCACTGGTCAACGTCATCTCGGTGACGCTCGCCACCCACAACCGCGACAATGCGCGGCGCTTCGGCGAGTTGGTGGCGCGGCTGCCGGAGGTGCAGGAGGCGCACGCGCTGACCGGCGAGATGGATTACATCCTGAAAGTGGTGACGCCCGACCTGAAATCGCTGTCGGAATTCGTCAACGGCGTTCTCCTGCCGCACGAATCCGTGCAGCATGTGAAGACGGCGATCGTGCTGGAAACGCTGAAGGAAACCGGCGCGCTGCCGATTTAGCCCTTCGACTGCTGGATCAGCCCAAAAAGGTTGGAGCAGCGTGCGCCGGAACGGCAATAGGCGAAGATCGGGCCTTCGAGTTCATCGAGCGCCTCAGCCTGGTCCTCGACATTTTGGGCCGTGATCTGGCCGCTGATGACCGGGATGTGGCGGAAGGAAAGCCCGGCGGCTTCGACTGCCGCTTTGACCGTGTCCGCCGAAGGCTGGCCGGGCTGCTCGTCATCAGGCCGGTTGCAGATGACGCTCTTGAAGCCCGCGGCCTTGATGGCGGCGACTTCTTCGGGCTGGATCTGGCCGGAGACCGAATAGTCCTCGGTGATCTGACGATATTCCATGTTTCCTCGCAAAACTGGTTTGGCCGCAGTCTTAAGACTCCCCGACGAGATCGGCAATCCGCGCAGAATGAAATCCCACTGCGCAGATAGTTATTTTCGACGGAGAATCCAACCGAGCCGACGCGGCCCGGCTGGGTAGGACGGCATCAGCTTCCGAGGATCGCGCCTTTGATCTGGGCGATGTTGTTGTGCATCAGGTCGATATAGGTCGAGGCCGGGCCGTCGGGTTGCGACAGCGCATCCGAATAAAGCGTGCCGCCAACCTTGGTGCCGGTCTCGCTGGCGATCTGCTCGATCAGCCGCGCGTTGGTGATGTTCTCGATGAAGACCGCCGCCGCCTTGTCCTGCTTCACCTGGCTGACCAGCTTGGCGACGTCGGCAGCGGACGGCTCCGACTCGGTCGACACCCCTTCGGGCGCCAGGAAGGTGAGGCCATAGGCCTTCTCGAAATAGCCGAAGGCGTCATGCGAGGTGATGACGACGCGTTTCTCCTTCGGGATCGACCGGATCGCCGCCTGCACTTCGCCCTCAAGCACGTCGAGTTTCTCGGTATAGGCGGCGGCGTTGGCCTTGTAGCTGTGGCAACCCTCGGCGTCGGCGGTGCAGAAGGCGTCGGCGATGTTCTTCACATAGATCTTGGCATTGGCGACCGATTGGAAGGCATGCGGATCGGTATCTTCGCCTTCAGCGGCGTCGGCATCGGCGAATTCGGGTTTGAAGTTGATCGGCGTGACGCCCTTGGTCAAAACGGCGATCGTCGCCTTGGTGGCACTGGCGTCGACCAGGCGCTGCAAAAAGCCTTCGAAATGCAGGCCGTTGACCAGCACCACATCCGCACCCGCCATCGCCACCGCGTCAGCCGGGCTCGGCTCGTAGACATGGGCATCGCCATCCGGCCCGACGATGGTGGTCAGATTGATCCGGTCGCCGCCGACATTTTTGGCGAAATCGGCAATGATCGTGAAGCTGGCGGCCACTTTCAACGGCTCCGCGAGGGCCGACGACGCGCCAAAGGCTAACAATGTCATAACGCCCACTGCCAGGGCGGCGCGGATCGATTTCAGCATGGACAGCACTCCTTCGGGATCAGGCGGTTCTGTGGCGGTGATGGATAATACGGGCGCGCAGGATGCCGCGCGTGCCGAACAGGATCGAGGCAAAATAGACGACGCCGGCGGACAGGATGATGGCCGGGCCGGAAGGCAGCGACACGTGATAGGACAGAAGCAGCCCGGCGACGCAGGAGGCAAAGCCGATCAGCACCGCCAGCACGCACATCGGCTCGACGCGCATGGTCCAGAAGCGGGCGGCGGCCGCAGGCAGCATCATCAGCCCGACGGATAGCAGCGTGCCGAGCGCCTGGAAGCCGCCGACCAGGTTGAGCACGACGAGGCCGAGGAAGATGAAATGCACCGGGCTGCCCAGCCGGCTGACCGAACGCAGGAACAGCGGGTCGAGACATTCGGCGACAAGCGCCCGCCAGAAGATGGCGAGGCTGACCAGCGTGACCAGCACGATGCCGCCGATCAGTGTCAGCGCTTCATTGTTGAGCGCAAGCACGGTGCCGAACAGCACATGCATGAGATCGACGCTGGAGCCGCGGATCGACACCATCAGCACGCCGATCGCCAGCGAAATCAGGTAGAAGGCCGCCATCGAAGCGTCCTCGCGCTGGATGGTGAAGCGCGAGACGGCGCCGGCGCCGAGCGCGACGATGATGCCGGCAATCAGCCCGCCGATAGTCATCGGCAGGATTTCCAGCCCATAAAACAGGAACCCGGCGGCAGCACCCGGCAGGATGGCGTGGGCCATGGCGTCGCCGGAAAGGCTCATGCGCCGCAGCATCAGGAACACGCCGACCGGGCAGGCGCCGAGCGACAGCATCAGCGAACCGGCAAGCGCCCGCTGCATGAAGGCGAATTCGGCGAACGGAGCGATGAGTAGACCGTAGAGCGTGTCCATCATGCGGCCCGCGGCCCGGAGCCGTGATGATGGTCGTGCGCATGGTTGTGCCCGGGGCCGTGACCGTGATCACCGTGCTTGTCGGGCTCGCACCAGGGCGCGTTCTCCTCCCAGGCTTCGTGGAAGCGGCGCGCGCGCAACAGGTTTTCCGGCCGCAGCGTTTCCCTGGTTTCGCCCCAGGCGATTGGCTGGCGCGCCAGCAGCAGCGTCTCGGGGAAGTTCTGGCGCACCAGTTCCAGATCGTGGACGACAACCAGGATCGTGCGTTCCTCGCCATGCCAGTGCTTGATCAGTGCGATCAGGTCGCCGACGGTCTTGGTATCGACGGCGTTGAACGGTTCGTCGAGCAGAATGAGATCGGCGTCCTGCAGCAGCACGCGGGCGAACAGCGTGCGCTGCAGCTGGCCGCCCGACAGCGTGTCGATCGGGCGCTTCTCGAAGCCGCCGAGGCCGACGGCCATCAGCGCCTGGCTGACCGAATCGCGATCTTCCCTGGTGTAGCGGCCGAGCAGCCCGCGCCGTGGCCACAGGCCGAGCGAAACCAGATCAACGACCCGGGCGGGAAAGGAGCGGTCGAGTTCCGACTGTTGCGGCAGATAAGCTGCGCGCACGCCGGGCGCCCGGACAACCGTGCCGGCCATCGGTTTCAACACGCCGACGATACCCTTCATCAGGGTCGACTTGCCCGAGCCATTGGCGCCGACGACGGCAGTCAGCGACCCGCGGCGGATCGTGCCATCGAGATGATGGATCGCCGGATGGCTGTTGTAGCCCAGCGTCAGGTCGCGGAATGTCAGGCAAGTTTTGGTCATGTGACGATCCGTGGGACACGACTAATACGGCAGCGGCGGTGGATATGTGATGTTATTACATTAGTCAACAAGTCAATCCGGCGGAATTGCGGCGACCGGAGCAATTTGGCGTGTGCCTATTTTCGCCCCACGCCTGCTGGCTCAAGAGGATTCGCTCATCCAACCTTGCTCCCAGCGAACCGCGACTCTAAAGAGGCGCGACCCACAATGGAAGGAACGTCCAATGAGCATTCGTCGCATCGATGTTGGCCCACGCATGAGCCAGATCGTCATCCACGGCAACACCGTCTATCTGGCTGGTCAGGTCGGCGAACCGGGCGGAAACGTCGGCACCCAGACCAGGGACATCCTGGCGGCCATCGACGAATTGCTGGCCAAGGCCGGCACCGACAAGACCAAGATCCTGCAGGCGATCATCTGGCTGGCCGACATGAGCACCTTTGCCGAGATGAACGCGGAATGGGACAAGTGGGTGCCACAGGGCCACACCCCGGCCCGCGCCACCGGCGAGGCCAAGCTTGCCGGGCCGGAATATCTGGTCGAGATTATTATTACTGCAGCGATTTGAGATGCCGTGAAGCTGCCGATCTCCCCCACGAGGGGGAGATTGGATGTCACGCCGGGGTTCGCCAATCTTCAATATCGCAAAAATTACCCCTGCGACGGCGTGAACCGCGCGACCAGCGTGTGGCTGTCGGCCGCATAGGTGAAACGGACATGGGTGACCGGATGCTCGGCGCTCCATGTCCGTCGCTCGACCACCAGGCAGGGGGCGCCGGACTCGATTTCGAGTGCGGTCGCAATGTGTCTGTCGGCGGCGACGGCGCGGATGCGGTGCTCGGCGGCACTCCATGGCACGCGGGCGATCAGCCACGGCCCAGGCGCGACGGCAAAAAATTCCTCGCTGGCGGCCTCGGCCACGGCGGCCAGGTTGATCAGCCGCCGTTCGTGGGCGAACGGCCGCTGGCCGGCGAAATGCCGGCATTCCAGCGCCAGCACCGGCCCGTTGGAGTCGAGTTCCAGCAAGGCGCGATCCTCGGCGCTGCTGCGCCTTTTATGTCGCGCCACACGCTCGTAGCGATAGGGCAGGCCGAGCGCCTCGACCTCGATCCTGATATCATGGATTTCCAACACCGCGGCTTGCGACTGCGGCCGCCGGACAAAGCTGCCAGAGCGGCGGCGGCGCTCTATCAGCCCCGCCTTGGCAAGCTGCGACAGCGCCTTGTTCACCGTCATGCGCGAACATTTGTACTCGGCCGTCAGCTCGTGCTCGAACGGGATGCGGTGGCCGGGCGCCCAGGCGCCGGACAGGATTCGTTCGCTGATGTCGGACAGGATGCGTTGATGCAGCGAGAGGGGCTCGCCGCCGTCCGCATCCATTGTCTGGGTCATGCTCATGCCGAAAGCGCCGTCATCACCTTGCGAAAACGCTCGGCAATAAAATCGCGCCTTGCGTGCCTGCCACTGCTGACCAGTTTCTTGCCATGCACCCAGACACAATCGACCTTGGAACCGTTGGCGAAGATCCAGGTGTCGAGCACTGCATCGCCCGTCTTGCCGGCAAGCGACGGGTGCTTGCCATGGAGCGAGATGAAATCGGCTGGGGCACCAGCGGCGATCCGCGAGGGGCTTGCGCCGAGCGCTGCGCTGCCGCCGTCGAGCGCGGCATCGAACAGTGCGCGCCCGGTCGAACCGCCGGCGACCGCCAGCAGGTTGCGGGCACGGTGGGCGAGGCGCTGCGAATATTCGAGCTGCCGCAATTCGTCCGGCAGGCCGATCAGCACGTTGGAGTCGGAGCCGACGCCGAAGCGGCCGCCATGCTGTTTGAACAAAGGTGCTACAAAGGTGCCGTCGCCGAGATTGGCCTCGGTGATCGGGCAGAGGCCGGCGATTGCTCCGCTTTTCGCCATGGCCGCCGTCTCGGTCTCGGTCATGTGGGTGGCGTGGATCAGGCACCAGCGACTATCGACCCTGGCATTGGCGAGCAGCCATTCGACCGGCCGCGCCCCGGACCAGGCAAGGCAGTCCTCGACCTCCTTCACTTGCTCGGCGATGTGGATGTGGATCGGTCCGCCGGGTGCCATTGTCGCGATGTTTTCCAACTGCTCCGGTGTCACGGCGCGCAGACTGTGCGGGGCGATGCCGACGACCGGGTGATTCAAGGTGCGAACGGTTTCGTGACATTTCTCAACAAGCCGCGAGAACCGATTCATATCGTTGATGAATCGCCGCTGGCCTTCATTCGGCGCTGCGCCGCCGAAAGAGGAATGTGCATAGAAGACCGGCAGCAGCGTCAGCCCGATGCCGGTGTCGGCAGCCGCTGCGGTGATGCGGTCGGCCATTTCGGCGACGTTGGCGTAGGGCTGGCCGTCGCGGTCGTGATGCAGATAGTGAAACTCGCCGACGCGTGAGAACCCACCCTCCAGCATCTCGACATAGAGCTGCGCGGCGACCGCCTCGACCTGATCCGGCGTCATCGACAGCGCGAAGCGATACATCACCTCGCGCCAGCTCCAGAAACTGTCGGCTGAAGGGCCGCGCAGCTCGGCTAGACCGGCCATGCCGCGCTGGAAGGCGTGGCTGTGCAGGTTCGGCATGCCTGGCAGCAGAATGGCATGGCGTTCGTCGCCGGGCTGGGATGCGGTGTTCGGCTCGACCGTGGCGATGTGGCCATCACTGACGACGATCCGGGCATTGGAATGCCAGCCGTCGGGCAGAAGCGCCTGTTCCGCAAAGATCGCAGTCACGTTTTTCTCTCCGATTCCCTTTGTCCCGTGCAATGATACCACTTGCAGTGCGTTTCAATATGTATATACATAATCACCGCCGATTGAAACGGAAAAGATGATGGCTGGAGAGAGCAAAAGCCGGGCAGGGGAGATCCGCCTCTGGCGCAATGCGCGTCTGGCGACCATGGCCGACAGCGCCGCCGGACTGGGTATCATCGAAGACGGCGCGATCGCCGCGCGCGATGGCCTGATCGTCTATGCCGGCCAGGAAGCCGACATGCCGGCAGCGTTCAGCCAGAACGCCGAAATTGTCGATTGCGAAGGCCGCTGGATCACACCCGGCCTGATCGACTGCCATACTCATCTGGTCCACGCCGGCAATCGCGCCAACGAATTCGAGATGCGGCTGGCCGGCGCCACCTATGAAGAGGTCACCAGGGCCGGCGGCGGCATCGTCTCGTCGGTCAAGGCGCTGCGCGCTGCCAGCCAGCAGGAATTGATTGCGCAGTCGCTGCCGCGCCTCGACGCGCTGATCGCCGAAGGCCTCACCACCATCGAGGTCAAGTCGGGCTACGGGCTCGATCTCGAAAACGAGAAGAAATCGCTGCGCGCCGCGCGGCTCCTGGGCGAAAACCGTCCAGTAACCGTAACAACCAGCTTCCTCGGCGCGCATGCCCTGCCGCCTGAAGCGAAAGGCGACAAGGACGCTTTTATCGAACTGGTCGCAAACGAGATTTTGCCGGCCGTCACCGCCGAGGGCCTGGCCGATGCGGTCGATGGTTTTTGCGAAGGCATCGCCTTTTCGCCAGAGCAGATTTCTCGCGTGTTCGACGCGGCGAAAGCAGCAGGCCTGCCGGTAAAACTTCACGCTGACCAATTGTCCAACCTGCACGGCGCAGAACTTGCGGCGCGTTATGGCGCCTTGTCGGCCGACCATCTCGAATATACTGACGAGGCGGGTGCGGCGGCGATGGCGAGGGCCGGAACCGTGGCGACGATCCTGCCCGGCGCCTACTATTTCATCCGTGAGACCAAGAAGCCGCCGATCGGCCTGTTTCGCCAGCATGGCGTCAAAATGGCGGTCGCCACCGACTGCAATCCCGGCACCTCGCCGCTGACCTCGCTGCTGCTGACCATGAACATGGCGGCGACTTTGTTTGGTCTGACTGTTGACGAATGCCTTGCCGGTGTCACCCGCGAGGCCGCCCGCGCGCTCGGACGGCTCGGAAGCACCGGCACGCTGGAGGCTGGAAAATCAGCCGACCTGGCGATCTGGGACATCGAGCGCCCGGCCGAACTCGTCTACCGCATGGGTTTCAACCCGCTGCATGCCCGCATCTGGAGGGGACAATGAGTGAACTCAAACTCAAGCCGGGCAACACGACGCTGGCCGACTGGCGCGAAATCTATCGTGGCGCGATGCCGAAGCTGGACGCGGCCTGCTGGCCAAAGATCAAGGCCAGCGCCGAGGCCGTTGCACGCATCGTCGCCAAGGGTGAGCCGGTCTATGGCATCAACACCGGTTTCGGCAAATTGGCCAGCGTCCGTATCCCCGCCGCCGATCTCGAGACGCTGCAACGCAACATCGTGCTGTCACATGCCGCCGGCGTCGGCGAACCGATGCCGGTCGCTGTTTGCCGGCTGATGATGGCACTGAAGCTGGCCAGCTTGGCGCAGGGCGCCTCCGGCGTGCGGCCGCAGACCATTGAGCTGCTCGAAGCGATGCTCGCCAACGACGTCATTCCGGTGGTGCCGGCGCAAGGCTCGGTCGGCGCATCCGGCGACCTTGCGCCACTGTCCCACATGACGGCGGTGATGATCGGCGTCGGCGAATGTTTTACCCCGCATGGCCGGTTCCCGGCCAAGGTCGCCTTTGTCTCGCACGGGCTGGAGCCGGTCACGCTTGGCGCCAAGGAAGGGTTGGCGCTGCTCAACGGCACGCAGTTCTCGACCGCCTATGCGTTGGCCGCCTTGTTCGACGCCGAAGTGCTCTACCAGTCGGCGCTGGTCGCCGGTGCGCTCTCGACCGATGCCGCCAAGGGTTCCGACGCCCCCTTCGATCCGCGCATCCACCTGCTCAGGAGGCATCCTGGCCAGATCGAGACGGCAGAGGCGCTGCGCAACCTGATGGCCGGCAGTGCCATCCGTGAATCGCACCGGGTCGGAGACGAACGCGTGCAGGACCCGTACTGCTTGCGCTGCCAGCCGCAGGTGATGGGTGCAGCGCTCAGCGTGCTGCGCCAGGCCGCCGGCACGCTGGGCACCGAGGCCAACGGCGTCACCGACAATCCGCTGATCTTCGCCGAGGACGACACAGCACTTTCCGGCGGCAATTTCCACGCCGAGCCGGTCGCCTTCGCCGCCGACATGATCGCGCTCGCCGTCTGCGAGATCGGCTCGCTGTCGGAACGGCGCATCGCCATGCTGGTCGATCCGGCGCTGTCGGGCATGCCGGCCTTCCTGACCCCGAAGCCAGGCTTGAATTCCGGCTTCATGATCCCGCAAGTGACGGCGGCGGCACTCGTCTCGGAAAACAAGCAAAAGGCCTATCCGGCCAGTGTCGATTCGATCCCGACCTCGGCCAATCAGGAAGACCACGTCTCGATGGCGGCACATGGCGCGCGCCGGCTGATCGGCATGATCGAGAATGCGACGGCCGTCATCGGCATCGAATTGCTGGCCGCCACCCAGGGCTGCGATTTCCATGCGCCGCTGGCATCGAGTGCGCCGCTCGAAGCGGTACGCAGGCTGGTCAGGGCCGAAGTGCCGCATCTCGACAATGACCGGCATTTCCACCCCGACATGGAAAAGGCCATCGCCATGGTGCGCAGCGGCGCTGCCGTGAAGGCAGCGGGCGCGGTGGCGCTGCCGGGAATCGCGTCGTGGCACACCTCGATAGGTCGCGATCCTTCGCGCCGTAGAGCGCCGGCGCAGGGAGACCATTCATGAACGCGCCCTCCTGGCTTACTGTAACGCGCGGCACGGCACCCCTGCTGGTCTCGATCCCGCACACCGGCATCGATCTCGCCGGCCTTGAGAACCGGCTGGTGTCGCCTTGGCTCGGCCGCCGCGACGCCGACTGGTGGATCGACAAGCTGTATGAGTTTGCCGAAGACCTCGGCGCGACGGTGGTGCATACCGCGATCTCGCGCACCGTCATCGACGTCAATCGCGATCCGTCCGGCGTCTCGCTCTATCCCGGCCAGGCAACCACCGGCCTGTGCCCGACCGAGACCTTCGACGGCGATCCGCTCTATCGTGTCGGGGAAGAGCCTGATGCCTCGGAGGTCGACGAGCGCCGCGAAAAGTACTTTGTGCCTTACCATGCCGCGATGCAGGCCGAGATCGACAGGCTGCGCGCCGTGCACCGGAAGATCGTCCTCTATGACTGCCATTCGATCCGCTCGATGCTGCCGCGGCTGTTCGAAGGCACTCTGCCGGTGTTCAACCTCGGCACCAATGACGGCAAAAGCGCCGACCCGGGCTTGCAGGCAATGGTCGGCCAGATCCTCGCCGAGACCGGCGAGAGTTTTGTCGTCAACGGCCGCTTCAAAGGCGGCTGGATCACGCGCCATTTCGGCCAGCCGCAAAACGGCGTTCATGCGCTGCAGATGGAACTGTCCAACCGCGGCTATATGCGCGAGCCCGAGGGCAAAGGTACGCCCGACAATTGGCCGGTGCCTTACGACCCGGCATTCGCCGCGCCGATCCGCGCCACGCTGAAGCGGATCCTGGAAAGAGCGATTGCCTGGGCCGGGCGCTGACGCATCGTCGCGCAGCTCATTCGAAAGGAAAAGTGACGCCATGACCGATCCTCGCCACAACATCCGCGAAGTCCGCAGCCCGCGCGGCAGCGAGCTCAACGCCCGCACATGGCTGACTGAAGCGCCGTTGCGCATGCTGATGAACAATCTCGATCCCGACGTCGCCGAAAACCCCAACGAACTGGTCGTCTATGGCGGCATCGGCCGCGCGGCGCGCACCTGGAACGACTTTGATCGCATCGTCGCCTCTCTGAAGACGCTTGGAGACGACGAGACGCTGCTGGTGCAGTCGGGCAAGCCGGTCGGCGTGTTTCGTACCCACACCGATGCGCCGCGCGTGCTGATCGCCAATTCCAACCTCGTGCCGCACTGGGCGACATGGGAGAAATTCAACGAGCTCGATAAGAAGGGCCTGATGATGTACGGCCAGATGACGGCCGGCTCGTGGATCTACATCGGCACCCAAGGCATCGTGCAGGGCACCTACGAGACCTTCGTCGAGGCTGGCCGCCAGCATTACGACGGCAACCTCAGGGGCAAATGGATCTTGACCGGCGGCCTCGGCGGCATGGGCGGCGCCCAGCCGCTGGCCGCGGTCATGGCCGGCGCCTGCTGCCTGGCGGTCGAATGCGATCCCGACCGCATCGATTTCCGGCTGCGCACTCGCTATGTCGATGAACGCGCCGACACGCTCGACGAGGCGCTGGAAAGGATCGAGCGCTGGACCAGGGCCGGCGAGGCGAAATCGGTCGGCCTCGTCGGCAACACCGCAGACATCGTGCCGGAACTGGTGCGGCGTGGCGTGCGCCCCGACCTGGTCACCGACCAGACGTCGGCGCATGATCCGCTCAACGGCTATCTCCCCAAGGGCTGGTCGCTCGCCGAATGGCGCGAGAAGCGCACCAGCGACCCGAAGGCGGTCGAAAAGGCGGCGCGCGCGTCGATGCGCGAACATGTCGAGGCGATGGTGGCGTTCTGGAACGCCGGCGTGCCGACGCTCGACTATGGCAACAACATCCGTCAGGTGGCGAAGGAGGAAGGGCTCGACAATGCCTTTGCCTTCCCGGGTTTCGTGCCGGCCTATATCCGGCCACTGTTTTGTCGCGGGATCGGTCCGTTTCGCTGGGCAGCCCTCTCCGGCGATCCCGAGGACATCTACAAGACCGACGCCAAGGTGCGCGAGCTGACGCCCGGCAACACCCACCTGCACAACTGGCTCGACATGGCGCGTGAGCGCATCGCCTTCCAGGGTCTGCCGGCGCGCATCTGCTGGGTTGGTCTCGGCGACCGCCACCGGCTCGGCCTCGCCTTCAACGAGATGGTGGCGAAAGGCGAGCTCAAGGCGCCGGTGGTCATCGGCCGCGATCATCTCGATTCAGGCTCGGTTGCCTCGCCGAACCGCGAGACGGAATCGATGAAGGACGGCTCCGACGCCGTGTCCGACTGGCCGCTGCTCAATGCGCTGCTCAACACCGCCTCCGGCGCAACCTGGGTATCGCTGCATCATGGCGGTGGCGTCGGCATGGGCTTTTCGCAACATGCCGGCATGGTCATCGTTGCCGACGGCACACGCGAAGCGGCCAAACGCCTGGAGCGGGTGCTATGGAATGACCCCGCAACCGGCGTCATGCGCCACGCCGATGCCGGCTATGACCTCGCCATCGACTGCGCCAGGGAGCACCAGCTCAACCTGCCAGGCATCCTCGGCTGAACCGCGCCTTGCGCATCCTCCGGGCAGCCGAATACCGGTCCATGCCGTGGAAGAACGGCGGCGGGGTGACGACGGAAATCGCCGTCTCGCCCGCAGGTGCTGCGCTCGATGATTTCGACTGGCGCGTCTCCATGGCGCGCGTCGAAAGCGGTGGACCATTCTCCGAGTTTGCCGGAGTGGACCGAAGCTTGGCCGTGCTGGAAGGCGAGGGGATCATCCTTGATATCGCCGGCCGCCCGGCTACGCTGACCAAAACGTCCGCCCCGCTTTCCTTTGCGGCCGATGTGCCGACGCAAGCGGCGCTGATCTCCGGTCCGATCACCGATCTCAACGCCATGACACGGCGTGGACGGATGACCCATGCCGTCGAACGCCTGGTGATTTCAGCCCCGACGGACATCCAGTCGGCCGCTGATGCGACCCTCATCCTGTGTTTTGACGGCGAAATCACGATGGCCGGCGCGGCGCCTTTCCACATCGGACCGAGCGACACGCTGTTGCTCGGACCGGACGCCGCGAAACGGCGCGTCGAGCCTGCGCGACCAGCGACGCTGTTCGTGATCCGCATCGATCGCGTTGCGGCAAACGATTAACGCCTGTTTCGAAACATGATCACAACACCAGCGAAATATGCCGTAAGCTCAAGCCCAGATCACGAAAAAGCCTGAATCCTTCCGTCGATCAACTCCCGGCGGGAGGGAGGTGGTTCGTCTGCAGGTCTTGGTGCGAAAATAAACTTTCGGCCCTTGTTTCGATGCAACCAATTCCATTTCAATCGGTTCTAGGGACATTGCCGTGGCGGTGACGCCGCTAACGCGTCCCCCATGCGGAATTTTCAATGAATATACAGACAGATCCCACCCAAATGGAAAAGACGAGCGCGAGCTTTCCGGCCATCACGGAAGAGCCGATACGCTCCAATTTCCTGCCGGAAGAGCGCCTGCGCACGCTGGGTGCAAGCCTCGCCAAGGGTGACGTCAAGGATCTGTTCGGCCTGGAGCCGTTCGATTTCCAGCCACGCGTCCGCGACAGCGCCAGCAAGATCCTCGAAGTCTACCGTTCGACCAATGCCGCGCAGGCGAGAGGCGAGACGATCACGCCGGCGGCGCAATGGCTGCTCGACAACAACTATCTGGTCGAGGAAACCATCTTCCAGGTCAAGCGCGACCTGCCGCACCGTTTCTATCGGCAGTTGCCGACCCTGAAGCTGCGCGACGGCGCTCGTGTGCCGCGCGCGCTTGCGCTGGCCTGGACCTATGTCGCGCATTCGGACAGCTCCGTCTCGGCGGCGATGTTCAAGGCGATCGTCGAAGGCTTTCAGGCTGTCGAGCCGCTGAAGATTGGCGAGCTCTGGGCGCTGCCGTCGCTGCTGCGCTTCGTTCTGATCGAAAATCTTCGCCGGATCGCGGTCCGGGTCAATCGTACCCGGCAGATGCGCCAGATTGCCAACGAGGTTGCCGATGGCGTGCTGGCGATCGACGACAGCGCCGACCGTCAGGCGATCCTGTCGAACTACGTCGCCCATGCACGAGACACCACCTTTGCCACCCAATTGCTCTACCGCCTGCGCGACGGATCGCAAAATGCCGGCAGGGCGCTGGAATGGCTGGAGGGCGAGCTTGAAAAGTCCGGCTCCGATGCCGAGGAAATCATCATCAGCGAGCATCGCACGTTGTCCAGCGGCAACGTAACCACCGGCAACATCATCCGCGGCCTCAGGCTCATCAACGATATCGACTGGACGGTTTGGTTCGAAGATGTCAGCCGCATCGACACCTTGCTGCGCGAGCGCACCGATTTCGCCGCGCTCGATTTCTTCTCGCGCGACCAGTACCGGACCGCGATCGAGGAAATGGCGCGCCGCTCCGATCGTTCCGAATTCCGCGTTGCTGAAAAGGCGATCGAACTCGCCGGCCATGCCGCTGTCGCCGATACCACCGTCACTGGTCCGACCGCTCACACCGACGTCGGGTTCTTTCTGGTCGGCCCGCGCCGGCTGGAACTGGAAAAGGCGATCGGCTATCGGCCGACCGTCAGCGTCACGATCAAACGAGCGTTCCGCAAGACCGGATGGCTGGGCATTGTCGTGCCGGTGTTCGCGCTGACGGTCCTGCTTCTGGTCCTCTCAGGCAATGCCCTTGCCAGTCTCGGCCTGTCGCTGCCGTCGATCGTCCTGATGCTGGCGCTGTTTGCCGTGCCGGCCAGCGAAGGCGCGCTTGCCTTCTTCAACACCGTCGTATCGTTATTCCTGAAGCCCACGCGCCTCGTCGGCTACGACTACAGACGCGGCATGCCGCCCGAGGCGCGCACGCTGGTGGTGGTGCCGTCGCTGATCGGCTCGCGCGACGACGTCGAGGAGAACATCCGCAACATCGAAGTGCACCATCTGGCCAACACGGCGGACGAAATCCATTTCGCTCTGCTTTCGGACTGGCCGGACAGCAAAACCGAAATCGATGCGGCGGATATCGAGATCCTCCAATATGCTCGCGACGAGATCGCGCGGCTGAACGCCCGCTATCCCAGCGAAGGCGCGCCGCGTTTCTACGTCCTGCACCGTCGGCGGCTCTACAATGAATCCCAGGGCGCCTGGATGGGCTGGGAACGCAAGCGCGGCAAGCTCCACGAACTGAATCTTCTGCTGCGTGGTGACAGCGACACCACTTTTCTGCCGCTGGACGTGCCGTTGCCGGAAAACGTCATCCATGTGATGACGCTGGATGCCGACACGCGCACCACCCGCGATGCCGTCGCCAGTTTGGTTGGCAAGCTTTGCCATCCGCTCAACCGCCCGCGTTACGATGCGGCAAAGCGCGTCGTCAGCGCCGGCTACACCATCCTGCAGCCGCGCATCACCGCTTCGCTGACCAGCGGCGACGACGCATCCTTCTTCCAGCGGGTCTTTTCTGCCAATCGCGGCCTCGATCCCTACGTATTTGCCGTCTCGGACATCTACCAGGACGTCTTCGGCGACGGCTCCTTCACCGGCAAGGGGCTCTACCATGTCGACGCCTTCGAGGCGGCGCTGAAGGGCCGCATCGAAGAAAACACCGTCCTCAGCCACGATCTGCTCGAAGGCGCGTTGGCGCGCGCGGCCCTGGTCACCGACGTCGAACTGGTCGAGGACTATCCGACCCGCTATTCGGTCGACGCGTCGCGCCACCATCGCTGGGCGCGCGGCGACTGGCAGCTTCTGGGCTTCATTCTCAATCCGCGATCCGGCGTGCCGGCGCTGTCGCGCTGGAAGATGGTCGACAATCTGCGCCGGTCGCTGACGCCGATCTTCTGGGTGATGGCCGCGATCGCCGGCTGGACGCTGCTGCCCTTCACCCAGGCCGCGCAATGGCAGGCGCTGCTGATCCTCACACTTTTCATGGCGCCGACGTTCGACATCGTCCACGCCATCCTGCCGAAAAGCGGCGACCAGACGCCGCGCGGTCATTTCTCGGCGCTGGCGCGCGACGTCGTCTTCGGCACCGCCCTCGTGGCTCTGAAGATCGTGCTGATGGCGCATCTGGCCTGGATGATGGGCGATGCCGTCATTCGCACGCTCTACCGCCTGTTCGTCAGCCGGAAGAACCTGCTCGAATGGCGCACTGCCTCGCAGGCTCACAAGAACGGCGACAACGATCTCGGCTCCTATTACGGCATGATGTACGGCGCGGTGGTTGTCGGCGTCGTCGGCCTCGCCATCCCTGTTGTGGCCGATTCAACCGGAGCTTTCGTCGCCTTCTTCTTCGCGCTGTTCTGGATCGGCTCGCCAGCCTTCGCCTTCTTTATCAGCCGCTCGGCCGAAACCGAGGACCGTTTGCGCATATCGGCGGCCGACATCCATGTGCTGCGCACGATTGCGCGGCGCACATGGCATTATTTCGAGACCTTCGTGACGGCCGAGCATCACAATCTGCCGCCCGACAATTTCCAGGAGAGTCCGGCGCCTGTCGTGGCGCCCCGCACCTCGCCGACCAATATCGGCGTCTATCTCCTGTCAGTGGTTTCGGCGCGCGATTTCGGCTGGATCAGCCTGTCCGACGCCACCACCCGCATCGACGCGACGATGTCGACTATCGAGAGCATGCCGCGTGAGCGCGGCCATCTCTTCAACTGGTATGACACGACGACGCTGAAGCCGCTCTATCCGCTGTACATTTCCGCCGTCGATAGCGGCAATCTCGCCGGCCATCTGGTGGCGGTGGCGGCAGCCTGTGCCGAATGGGCGGAAGCGCCTGCAGTCCACCTTCAGGGCGACTTCGAGGGTATCCTCGATACGGTGACGATCCTCGACGAAAGCCTGGCGGAGTTGCCTGACGACCGCCGTCAGTTGCGGCCGTTGCGCCAGCGACTTGCCGATCGCCTCGATGGCATGCGACGCGCGGTCGAATCGATCAAGGCACAGCCCGAGATGGCGTCGATCCGCACCATCAACCTGGCCGTTCTGGCCGGCGAGATCCGCAAGCTCGCCATCGCTATCCATACTGAGGCCGCATCGACGCAGAGCGACACCATCGCCGACTGGGCGGCGAGACTGGAAGCCACCTGCGAGGCGCATGTCCATGACGCGCATAGCGACGACAATGCCATCGAGGCGCTGCGGGCCAAGCTTCTTTCGTTGCGCGAGCGGACGCGCCGCTTTGCCTTCGAGATGGATTTCTCCTTCCTCATGCGCAAGGAACGCAAGCTTCTGTCGATCGGCTACCGGGTCGAGGAGCATCAGCTCGACGAAAGCTGCTACGACCTGCTGGCTTCCGAGGCGCGGCTGACCAGCCTGTTCGCCATAGCCAAGGGCGATCTGCCGACGGAGCACTGGTTCCACCTCGGCCGGCCGATCGTCGAGATCGGGTTCAAGGGCGCGCTGATGTCCTGGTCCGGCTCGATGTTCGAGTATTTGATGCCGCCGCTGGTGATGAAGGAGCCGCAAGGCAGCATCCTCAACCAGACCAGCAAGCTCATCATCAAGCGCCAGATCCAGTACGGCCGCTCGAAGGACGTGCCCTGGGGGATTTCGGAAGCGGCCTACAACGCCCGCGATCGCGAACTGACCTACCAGTACACCAATTTCGGCGTGCCTGGGCTGGGCCTGAAGCGAGGTCTTGGCCAGAACACGGTGATTGCCCCTTATGCGACCGTGCTGGCGGCGCAGTTCACCCCGCGTGAATCGGTGCAGAACCTGGCCAGGCTGAGGCGGCTCGGCGCCCTTGGCCGGCACGGCTTCTACGATGCGGTCGATTTCACGCCGCAACGCGTGCCGGAGGGCACCGACCATGTCGTCGTGCTGAACTACATGGCCCACCATTCCGGCATGTCGATCGCCGCCGTCGCCGACGCCATCTTCGAAGGACGCCTGCGCGACCGCTTCCACAGCGATCCGGTGATCGAGTCGGCCGAGTTGCTGCTGCAGGAAAGAGCGCCGCGCGACATCCCGACCGCCACCGTCAGGACCGAGGCCGACGAACGGTCGAAGGACGAAACGGAAGCCGAGAGCCCCGATACGCGCATTGTGCTCAACCCGCTCAAGGCGCTGCGTTCGACCAGCGTCATGTCCAATGGCCGCTACTCGGTCATGGTTACCGCGACCGGCTCCGGCTATAGTCGCTGGGGCGAGCTTGCCGTCACGCGCTGGCAGCCGGATCCGACCGAGGATCGGCTTGGCTCCTATATCTTCCTGCGCGACTCCGGCACCGGCGACTGGTGGTCGGCCACCGCCGAGCCGAAGCGTGCCACCCACGAAGAGGTGCGAACGCTGTTCTCCGACGACAAGGCGAGCTTCGTCAAGTCAGTGGGATCACTGCGTTCGGAGGTCGAATGCATCGTCATTTCGGAGGGGAATGGCGAAGGCCGGCGGGTGACGCTCTACAATGACGGCCCGGTCGACCGGCATATCGAAGTGACCTCGTTCGCTGAACTGGTGCTGGGCTCAGAAGCATCCGACAACGCGCATCCGGCGTTCTCGAAAATGTTCGTGGAAACCGAAATCGCTGCAAATAACGCAGCGATCTTCGCCACCAGACGTAAGCGGGAAACGGACGAGCCTGATGTCGCCATGGTGCATTTCGTCACCGACCCGTCTGGGTCGACGCGCGACGCCGAGGCCGAAACCGACCGGCGCGCCTTCATAGGCCGCGGCCGCACCATTACCGAGGCCGCCGCCTTCGATCCCGGCGCCAAGCTTGGCGGCCATTCCGGCTTCACGCTGGATCCGGTCGCAGCACTTCGCCGACAGGTGCGCGTGCCGGCCAACAAGAAGATATCGCTGACCTTCTGGACTGCCGTCGGCGCCAACCGTGCCGAACTCGAAGAAGCCATTGCGCGGCTTGATCATCCGGAAGCCTTCGCGCGCCAGGCGATGCTCGCCTGGACCCGCTCGCAGGTGCAGACCCGGCATCTCGGTCTCAGCCTTGCCGATGCCGCCAATGTGCAGAATCTGGCGCGCTACCTGATCTATCCGGATCCGTTCCTGCGGCTTCCGGCCGAATCGATCGCTTCCGGGCTCGGTAGGCAATCGGGCCTATGGCCGACCAGCATATCCGGCGACTTTCCGATTTTCCTGGTCAGGATCGGCGATGTCGCCGATCTCGAAATCGTTGCCCAGGCGCTCCGCTTCCAGGAATACATGCGCGCCCGCGGCATGATGATCGACTTTGTCGTCGTCAACGAGCAGGCTTCGTCCTACGTGCAGGACCTGCAACGGGCGGTGGAGACGCTGTGCGAAAACAGCCGCCTGCGCGGCAAGGAGCTGGGCCCCCGGCAGCACATCTTCGCGGTGCGCCGCGACCTCATGGACGAGGCGACCTACAAGACGCTGCTGGCCACCGCTCGCGTCGTTCTGCACACGCGCAACGGCACCATCTTCGATCAGATCGAGCGCGCCGAGGCCGCTGCGCTGCAAGCGCGGGACGCGTTGCAACCGGCGGGTGCAGCAGCGCTTCGTGAACCGTCTCCGCCGGCGCCACAGACGTGGGCCCAAGCCTCGTTCGACGGCAGTGCCGACGGCAGCGGGCTCAACCAGTGGAACGGTTTTGGCGGCTTCGAGGGCGACGGACGCCACTATGTCGTGCGTCTTTCTGGCCGGCGCACGACGCCGCAGCCCTGGATCAACGTCGTCTCCAACGCCTCGTTCGGTTTCCACGTTTCGGCTGAAGGCGCTGCCTTCACCTGGAGCCGAAACAGCCGCGACTATCAACTGACGCCGTGGGCGAACGACCCGGTCACCAACCGGCCAGGCGAGGGCATCTATATTTACGATCATGCCAGCGGCCGGGCGTTCTCACCGCTGGCCGCCGTGGTCCGCGACCCCGCCACGACCTACGAAACATGGCACGGGCAGGGTTTTTCGACCTTCCGTTCGAAGCACGGGCCGCTGTCGATGGACCTTACCCATGTGGTGGATCCCGTCGATCCGGTGAAAATCTCCCGGTTGCGCATCCAGAATTCCGGTTCGGCGCCGACGCGCCTGCGCGTCTATGCCTATGCAGAATGGGTTCTTGGCAGCCATCGTTCGCGCACGGCGGCGACCATCGTTCCGTCCAGGGATGCCGCGACGGGCGCGTTGCTGGCGCAAAATCCCTACGGGCTCGATTTCAGCGAGCGGGTTGCCTTCCTGGCCGCCGACGGGGCGGCACACTCGGTGACGGCCGACCGCCGCGAGTTCATCGGCCGCCACGGCACCAGCGAACTCCCGCAAGCCGTGCTCAGCGGCGCGAGCCTGTCGGGCCGCGTCGAGGCGGGGGACGATCCTTGTGCGGCAATTGCACGCGACGTCGACATCCCCGCCGGCGGCGACGTGACGCTGCTCTGGCTGCTCGGCGATGCAGCCTCTGCCGAGGAAGCCAGCGCGCTGGTACAGCATCATTGCAGCAAGGACTTCGATCAGCGGCTGGCTGACAATGAACGCACCTGGCGAGGGTTTCTCGACACCATCCAGGTCGAGACGCCGGACAAGGCGCTCAACGCGATGGTCAACCACTGGCTGCCCTATCAGAGCCTTGCCTGCCGCATCCGCGCCCGCTCGGCGTTTTACCAGGCAAGCGGCGCCTTTGGCTTCCGCGATCAGTTGCAGGACACGCTGGCCCTGCTTCTCCATGATCCGAAACTGGCGCGCGACCAAATCCTCAACGCGGCGCGGCGGCAATTCCCCGAAGGCGACGTGCAGCATTGGTGGCTGCCGCGAACGGAGGCAGGCGTCCGCACCATGATTTCCGACGACGTGGTCTGGCTCGCCAACGCCACGGCACATTACTTGCTGGTGACCGGCGATACCGCGATCCTCAGGGAACAATTGCCCTTCATCGAAGGGCCGTCGCTGGAAGAAGGCGAGCACGACGCCTTTTTCACGCCGGAGATATCGAAGAAGACCGCTTCACTCTACGATCATTGCGCGCGCGCACTTGACCTTGCCATCAAGCGCAGCAGCCCCGCCGGACTGCCGCTGATCCTCGGCGGTGACTGGAACGACGGCATGAACCGTGTCGGCGAGCAAGGTAAGGGCGAGAGCGTCTGGCTGGGTTGGTTCCTGCTGAAGACGCTGGGCGACTTTGCAGCTGTCGCCAAGGCGGAAGGCGACGCCAAGCGCGCGCAAGCCTGGACAAAACACGCGGGCGTGCTGAAGCGGGCGCTTGAAAGCACGGCCTGGGACGGTGAATGGTACCGTCGCGGCAGCTTCGACGACGGCACGCCGCTGGGGTCGCGCAGCTCGCAGGAATGCAAGATCGACTCGATTGCCCAGTCGTGGAGCGTGCTGTCGGGGGAGGGCGATCCGGCGCGATCGACGACGGCGATGCAGCAGGCGATGAAAATGCTCGTCGACGACGAGCTCAACATCGTCAAGCTTTTCACGCCGCCCTTCTCCAGGACGGCACAGAACCCAGGCTACATCAAGAGCTACCCGCCGGGTGTCCGTGAAAACGGCGGCCAGTACACCCACGCGGCGACATGGTTCGTCATTGCGCTCGCCGAAATGGGGCGCGTCGACGACGCCTACCGCTGCTTCTCGATGCTCAACCCGGTCAACCATGCACCCGACGAAGCCGCTGCCGAGCACTACCGCGTCGAGCCTTATGTCGTCGCGGCAGACGTCTACGCCGGGCAAGGCAAGGGTGGCCGCGGCGGCTGGACCTGGTATACCGGCTCGGCCGGCTGGCTTTATCGCGCGGCGGTCGAAGGCATCCTCGGCATCGAGCGCAGGGGCGAGCGCATCCGGTTCAGGCCGAAACTGCCCAGCCATTGGGATGGCTATGCGGCAACGCTCAAGGTGCTGGGGGCCGAGCTCAGGGTTCAGGTTGTCCGCGACAAGAAGGCCAAAGCCGTCTCGCTCGAGGTAAATGGTAAAAAGACGAAGGCTTCGTCTTTCGAACCGAAAGCCGGCGACAAGGCCGATCTGGTCGTCAGGATACCGGCGTAGCTTCAAGGATTTGGAACGTCTTTGTGCATCTTGAGGATTTGCGTTATTTAAAGTTGCTCGAGCAATTCTATTGCGCATGAGATTTCCCAAAAGCCGATGCAGGCTTTTGGGATTCGTACATGCCAAGTTGCTGATTAAAATTTCGGCAGTGCTTCCTGCCTGCCACGATTTTGCCGCAAGGCTGACATTTTACCTTTCTTCTCAAACCGTTAGGTGATCACGACAGATTTCGCAGCGTCGCCATCTTTTGTTCGCGAATTGGGAACTGAAGGGGTACGAGGGCATTGTTTCGCGACACGTCAACGAGTACGAGTCAGAAAATGATGCAGTGCACAATAACAATTTGCCGGAGTAGCTGAAGTGTCCCTTCTGCAAATCTACTGGAGAGCGCTCGGTTATCTCGCTGCCGACAGAAAACGCGTCGCGTTTATCTGTGGGGCGAATGTCGCGCTTGCGATTATCGCCATCCTTGAGCCGATCATGTTCGGACGGGTGATCGATGCCATTTCGGATAGCGGCTCGGTCTTTTCGACGCTCGGCCTATGGGCCGGTATCGGCGTCTTCAACGTCATCGCCTTCGTTCTGGTGGCGCGCGGCGCGGACCGTTTTGCCCATGCGCGGCGCAGCGAGGTTCTTTGCCAGTCGTTCGAGCGCGTGATCACCATGCCTCTTGCCTGGCATCATCAGCGCGGCACCTCCAATTCCCTGCACACGCTGCTGCGCGCGGTCGAGACCTTGTTCAGCCTCTGGCTCGAGTTCATGAGGCAGCATTTGTCGACTGTTGTCGCACTGGTTCTGCTGGTGCCGACGGCGCTCAGCATGGACATTCGCATGTCGATGGTCCTGCTGGCATTGGGCGCGCTCTACGTCGGAATCGGCCGGCTGGTGATGCGTCGTACCAGGGAAGGCCAGGCGTCCGTGGAGCGGCACTTTCACCAGGTGTTCGCGCATGTGAGCGACTCGGTCAGCAATGTCGCCGTGCTGCAGAGCTACAATCGCATCGGCCACGAGACCGACGCCTTGAAGCGCTATGTCAAGAATCTGCTTGATGCGCAGTATCCGGTGCTCGACTGGTGGGCGTTGGCCAACGCCCTGCACCGTCTGTCGTCGACCATTTCGATGATGGTCGTGCTGTTGATCGGCTCCTATCTTGTCATGCATGGCCAATTGCGCATCGGTGATGTCATCGCGTTTACCGGCTTTGCCACGCTGCTGATCGCCCGGCTCGACCAGATGTCGGCCTTCGCCAACCAGATTTCGGAAGCCAGGGCCAAGCTCGAGGAATTTTATCGGCTTGAGGACTCCGCGGCCGACGCCGCCGAGCCGGACGGGTTGCGTGACCTGGTCAACGTCACTGGTCATGTGCGTTTCGAAAACGTCAACTTCGAATTCGCCAATTCGGGGCAGGGCGTGAACGACGTGTCCTTCGAAGTCCGTGCCGGCCACACCGTGGCCATCGTCGGTCCGACGGGCGCAGGCAAGACCACGCTGATCAATCTCTTGCAGCGGGTCTTTTCGCCGTCCAGCGGCCGCATCCTGATCGATGGCATCGATACCCGCACGGTGACCCGCAAGTCGCTGCGCCACTCGATCGCCACCGTGTTCCAGGATGCCGGCCTGCTCAACCGCTCGATCGAGGACAATATCCGCGTCGGGCGCGCCGAGGCGACCTATGATGAGGTCCACGCCGCCGCCAATGCCGCTGCCGCGCAGGATTTCATCCTGTCGAAGAGCAACGGCTACGATACGGTTGTCGGCGAACGCGGTGGACAACTTTCGGGCGGCGAGCGCCAGCGTATCGCAATCGCGCGCGCCGTGCTGAAGGATTCACCCATCCTGGTGCTCGATGAAGCGACCAGCGCGCTCGACGTCGAGACGGAAGACCGCGTCAAGGAAGCGATCGACGAATTGCGGCGCGGCCGCACCACCTTCATCATCGCGCACCGCCTGACCACTGTTCGCGATGCCGATCTGGTCGTCTTCATGGACAAGGGCAAGGTGGTCGAAATGGGCGGCTTCGCCGAATTGTCGATGCGCAATGGCCGCTTCGCCAGCCTGCTGCGCGCCGGCGGCCTGCTCAACGACGAGGAAGTCCGCCGCCTCAGCCGCACCATCACGGACGCGGCCGCCTGAGTTCTTCCCTTCTCCCCTTGTGGGAGAAGGTGTCGCCGAAGGCGACGGATGAGGGGTGCTCGCTTGGCGCCGGCCTCACTCCGTCCAGCACTCCTCATCCGGCTCGGCGCTGTGCGCCGATCCACCGCCCGGGGCGAGTCACGGGCCTCGCCCGCCCTTCGGGCCCCACAGGGGGAGAAGGGAACGCGCGCCTGCGACACGGTGCTGTAGTTGCCCCAAGCCCATCACCGGTTTATGTAAAGCCGCATGAGTGACCTGACTTCACGCCTCAGCGGCTGGATGGATTTCGCCAACCCGACGCGGTTTGTCGGGTTGGCCGACAAGGTGGTGCCGTGGCTGGCAACCATCGCCACACTCCTCCTAGCCGCCGGGCTCTATATGAGCTTCACGGCGCCGGAGGATTTCCAGCAAGGCATCACCGTACGTATCATGTACATCCATGTGCCGTTCGCCTGGCTGGCCATGATGTGTTTCACGCTGATGGCGGTTTCCGCATTGGGCACGCTGGTATGGCGCCATCCGCTGGCCGACGTCGCGCTCAAATCGGCGGCACCCATCGGTGCCGTCTTTACAGCGCTCGCGCTGATCACCGGTTCGATCTGGGGCAAGCCGATGTGGGGCACCTGGTGGGTGTGGGATGCGCGGCTGACCTCGGTGTTCGTGCTGTTCCTGATGTATCTCGGCATCATTGCGCTGACGCGGGCCCTCGACGATGCCGCGCGCGCCGCCTGGGCCGCTGCAGTCATCACCCTGGTCGGCTTCATCAACATCCCGATCATCAAATTCTCCGTCGACTGGTGGAACACGCTGCATCAGCCGGCTTCGGTGATCCGGCTCGGTGGGCCGACCATCGATCCCAGCCTGTTGCGGCCGTTGCTGGTGATGGCTCTGGGCTTTACCGTGCTGTTCTTTGCGCTGCATCTGATGGCGATGCGCACGGAAATCCTGCGTCGCCGGGTCATTGCCATGCGCCGCGTCGCGGCACGGCAGGCCGAACGGCAATCAGCCTGACTCACTTCAGCTTTGCCCCTTTGCAGGCTCAGGGGGTCAAAGCTCGAAAGCCAAGCAATTGGCTTTCCGTCCGCTCCGCGGACCGCTTCTCACCCCATGCGGCCGCGCGCCGCCACCGGCAGCGTCTCAAGCACCCGTTCTCCGGCGATCAAGTGAACTTCGTCGAACAGATTGGTGACGACGCAGCAATGGTCGGGCACGATGCGCACGCGCTCGCCGATACGCAGCCTGGCCTCGCCGGAAAGCGTGACGTTGCCGTGCTCCTCGCTGAGGCTGGTGACGGTGGCGCCCGGAAGGCCCAGCAATTCGCCGAAATCGGGCAGCCCCAGCGTATCGCTGGACAACGCCTTGCTGCCGGCATCGAGGATGGCCCGTGTCGGCGTCGGATGGCTGACCACCGTCGACAGCACCGTCAGCGCGCAATCGTCGAGGCTTCCGACGCCCTTGGCGACCTGGTAGCGGTCGAGATAGATGTAGGTGCCGGGGCGGTACTCGGTGACGACGGAAGCCTCGCCTGCGCGCCACATATCCGGCGTGCCGCCGCTGGAGATGCGTTCGCAGGCGAGGCCGGATGCGGCGAGCGCATTGCGCGCATCGGCCAGCCAAGTCTCGGCCTCGGCGGCGCGGCCTGCCGCCGGATAGGTCATCAGCCCGCCGAAGGCGAGCCCCCTGGCCTTGTCGATCTCTCTGGCCAGCGCGACAGCCTCGCTGGCCGACTGGACGCCGCAGCGGCCCATGCCGGTATCGCACTCCACCAGTACCTGTAGCGGCTGGCCTGGATCGGTGAAGGTGGCGGCGAGACCCGCAAGCGTCTCCATGCTGTCTGATGTCACCGACAGTGTCACGCGGCTGTGCAGCGCCTTGAGACGCTCCAGCTTGGCGCGGCCAACAATGTTGTAAGGCAGAAAAATGTCGGTGAGGCCGGCATCGGCCATCACCTCGGCTTCACCGATCTTCTGGCAGGTGATGCCGACTGCACCGGCTGCGATCTGCTTCTTTGCCCAGTAGGGCAGTTTGTGGGTCTTGATGTGCGGCCTGAACTTCAGCCCGTGGCGGTCGGCGTGGGCCTGCGCCCGCGCGATGTTGGCTTCGGCGCGGTCGACATCGATCAGGATCGCCGGTGTATCGAGGTCGTCTATGCTCAGCATGGATTTTCACCCTGGGAATTGCCTGGACTTATGGCCTTGATCGGCCCGGATGTCATGAGGCCAGCACGCGGTTTACGTCGACACCGGATCGGTGTTCGGCTATTCGGTTTGGAGATCGCCCAAGCCAATGGGAAGGAACCACGACCATGAAACGCTCCGCCATCAACGAAATCATCCGCGACGCCGATGCCTTCATCCGTTCGTTCGGCTACATCATGCCGCCCTTCGCCTATTGGACCCCGGAACAGATGAAGGCGCGCCGGCAGGATTCGTCGGCCATCTTCTCCTCGCGGCTCGGCTGGGACATCACCGATTACGGCCAGGGCAAGTTCGACGAGCTCGGCCTCTTCCTGTTCACCGTTCGCAACGGTCGCTACGAAGACATGAAGAAGGGCATGGGCATGCTCTATGCCGAGAAGATCATGATCTCGGGCAAGGATCAGCTGTCGCCGATGCATCGCCATAACATCAAGGCCGAGGACATCATCAACCGCGGCGGCGGCAAGCTGGTGCTGGAGCTGTTCATGCACGATCGCGATGGCGGCATCGATCCGAAGGCGGAAGTATCGGTGCCGGTCGACGGGACTATCCACCGGCTGCCGGCGGGCGGGCTCTTGAAGCTCGATCCGGGCGAGAGCGTGACGCTGCTGCCGGGCGTCTGGCACGCCTTCTGGGCCGAGGGCAAGGACGTGCTGATCGGCGAGGTTTCGACCGTCAACGACGATCTCACCGACAATGTCTTCCGCGAGCCGATCGGCCGCTTCGCGGACATCGACGAGGACGTCGCGCCGCTGCACCTCCTGGTGTCGGACTACGAGAAGTGGGTGGGGTAAGACGGCCTTTCGTTCCTAACGCTGATGCTTGTCTTCCTTTCGCTTGCCCAGCAGCAGCTTTCGCTCGAGATGGGCTCGCAGGTCGCCGTAATACGCGGTCAGGAACAGGCGGGCATCATGCGCCTGCGGCGTTGAACCGATCTTGCGTCCGATCGTCTCAGCCACCGCCCGCAGCGCGAAATAGTCGTCGCGGCGCAGCACTTCTTCCAGCTTGTGCAGTTCGGCGATGCCATAGGCATCGAGCTGGGCGTGGCTGAACTGAAAAGTCCTGGCGACCAGATCTTTTCGTGCCGACAAATCCTCCATCAGCGTGCGCTTAGGCGCCTCGACGACCCAGGTTCCCGCCAGGAGGTCGCCAATCCGCAACCGGTCGCGATTGAAAAGCGGGAACAAGGCGAACAGCAGCGCCCATACCAGCCCGAAAACTGTCGTCAGCGTGTCGGCGACGCCCATCCCACTGCGTCCGGCGATAATCGACAGCGGCAGAAAGACCTCGATCTCGCGCATCAGATTGCGGGCGATGACCTGATCGACCGACAGGCCGGCTCCGCTGCGTGACGCCACCCTGATGCCGATGATCCGCTTGCCGGGGGTCGACGCGCGCCGGCCCGCCTCGAAGGCGATGAAATAGACGTTTCGCAGAAAAAAAATCGCGATGATCCAGACGATGAAAAGCGGCTGCAATTTATCAGTGCCGAAACCTGTTACTCCAAAGATCGCAACAATCGTGACCGCGATTGCAGCCGTGGCGATAAAGACGACATCGAGCAGGAAAGCGGCAGCCCGTGTGCCGGCGTCGGCCAGCTTTATCTGGAGATCGACACCTTCAGGCGTGATCAGCGAGCGCATTGTCGCCAGCGCAGCGCGTCTAGCGGTCGCCATTGCGCACCACCTGGAACAGGTAGAAGTAGCCGATCCACAGTGCGAGCATGCCGGTGCCAATGGCATAGCGGGTGACGTCGCTGGTGATCGTCTGCCTGCCGATGCCCTCGAGCAGTCCGGCAAACAGCAGCATGACCGAAACGCCGACCATCGCGGTCGCGGCGACGCGTCCGGCATGGGCGGCTGCTGTCATGCGGGTCAACTCGCCGGGGAAGGCGATGCGTGTGCCGATCCGCATGCCGGCAGCGCCGGCCAGTGCGATGGCGAACAATTCGGTGGTGCCGTGAATGGCCAGCCAGCCGCCAAGTTCCATGCCAAGCCCCTTTGCCCAATAGACCTGGAACATCGCCCCCAGCATGCAGCCGTTGAACAGCATCAGCAGCACCGTCGGCACCGCGAAAGCAAATCCAAGGGCGAAGGCGAGGATTGCGACCTGGACGTTGTGGGTGAAAAGATAAGCAGCAAAGCCTGAGAGAAAGCCATTGTCGCCATCATAAAGCATGCTGCGCAGCATCTCGGCCGAAGCGTCGGGACCGCGGCCGGCAGCCAGGCCCGACGGGATGATCGCGTCGAACCAGCCCTTGTCGGACGCTACCAGCCAGGCGCCGGCGCCGATGCCGACAAACATCAGCGCCACCGACACCAGCGTCTCGCGCCACAGATCGCGGATGGCACCGGGCCAGTCATGCAGGAAGAAATCGCCAACACGCTGCCGTAGTCCGCGGCGTGCCCCATAGAGATAAAAATATCCCCGCAGCGACAGGGATTCGAGATAGGCGATCAGTGCGCTGTCGAGGGATGTCGCTCTCGCTACCGAAAGCGAAGACAATGCCGACCGGTAGAGCAGCGGCAGCGACAGCAGCTCTTCTTCCGACAGTGTTCGCGGCGCGCGTTTCTCGACGCGGGCGAGTAGCGCCTCGAACGCCTGCCAGTCGGCCTCGCGCTCCCGACGGAAGCTGGCCAGCGACTGGCGTACGGCATCGCCGCGTCGAGCATCGCCGGGAACTGGCGCAGTCACAACAAATCCTCGCGCTTGAACTGCAGGTAGCGCTCGACCAGCGCCGGCCCTAGCCTTTGATGGTCGGCTTCGATCACATGCGCGCCGAGCAGCCGCAACCGGCCGATGACGACCTGCCTTTCGCGCAAAAGCCCGCCGGCGACGACGGCGCGGGCGATATCCTCGCCTGATGAAGGCGGCATGTCGGCCAAGCTCTCCAATTCGACATCCCTGATCATCATGAACAGCACCAGATGCCGCTCGGTGAGCCGGCCGACGGTGCGCAGCATCAATTCCGCGCTGATCGGATCGACGAAGTCGGTGAAGATGATCACCAGCGAGCGACGGTCGAGCCGCGCCGCAAGCGTGGTCAGCGCCAGGGTGAAATTGGTCTCCTCGTTGGAATAGTCGATCTCAACCGCCCGCTTCTGGATCATTGCGAAGCTGGCCGAGCCGCGCACCGCGCCGCTGGCGACGCGCGGCCGCGCATCGAAGCTGAACAGGCTGACCATATCGCCGCCCTTGAGCGCAATGAACGCCGACAGCAAGGCTGCCGCCACCGCCCGGTCCACCTTCGGCAGGCCGTCGACCGGCTCGCACATCAGGCGTCCGCTGTCGATGGCCAGCACGATATTGTTGTTCTCCTCGATACGGAACTCGCGCGCCAGAAGCCTGCCGTGGCGGGCGCTGCGCTTCCAGTCGATCATCCGCCGGCCCATGCCGGGCTGATAATCCTTGAGCGCCTCGAATTCCCGGCCCTGGCCGGCCCGGCGCTGCGCATGCCCGTCGGGCAGGGCGTTGCGCTGCAGCAGCGTGATCGCCTGGTCGCGGGCGCTGCGGACGTCGGGCAACACTGCCACCTTGCTTTCCATCGGCAGGACGACCTGGTTCCAGACCAGTCCGAACGGCCCGCGCCAGCGCAGCCACAGACGATCGAAGCTGGCGATGCCGCGCCGCAGCGCCTGGAACCGCAGGTCGAGCGATCCGCCATCCTTTGTGGCAGCCAGGGGACCGCCGGTTCCGCCGATCGGCGCCAGGCGCTCATCATGACCGACGCGCGCCTCCAGGGTCGGCGTCCGGCCTGAAAGACGGGCGGCGACATGGACGGTGAACTGGCCGCCGACGCCGACCTGCGGCGGCGCGTGGAGGCTGGCGGCCAGCGATTTCCGCCCGCGTCCGGCCGCGGCGTCCACCGCCAGGAAGGCGAGCAGCAGGCAGATCCACAGCAATCCGAGATACCACAATGACGGCAGCGCCAGCGCGACCAGGAAGGCCGGCACCGCGCCCGCCGCAGCCGCCCACACCGCTCGGCCGCTGGGATAGATCAACGCGGCGCTTCCGTCTGGTCGACCAGGTCGGAGACGATCTGCTCGACCAGTCGGCCATCGATCTGCGCGGCCGGCGACAGGACAACGCGATGGCGCAGCGCCGGCACCGCCAGTGCCTTGACGTCGTCGGGAATCACATAGGCGCGCCCGTCGAGCGCAGCCCGCGCCCGCGCCGCCCTGGCCAGCATGGCGCCCGCGCGGGGACTGGCGCCAACCTCCAAATCGGCGGTATCGCGTGTGGCGCGCACCAGCGCCGCGATGTAGCCGACGACGTCGTCGACGAGGGTGACGGAGCCGACGGTTTCGAGTGCCTTCTCCAGCGTCTTGCGATCCGTTTGAGCCTTGATGCCGTATTGCGCGATGTCGTGCGAGGCGGAGCCGCCGCCGTGATGGATGATGATGGCCCGTTCCTCCTCGGGACCGGGGTAGCTGACCCGGTGCTTGAACAGGAAGCGGTCGAGCTGTGCTTCGGGCAGGGGATAGACGCCCTGATGCTCGATCGGGTTCTGGGTCGCGACCACCATGAAGTTGCGGCCCAGCGAATGCGTGGTGCCGTCGAAGGTGACCGCATGCTCCTGCATCGCCTCCAGAAGTGCTGCCTGTGTCTTGGGCGGCGTGCGGTTGATCTCGTCGGCAAGCAAAAGATCGCAGAAGATCGGACCGCGCGTCAGCGTGAACTGTCCAGTCTGGAAATTGTAGATGTTCGATCCGACGATATCGCCAGGCATCAGGTCCGGCGTGAACTGGATGCGCCCGTAGGCGACACCCAGAGCCTGCGCGAAGCAGCGCGCGGTCATTGTCTTGGCCGTGCCCGGAGGGCCTTCCAGCAGGATATGCCCGCCGGCGAACAGGGCGGTCAGCATCAGGTCGACCGTGTCGTGCTGTCCGGTGATCGCCTTGGCCACTTCTTCCCTGATCCGTGTCGCCAGGGCCTTTACATCATCGACGTTCACCGAGCCTCCTTGCCGTCCAATCGTGCAGCCGCTCGGCTGCCTCGTGCATTTGCGTCAGGTTTTTCGCCTCGCCGGCGGCTTGCGCCCGCGCGGTGAATCCGCTGACTTCGTCCTTATCGCGAGAATCGAGCCAGCGGTCGAGCGCTTCGCCTTGCAGGCCCTGCGGCGCTCCCAGCAGTGCGCCGGCGCGCACCCGCATCAAGGCGGCATAACGGCCTCCCAGTTCGTCGAGCCGCCCGGCGCGCCGCAGCAGCATCGCCGTCGTATCCACCAGCGCACGCTTGCCGAAGGCAATGGCGCGCTGGTCGGCGCGCGGCGGGCCGAAACGGCCGAGGCCGCGCAGGAAAGCCAGCGCCGCCGCGGCCAGGATCGTCAGCGTCAGCGCCAGGAACGGCGGTTCGACCAGGAGTTTGGCAAGGTCGTATTTTCGCCCCGCGCCATGCAGCGTGAGATCGAACATGACCGGCTGTGCGCGGCCTCTCTTATCTGGATTTTCGGATGCGTCGTCACCGAGTTGGTCAGGGTCGGGCAGTTTGAAATTGGACCAGGACGGACCGATTCCGGATTGAAGCCGGCTGATCAGGTCGAGCGCGGCTGCCGCCTTGGTGGAATCCGCAAGCGCGGCGTTGTTGATCAGGTCGGGGTCGGTCAGGATATAAAAAGGCTTGTCGTCGAGTTCAGTGAGCACAGCCTTGTCGTTGCCGGCTGCTATGATTGGATGCTCGTCCGCCACCCACTGCAATTCGTCGGGGGCGGCAACGAGCCGGCCTTCGACGTCGAGTTGCCGCACCTTGCTTTGGCCGACGCCGATCCTCGATTTGGCGATCCGGCCGAGCCATTGGTTCACCACGGATTCTGGCAATCGCCCGAATTTCATCTTCCATCCTTCGTGCTCCTCCAGCGGCAGGGTTTGCCATTTGGGCAGCACGAAGAGGGTATTCAGGTCCTGCCGAAGTTCGAGGATGCGGTCGAGCGCGGCGGGATCGCTCTCGGGCGAAATGGTGACGATCAGCAGCATGTCGGTGCCGAGATCGTCCTCAGTTCGTGCCATGGCTGGCGGCTCGCCGGTGAGCCGCAACCATTCAGCCAGGCCGGCATAGCCGACGCCGCTTTTCGACAGCGGCGTGGCGCCGCCATTGCCGGGTTGCCGGAAGTCGGGCGCATAGGTGGACAGCAGGAAGAAACCCGCTGCCGCAAGCAGGCTGGCGAAAATGCCCCAAAACAGCGTTCTTCGATTGAATGGTTCCTGCGCGGCTGGTTCGACCGTCGCAGCGCTCATATCCAGGCATCCCGGAAGACGAACCGCTCATAGGCGCCGCGTGCTTGCCGCCAGCCTTCGGCGCCGACCGGCCTGCGCGCGAACAGTGCGGCTTCGACGATGCGTGCGATCTCGGTAAACGCCGCGCGGGCCTTGGCGGGAACCGAAGCAGCAGCGGCGATGTCGCGCGCCGTGAGCGACGGGCGCAAAAAATCCGGCAGCCGGCCGGCAATATCGGCGACGCTGCGCCGAAGCAGGAGATGAACCGCTTCGTCATAGTCGCCTCGCGCGGCCAGCGCGTCGGCTTCCGACAGCAGGATCTGCGCGGCGCCGGCGTCGGGACGCCATGCTTCCTCCGCCTCGGTTTCGCGCCGCGCGCGCTGCCATGGCAGGCGCCAGGCGATACCTTTCATCTCGAGAAAGACCAGGAGCAGGATGATCGCGGCACCTGATATCACCGCCCCCCAGAACAGATAGATCATGGAGGGACCGAGCGATGACAACAGGTCCAGCAGCGGCTTCAGCCAGTCAGGCGGCTGGGGCGGCACATAGGCCGGCAGGCCGAACTGGATCGACTTGTCCGAGATCAACTGCTGATGCGCTTTTGCCAGCCATTCGGCTTCCGCTGTGCCTGGCTGTGCCACTGCCAACCGTCCCCTGCAACCTGTGGTTCCCAGTCGACACTGGCAATGCACAACGGCAATTGCAAGTGGGCTAGACGTCGATCTCCAATGTTGGCACATTTGATGCGGGGATCACCAGCCGATATGCGGCGATTGAGCGAGGGGACGCATCATGGTTTCAACGACACTGGAACGACCGGACAAGTTTCGCATCGGCAGGGTTTTCAACGACAGCTTTGCTGTCATCAGCCGCAATATCGTGCTTTGCCTCGGGCTGGCAGTGCTGTTTTCAGGCTTGCCGACGTTGCTCTACCAGCTTTGGCTCCGGCAATGGCCAATCGGCACCGAGACAGGCGCTCCGGAGTTCTCGGCCCAACGCGTTATCGTTACAATCCTTGTCGTGCTGGCTTCCATGGTCCTGGCAGCGATCTTGCAGGCGACGCTGGTGCGCGCGGCCATCGAGGATCTGAACGGCAAGCGGCCATCAATGGGCGACAGCCTCAAGATGGCAATCTCCCTCCTGCTGCCGGTGATAGGCATCGCAGTACTGGTCTCTCTTGGCGCGGGATTGGGCTTCATGCTGCTCATCGTCCCCGGCATCATCTTATGGCTCCGCTGGTCGGTCGCCGTGCCGGTTCTGGTTCAGGAACGGCGGGGGGTGTTCGGCAGCATGAAGCGCAGCCGCGAGCTGACCAAAGGGAGCCGCTGGGCGCTGTTCGGATTCTGGATTATCCTGATCATAGCCGTGATCGTCATCCAGCTTGTCTTGAGCCAAGTCGTCATGGTGTTTGGCGTGACAACGGCTCTCATCCTTGATGCTCTGGTGACATCCGTCGTATCCGTGGTGACCTCGGTTGCCCCGGCGGTCAGCTATGTCGAGCTGCGTCAGGTCAAGGAAGGCACCAGCGTCGACGAACTGGCGGAAATCTTCTCATAGCGGCAAGGCCGCCTTCATCGCATCAGGATCGGCCTGGACTGGACAAGTTGCGTCATGGTTTCAACGACACTGGAACGACCGGACAAGTATCGCATCGGCAGGGTTTTCAGCAATAGTTTTGCGGTCATCGGCCGCAATCCGGGTCTGTTGGTCGGACTGGCGGCTCTTTTTTCCGCCCTTCCGGCACTGGTGCTCAACCTTTGGAATTACAGAAATTTTGCCAAACTCGATTTTGCCGATCCCGAAAGCATGGCGGTTGCCGATCCCTCGGCGATTCTAGGCAACTCGCTAATATCGATGGCTTTTGGGTTGATCTATTTTGCGCTGGCTTTGTTGTTTCAGTCGTCACTGGTAAGGGCGACGATAGAAGACTTGAACGGCAAGCGCCCGGCAATCGGTGACTGCATCCAGATCGCCTTGCGTTGCATGTTCCCGACGCTCGGGATGGGCCTGGTTGTCTTCCTCACCATGATCCTCGCGTTAGTGGTGACGATGTTCGTGGCTGGCATGCTTATCCCCGTTTTTGGAAACATCATTGTGTTCATCGCGTTCATCGCGTTGGTGGTTCCAGGCATCATGTTGTTCCTCGGTATATCGGTTTCCGTGCCCGTGCTGATCCAGGAGCGGCTTGGCGTGTTTGGTTCGATGTCGCGCAGCCGTGTTCTGACGAAGGGCAGCCGCTGGTCACTATTCGGTCTTTTGCTGGTTCTGTTCTTGGCGGCGATTGCCATCCAAATGGCATTCGCATTGTTGTTTGGATTTACTTTCGCCATTACCGGCAGCCTCTCGACCGTTGGCCTTGTTGTCGGCGCGATTGGTAGCGCGCTCGTTTCGACAGTCGTGTCTACTTTGATGTCGGTTGCCATCGCAGTCAGCTATGTCGAGTTGCGGCAAGTCAGGGAAGGCACCAGCGTCGACGAACTGGCGGAGATCTTCTCCTGACGCGAGAGGTCGCCTACCACATCATGAACGAAGCGACGTCCGCGTCGGAGACCTTGCCCCTCGCCACGTCGGCGATCGCCTGGTCGACGATTGCCACGCCCTCGGCAACCTCATCCTCGGTCAGCGTCAACGGCGGCATGAATTCGAGCACATTGGCTTTCAGTCCGACATAGGTGAAGGCAGCACCCAGTTCGTAGCCGCGATAGATGATCTTGGCCGTCGTCGTTGCCGCGGCCGGTTCGCGCGTCTTGCGGTCCGTGACCAGATCGATGCCGACGGCAAGGCCACGCCCGCGCACGTCGCCGATGATCTCATGTTTTGCGCAGAGCGCCCGCAGTGCGTCTGAGAACAGCGTGCCGACGCGCGCCGAGCGCGCGACCAGCCCTTCCGTCTCGATCGTCTTCAACACGGCGTTGCCGGCGGCCGTTGCGATCGGGTTGCCGGCGGTCGTCTGCAGCGCGAAGGCTGGCGCGTGGTCCATGATCTCCTTTGGGCCGACAACGGCCGAAAGCGGCAGGCCGCCGCCGATACCTTTACCGAAGACGACGAGATCGGGCGTCAATCCTTCGTGCTGGAAACAGTGCATCATGCCGCTGCGGGCCAGCCCGACCTTGACCTCGTCGACGACAATCTTGATGCCATGCCTGCGGCAACGTTCCTGCAACGCCTTGAGGAAGCCGGACGGCGGCACGATCAGCCCGCCATCCGACATCAGCGGCTCGATGAACACTGCCGCGACCTGATGCGGCGGGCAGGTGGTCTCGAACTGGTGGTCGAGCAGCGCAAGAACGGCCTCGGCGCTGAACTGCGGCCGGAACGGATCGGGGTAGGGGAGCAGCAGCAGGCCCGGCCTTGGCAGCGTGTGGGTCATGGCGGTATGGCCGCTGATGCCCATCGAGCCGGAGAGATTGCCGTGATAGGAGCCGATGAACGAGATGAAGCGCGAGCGGCCTGTGGCAGCCTGCAGCACACGCACCGCGCAGTCATTGGCGTCCGATCCGGAATGGCCGAACCAGACACGCCGCTCACTGTCGCCCGGCGTGATCGCCAGCAGCCGCTCGGCCAGCGAAACCGCTGGTTCGTTGGGGTAGAGCAAGAGGCTGGCGCCGGCCATGTCGCGGATCGCCGCCTCGACCGCCGCGACGATGGCCGGATGGCCGTAACCGAGGATTGCCGGACCGGCTGAGCCGGACAGGTCGAGCAGCGAGCGGCCGCCTTCCTCGATCAGCCGGTTGCCCCGGCCGCCGACGACGCTCAGCGGCGAGAAACGCAGCTTGCCGATCTGGGCGATGGTTACCGCATCGCGCTCGCGCAGATTGCTCATGACGCCTTCTCCTTCTGCTGCGCGGGCAAGACGGCGGCCAGTCGGTTCGCCCATGCCTCGATGCCGGAGCGGCTCGACAACAGATCCTGCCGGATCTCGATGAGGACGGCGGCAATGCCGCGGTCGTCGCCGTGGATGGGCACGGCGTAGTCGGCGTCGCGGCTGATCACGTAAGGCACATTCGCCGCGACATTGAGCGCTTCGTCGTTGCGCAGGCCGGCAAGGATCGTTTCACCGAAATCGCCGGCGCGATCGTAAAGCACGCCGGCATGCCAGGGCCTGGGAACCCCGAGGAAGACCGGCGTAAAACTGTGGATCGTCGCGATCCGTGTCGGTCTGCCGTCCTTCGCCCGGCGGTCGAGATGGGCGGCCACCCGGTCATGGAAAGGCGCGAACATGATTTCGGCGCGCCGTGCCCGCTCGGACGGATCGAGCCCGATATTGCCGGGAATGTCGGTGTCTTCGGAGAGCGCCGGGATGCTGCCGCTCGTGCCCAGCGGCCGGTTGAGGTCGATCAGCAGCCGCGAATAGCCGCCGAGGAAGGCAGGTGCATCGAGCAGCACCGACAGACGGCGCGTCACTTCGGCGGCGCCGATATCCCAGGCGATGTGGCGTTGCAGATGGCTGATATCGAGCCCCAGCTTTGCATACTCCGCCGGAATGTGGTTGGACGCATGCTCGCACAACAGCACGATGTCAGAGCGTCCAATTTCGTTGAGCACGTCGACGGCAGCCGGCCACTCACTCGCAAGCTGCGCAGCCATCAATAAAGCGTCCGGTAGAGGTCGCAAACAGCCACCGGATCGAGGCCGGCAAGGCGCTCGGTCTCGTGTCGCTTGAGCCCGACGAAGGTCGAGATGAAGACCGGCGCGAACCACCCGGCGACGGTGCTGTCGGCGGTGAGCGCGTCGAGTGCCGCCGGCAGGGTTTCCGGCAGGCGCACCAGACCAAGCTTCTTGCGCTCCGCCTGGCTCATCAGCGTCGGGTCGCCGGTGACCAGCGGCGGAGTCGGCAGCTTTGCCTTCAGCCCTTCCAGCCCGGCCCGAATGATCGTCGCCAGGGACAGATAGGGATTGCCGGTGGCGTCGGCGGCCCGGTATTCGATGTTGTATTGCGGCGCCGGATCGCGCCCGCCGATCGTCACCGTCGGGCAGATGCGCAGGCTAGCCTCGCGGTCGCGATCGGCAAGCCAGGTGTAGGACGAACTCCAGCTATGCGGCTTCAGCCGGTAATAGGACGACACGCTCGCCGCCGTCATGGCGGTGATGCCAGGCAGATGGCGCAGCACGCCGGCACAGAAGGCGCCGGCCTGGCTGGAAAGACCGCCCGGTCGCGCCGGATCGTAGGTCACCGGCTTGCCGGCCTCGTCGACGAAGCTGAAATGGATGTGGACGCCGTTGCCGACAGCATCGGGCGCGGGTTTGGGTGTGAAGCTGGCGCGCCACCCGGCATTGCGCGCGACTTCGCGGGTGATCTCGCGGATGGCGACGGCGCGGTCGGCTGCGGCAAGCGCATTGGTTGGCTCGTGCGTCACCTCGAACTGCTCGTTACCGAACTCAGCAATGACCACTTCGGGCGCGACGCCCGCTTCCTCCAGCGCCGCCATCAAATTGGCAGCAAACGGGTCGGCGCGGCGCAGTGCGGCGAACGACAGTGAATGAGCCGGCACGAAGCCGGCATCGGCGATATGGAATTCATGTTCGAAGGCGGCGATGACGGAAAGCCCGGCTGCCGCCTTCAGCTCCTCCAGCGCATCGCTGAGGATGGTCCGCGTGCAGCCGACCCACGGGCTGCCGTCGAGTTCGACAATGTTTCCCGCGACCATGTCGAACGGCGTCACCGACCCGGTCAGCGCCGTGCGAAAACGTGCGTTGAGATCGGGCACCAGCCGCACATCGCCGGACGAACCCCAGGGATTGGGATCGACGATGGAATTGAACGGGGTCAGCGACAAATTGGCCTGCAGCCAGCCGACGCCGGTGGCAGCGATCTTCTGCAGCCTGCTTTCGACGACGGAGCGGCCGCGCGTGATCGCTGAGAGATCGGTGGTGACGACGGCAACGAGCGGTTCGACGGTCGATGTCATGCGGCTTTTCCCAAGGCTTCGAAGCGGGCGGCGACGGTAGCGGTGTCGGTGATCCAGCAATAGCCGCCGAAGGCTTTCAGCGCATCGTCGTGGCGCTCTTGCGTGGCGGCGGCACAAGCATCCGACACGCAGGTGACGAGATAGCCGCGATCGGCGGCGTCGCGCACCGCCATGTCGACGCACTGGTCGGTCATGATACCGGCAACGACGAGGTAACGCACGCCGAGGTTTTTCAGGACATAGTCGATATTGGTCGAGTTGAAGACGCCCGACGAGGTCTTCGGCAGCATGATCTCGTCGCCGACCGGCGCCAGCGACGGCACCGGCAGGCCTGCCGGCCAGCTGGGCGCGATATGGATCGGCGTCAGCTTGTGGTCGAGCGAGCGATCGCGGCCGTCTTCCGTCAGGCTCTGTATGATGGTGTGGATCACCTCGACGCCATTGGCACGGGCAGCCGCCAGCAGCCGCTCCTGGTTGGGGATCGTCTGCGACGCCGTCTGCCGGTAGAAATAGTGGTCGTGGCCACGCTCCGGATGCGCTGGATCGGCGCCGGGCTCCAGCCAGACACGTTGCATGTCGACCAGCAGCAGCGCGGTTTCGCCGGCCCGGAACGGCTCGTTTCGTTTAGGCAATGCCTGCGTCATGCTTTCTGGTCCTGCTTCCCTGATTTGGGTGATTTGGGCTGGGCTGATTTAGGTTGGGCTGATTTGGGTCCGGGCATCCTGCGCGCCGCGTTTTCCTCGGGGCCGGCACTGTCGAGGGTCACGGCATTGGCATGCCGTACCTCCTCCAATTTTTCGATGCGTTCGCGGGCGCCATCGCTCAGCGTGGAGACGATCTGGGCGACCAGCGCCTCCATCTGCGCCATCGCCGGAGCCAGCGTGTCATAGGGGGAGGCGACTTCCAGCGGGCTGACGATGGTGACCTCGGCGAGATCGGCGATCGGCGACAGCCATTGGTCGGTGAACAGCACGATGCGCACGTCGCGCGCCGCCGCCTGCCTGGTGTAGTCGATGACGTCGAACTGGTAGCGGCGATAATCGAAAACGACGAGCACGTCGCGTCGGCCAAGATCGGCCAGCGTGTCGAAGGCCTGTGCCGACAGCGCGCCGAGGTCGCGCACACCCGGCCTGAATTGCAGCATGTAGCCGGCGAGCATGCCGGCGATGTGGCGGCTGAAACGGCCGCCAAGCATGACCACCTCGCCCTTGGTCTCCATCAGCAAACGAGCGGCGCGCTCATAGCTCTGCAGCGGGGTCAGGCTGACGGATTTCTCGAGCGCAGAACCGACGGAGCCGAGATAGGCGAGGATGGCGCTGTCTTCCGCGCCTGTCGGCCGCTTGGCCTCCATCATCAACAGCGGCGAATGCAGTCTGGCCTCGACTTCGGCCAGAAGCTTGGCCTGGAAGTCCGCAAAGCCGTCATAGCCGAGCTTCATCACCAGCCTGACCACGGTTGGGTCACTGACGCCGGCGCGCCGGGCGAGTGACGAAGCGGTGCCGAGGCCAGAGGTCGGATAGTCGGTCAGAAGCAGCCGGACGATCTTTTCCTCCGACGGCGTCAGGGCAAGGTCCCCGCGCATCAGAACATCGCGTATCGCCATTGGCCTCCCCAAAATCCGCGCTGGGCTTGCTCTGCGTCGTTGTGTAGAGTTTATTACAGAGATTTTAATTTCGGTCAACAATGAAGAGATATTGACACAGGCGGACGACTGGCCTTAGCTTTGTCACAAAGCAGCCAAGAGACTGTGGGGAACAGCCATGCGGACTGGAAGCGACGTCATTGTCGTCGGCGCGGGTATCGTTGGATCGAGCGCGACCTATTATCTGGCTGCGTCCGGCGTGACGGTGACGCTTGTCGAGCAGACGCATCCCGCCGGCGGGCCGTCCGGCAAGTCCTCGGCCCTGCTGCACGCCTTCTATCTGTTGCCGGAACTGTCGCAGCTTGCCATTCGTGGCCGCGAGATCCTCGTGTCCTTGCCGGAGATATCAGGCGAGGGCCCTTTCGTCACCGAAATCGGCATGATGTGGGTCTGCGGCAACGACAATGAAGCGAGTTGGAAGGCCGCCGCCGAACGGATTCGCGGCGAGGGCGCATTGATCGAGACGCTGTCGCCGCAAGCCTTCGCCAACGCCGCGCCGGGCTTTGCACTGGATAATGTCGCGCTGGCGCTATGGGAGCCTGAATACGGCTATGCCGACGCCTTCGGCGCAACCAATGCAATTGCCCGCGCCGCCAAGGCACGCGGTGCCAGGATCATGCAGAACACCCTCGTCGAACGGCTTGTGAAAGCGGTCGACCGCATCAGGGGCGTCGCGCTCGCCGATGGAACAGTGCTGAAGGCCGACACCGTGGTGCTCGCCGCCGGGCCGTGGACACGCCGCCTGCTGGCGACGGTCGGCCTCGACCTGCCGCTGCATGTCGAGCGCCATCCGATGGCCGTGCTCGACGCAGCCGGAAAGGCGCGCCAGGTCATGCCTTTCGCCTGGTGCGACGACATCTCCTGCAATTATGCGCGGCCCGACGGTGACGGTGTCATCCTTGCCGGCAGCTGGGCCGGCGGCGGCACCGGCGTGCGCCACGAACAGGCCGGTCGTCCGCGTTTCGTCCACAATCCCGACGACTACATGGAAGGCGTCGAGGAATCAGAATCGGTCGAGATCCTCGAGACCTTCGCGGCGCGCGTGCCGGCGATGGCCGAGCTGGGCATCCGTCCCGGCTATGCCGGGCTATACGACATGAGCCCCGACGACCTGCCGGTGATCGGAGCCATGCCCGGCGTCGACGGTCTGTTCGTCTCTGCCGGCTCCTCCGGCCATGGCTTCAAGACCGGTCCGGCGGTCGGCGAAGCGGTGGCCAGGCTGGTCACCGAAGGCGCCCAGCCGATCCTGGCGCCGTTTTCGCCCAGCCGCTTCAAGGTCGCCTGATGGCGTCGGCGGCGATGGGCGAGACAAGCGCGCGGTCGTTCATGCCGGCCGCGTTCCGCAACGCCAGCGCCGATGCGCTTTGCATGGTGACGGTGCTGCTGCTGGCAGCGTTTATTGTCTTCTTCTTCGGTGGCGCCGCCATGCAGCGCGTCGTCACCTATGCCGCGATCATGCTGACGGCGGTGCTCGGCCTGCAGATCTTTTCCGGCAACAGCGGCATCGTCTCCTTCGGCCACGCCGCCTTTGTCGGCCTCGGCGCCTATGCCACCGGCATCCTGACCATGCCGGCGGCATTGCAGCGCACTGCGCTCCGCGACCTGCCGCAGTTCCTCGCTGGTTATGAACTCTCTTTCTTCGCGGCGCTGGCCGTCGTGCTGATCCTTGCGGTCGTCATCGGCCTGCTGACCGGCTCGCCGCTGCTCAGGTTGTCCGGATCGAGCGCATCTATCGCCACGCTCGCCATGTTGATCATCGTCTACACGCTGCTGGTTGCCGGGCGCGAGATCACCCGCGGCAGCCAACCCTTTTACGGCGTGCCGCGCGAGGTCGGTCTGTGGACCGCCATCGGCGTGGCTTCGGTGGCGCTGGTGGTGGCGAGGCTCTTCCGGGAAACCGCCTTCGGCCTTGCCACCCGCGCCGCCGCCAATGACGAGCGTGGTGCGGCCGCCGTCGGCGTCGACCAGCGCACCTCGCGGCTGGCCGCCTGGGCGGTGGGCGCGGTCGCCGCCATGGCCGCCGGCGCCATGATGGCGCAGTTCCTCGGTGCGTTTTCGCCGCGCGACTTCTATTTCGACCTCGGCTTCACCATGCTGGCCATGCTCATCGTCGGCGGCATGAGCTCCTCGCTCGGCGCCTTTGCCGGCGTCGTCGTCACCATCGTGGTAATCGAGGTGGTGCGTCGTTTCGAAGGCGGCGGCGAGGTGTTCGGCCTGCATCTGCCGGTGCTGTTCGGCCTGACCCAGGGTGTGCTTGCCATTGCCATGATCCTGGTCATCTGGCGGCGGCCGACCGGCCTGTTCGGCGAGCGCGAGCTGAACCTTTTGCGCCGGCCCGGCCGCAAGGCCGCCACGGTTCCTGCTGCGCCGCTGCTTCATGCCGAGCGCGACCGGCTGGCGGCCGACCATCTGTCGCGGCGCTATGCCGGCGTCATCGCCGTCGACGACGTCACGCTCGCCTTCGACACCGACAGCATCACCGGCATCATCGGCCCGAACGGCGCCGGCAAGACCACATTGCTCAACATGCTGGCCGGCGACGTCGAGCCGAGCGCCGGCACGGTGTCGATCGGCGGTTCGGTGAGGCAGGCCTCGGCCTTCCGCTTCGCCCGCTCCGGCGTTGCCCGCACTTTCCAGAACATCCGCGTCTTCGCGCAAATGACCGTGCTGGAAAATGTCGTGGTCGCCGCCCGCTCGGTCGAGCCCGATCTTGCCAATGCCGAGGCGGCGGCGATGCGCGAGCTTTCGCGCATGGGGCTGGAGAAATTTGCCGATCAGCCCGCCGCCAGGCTCGCCTATGGCCAGCGCCGCCGGCTGGAGGTGGCGCGGGCGCTGGCGCTGAAGCCGCGCTTCCTGCTGCTCGACGAGCCAGCCGCCGGCATGAACGCGGTCGAGACCGCCGAGCTGGTTTCGATCCTCTCGGCCGTCCGCGCCGAGCGGCGCATCGGCGTCGTCCTGATCGAGCACGACATGCGGCTGGTGATGAACCTGTGCGAACGCATCGTCGTCGTCGACCATGGTCGCGTCATCGCCGACGGCACGCCGGCCGAAGTGCAGAACAACCCTGCCGTCGTCGCCGCTTATCTCGGCAGCCGCACCGCCCGCGCCAAGACAGGACAAGAAACGCCCGCAAGTGAAACCGCATGAACCGTGTAGCCAACGACAACAAATCCAGAAGGAGAACCTACATGCCAAAGCTCTATCGCCTCCACCGCGCCGCCCTCTATGCGGCGGTGTTCGGCATGACCCTCGCCCTCGTTTCCAAGGCTTCAGCCGAGGAGATCATCATTGGCGCCGCGACGGCGCAGACCGGTGGTCTTGCTCCCTACGACCAGCCGGCACTCGCCGGCCTGCGCATGGCGCTCGACGAACTCAACGCCAAGGGTGGGCTTGGCGGCAAATACACCGCCAAGCTGATCATCAAGGACACCCGATCCGATACGGCGCAGACCGCCACCGTCGCCCAGGAGCTGATCGACGCCGGCGCCAAGATCATGATCACGCCTTGCGACGCCGATCCCTCGATCTCGGCCGGCCAGCTCACCCAACCGCTCGGTATTCCGACATTGACGCTTTGCGGCTCCGCCCCGGTGCTCACCGCCGCGGTCGGCGACGTCATGTTCGGCACCTATCCAGCCGACAATGTGCAGGCGACCGCGGTCGCCAACTTCGCCATCGCCGAAGGCAAGAAGAAGGTCTATCTCCTGACCTCGCCGGACTCCACCTACACCGCCAACCTGCCCGAGTATTTCGGCAAGGTGTTTGAGAAGAAAGGTGGCGCCGTTGTTGGCCGGGGTACTTTCACCATGGGCCAGCCGGACTTTTCCGCCGAGATCACCAACATCAAGAGCCTAGCCGACCAGCCGGACCTGATCATGACCGCCGCCTACGAGCCTGATTTTCCGGCCTTCATCCAGCAATTGCGCGGTGCCGGCGTCGCCGTTCCGGTCTATGGCGCCGACGCCATCGGCACGCCGACCGTCAAGGGGTTGGGCAAGCTGGTCGACGGCGTCGTCTATACGGCAGCCGGCTATGCCGAGCCGGGCAGCAAGCTGGAGGCTTTCAACACCGCCTTCGCCAAATATGCCGGCCACGCGCCGGAATCGACCTATGAGGTGAACGGCTACGAGATCGGGCTGATCCTCGACCAAGCGGTCAAGACGGCCGGTTCGGACGATCCGAAGGCGATCCGCGACGCCATTGCCGGCCTCAAGGACTTTGACGGCATCACCGGCAAGATCACCTATGCCGGCACCGACCGCATGCCGCTGCGGCCGGTGGCGCTGATGCGTTATGAAGGCGGCGAGGGCAAGCATATCCAGACCATGATTCCCGACGCCGCCGACGTTCCGGCGCCGTGACATCATGCTGAGCGTCGAAGCCCTGAAGATCCGCTACGGCGAGGTCGAGGCGGTGCGCCGCGTCGATCTCGCCGTCGACAGCGGCGAGATCATCGCGCTGGTCGGCGCCAATGGTGCCGGCAAGAGCTCGACGCTCGGCGCCATCGCCGGGCTGGTCCCCGCCGTCTCGGGGAAAGTGGTCTTCGACGGCGTCGATATCACCGGCCTGGCGCCTGAGGCGATCGCCCGCAAGGGCGTATCGCTGGTGCCGGAAGGCCGGCGCATTTTTGCCGGCCTGACCGTGGCCGACAATCTGCGTCTCGGCGGTGCGATGCACCTGCAGGCGGTGGAGGCGAGGGCCCGCGAAGAGGAGATGCTGGAGTTGTTTCCGATCCTGCGGCGCTACTACCGCGTCAAGGGTGGCAATCTCTCCGGCGGCGAGCAGCAGATGCTGGCGATCGCTCGCGCATTGATGGGCAAGCCGCGCATGGTGCTGCTCGACGAACCGTCGCTCGGCCTTGCCCCGCAGCTGATCGACACGGTCTTCGACCTGATCGCCGACCTGCGCCGCAACGGGCTGACCATCCTTCTCGTCGAGCAGAACGTGGCGCTGGCGCTGGAGGTCGCCGACCGCGCCATCGTGCTTGCCAATGGCGAGGTGGTGCTGTCGGGCACCGCCAACGAGCTCGCCACTTCGGACCTCGTCCGCCAAGCCTATCTCGGAGCCTGAGCCATGGTCGCGCAGCAGATCATCAATGCGGTGAGCCTCGGCGGCGTCTATGCGCTGCTGGCACTTGGTTTGGCGATCGTCTTTTCCATCGTCGGGCTGATCAATTTCGCCCATGGCGAGCTGATGACATTGTCGGGCTATGCCTTGCTTGCCGCGCTGGTTTTCGGTCTGCCGTTTCCAGCGGCGGTGCTCGTCGCCGTCTCCTGCGGCGCGCTCGCAGCGGTTGCCATGGAGCGTGTTGCCTTTCGCCCGATGCGCGGCGCCAGCATCACCAGCCTGCTTCTGACCAGCTTCGCCGTTTCGAGCCTGCTGAAGGTCGTCTTCCAGAACGGCATCTCGGCTCGGCCGCAGCCGGTCGCCATGCCCGGCTGGATGACCGGCGCCTTCTCCTTCGGCGACTTCACCATCGGCGTCGGCCCGAGCATCTCCATCGTTGTCTCGGCCCTGGCCTTGATTGCGCTGGAACTCTTCCTGCGCCGCACGGTGACTGGCACCGCCATGCGCGCCGCGGCCGAGGATTTCAACGTCGTCCGCCTGATGGGCATCCCGGCCAGCCGCATCATCGCCAACGCCTTTTTGCTTTCCGGCCTGCTGGCCGGGCTGGCGGCGATGCTGTGGGTGGCGCAGCGCGCCTCCGTCGACCCGCTGATGGGCTTTACCCCAGTGCTGAAGGCGTTCATCGCCGCCGTCGTCGGCGGGTTGGGCAGCCTGCCCGGTGCCGTCGCTGGCGGCTTCCTGCTCGGCATCATCGAAGTGCTGCTGCAGGCGACGCTGCCGGCGGCGGTCGCGCCCTACCGCGACGCCATCGTGCTGTCGGGCGTCATCGCCGTGCTGCTGGTGCGGCCGCAAGGCCTGATCCCGGCGGTTCGCGTGCAGAGAAGTTGAACTATGTACAGCAAGCCCGAGTTCGCACCGCTGTCGCTGCACGAGGTGTTCGGCCTGATCGAGGCGGCGGCCTTCGCCACGGTGGTGACATCGGGACCACAGGGGCTCGTTGCCTCGCATCTGCCCTTCGTGCTCGACCGCGAGCGGGGAGCGAACGGCACGCTGGTGTCGCATCTGGCCCGGCAGAACCCGCACAGCGCGCTGATCGCCGAGAGCAGGGAGACGATGGCAATCTTCCACGGACCGCATGGCTATATCTCGCCATCCTGGTATCCGCGCAACCCGGTGCGCGACAGCGCGCCGACCTGGAATTTCGCCGTCGTCCATTGCCATGGCCGGCCGTTTCAGCTCGACGATCACGCCACCGCCCGGCATCTGCAGCGGCTTGTCGACGTGCTGGAAAAGGACCGCGACGATCGCTGGCGCATGCGCGAACTCGGGCCGGGCGGCATGCAGCGGCGCATCCCGCATATTCTGGGATTCGACCTGCCGATCGAACGGCTCGAGGCCAAGTTCAAGATGGGCCAGGACGAACGGCTCTACGACACCAATGCCGCGATTGGCACGCTGGAGCAGAGCGATCCGGCGCTGGCGACGATGATGAAGATGCACAACGCGCATCGCAAGGACTGACCGTCGCAGCAATGCGGGCAAGGACAAAATGATCCCCAATCTCAACATCGTCCCCTTCGTCAGCGTCGACCACATGATGAAGCTGGTGCTGAAGATCGGCGTCGAGCGTCTCCTCACCGAGCTCGCCTTCTATATCGAGGATGATTTCCGCCGCTGGGAGGCCTTCGACAAGTCGCCGCGCCTCGCCTCGCACAGCGCCGAGGGCGTCATCGAGCTGATGCCGACCAGCGACGGCGAGGTCTATGGCTTCAAATATGTCAATGGCCATCCGAAGAACATGCGCGAAGGCCGCCAGACGGTGACCGCTTTCGGCATGCTCGCCGACGTCCACAACGGCTACCCGGTGCTTTTGTCAGAAATGACCATCCTGACCGCGCTGCGCACCGCGGCGATGTCGGCGCTGGCGGCCCGGCACCTGGCGCCGGCCGGTGCGAACTGCATGGCGCTGATCGGTAATGGCGCCCAGGCCGAATTCCAGGCTCTGGCCTTCAAGGCCTTGCTCGGTGTGCGCGAATTACGCTTCTACGACATCGACCGCATGGCGACGGAAAAATGCATCCGCAATCTCGCCGGGCTGGGCTTCGACATGGTCGCCTGCCGCTCTACCGAAGAGGCCGTCGAGGGGGCCGGGATCATCACAACCGTCACCGCCGACAAGCAGTATGCCACCATCCTCACCGACAACATGGTCGGCTCGGGCGTCCACATCAACGCGGTTGGCGGCGATTGTCCTGGGAAAACCGAGCTGCATCGCGACATCCTGCTGCGCTCCGAGATCTTCGTCGAATATCCGCCGCAGACCCGCATCGAGGGCGAGATCCAGCAGCTTGCACCGGATCATCCGGTGACCGAACTGTGGCGGGTCATTGCCGGCGTGGCTGAAGGCCGCCGCGATGCCAGCCAGATCACGCTGTTCGATTCCGTCGGCTTCGCCATCGAGGATTTTTCGGCGCTGCGCTATATCAGGGACCAGTTGCCATCGACCGGCCTCTACCAGCAACTCGACATGCTGGCCGACCCAGACGAGCCGCGCGACCTGTTCGGGATGTTGTTGAGGGCGGCATCGGCGAAGACTGCGCAGGTGGCGTCGTAGCGCCGGTGGGCAGCGCAAACGTCTAGCCATTGCCTTCGGCGGGGTGACAGCAGAATACAAATACCGTATACTCACATAAAGATGTCTTTATGTCGCTTAAGCGCGACCGTCGCCCTGAGGACGAAATATGTCGCAAAACCCATCATCGCTGGACGACCTGTTCGGCCCCGTCGCGGCCAAGCCCGACGGTTCGGAAGTGCTTGCTGCGCTGACGGCGGCGGCGCGCGAACGCATCCTCATCCTCGATGGCGCCATGGGCACGCAGATCCAGGGCCTGGGCTTCGACGAGAACCATTTCCGTGGCGACAAATTCGCCGAGTGCGCCTGCCATCAGCAGGGCAACAACGACCTGCTGATCCTGACGCAGCCCAAGGCGATCGAGGAGATTCACTATCAATACGCCATCGCCGGGGCGGACATCCTTGAAACCAACACCTTCTCCTCGACCTCCATCGCCCAGGCGGATTACGGCATGGAGGATGCGGTCTACGCGCTGAACCGCGACGGTGCACGGCTGGTGCGCAGGGCAGCGGTGCGGGCTGAGCAGGAAGACGGCAAGCGTCGTTTCGTCGCTGGTGCGCTGGGGCCGACCAACCGCACCGCCTCGATGTCGCCCGACGTCAACAATCCCGGCTACCGCGCCGTGACATTCGACGAATTGCGCCTTGCCTATGGCGAGCAGCTGCGCGGTCTCATTGACGGCGGTGCCGACATCATCCTGATCGAGACCATTTTTGATACGCTGAACGCCAAGGCGGCAATCTTCGCGGCAGAAGAGATCTTCATCGAGAAGGACGTGCGTCTGCCGGTGATGATTTCCGGCACGATCACCGACCTGTCCGGCCGCACGCTGTCGGGCCAGACGCCGACGGCTTTCTGGCATTCGGTCCGCCACGCCAACCCGTTCACGATAGGCCTCAATTGCGCGCTGGGCGCCAAAGCCATGCGCGCGCATCTGGACGAAATATCCGGCGTCGCCGACACCTTTGTTTGCGCCTATCCGAATGCCGGCCTGCCCAACGAATTCGGCCAATATGACGAAAGCCCGGAGTTCATGGCCGCGCAGATCGAGGATTTCGCGCGCGACGGCCTGGTCAATATCGTCGGTGGCTGCTGCGGCTCGACGCCCGACCACATCCGCGCCATCGCACAGGCCGTGAAGAAATATCCGCCGCGCGCTGTTCCCGACATCGAGCCGAAGATGCGCCTTTCCGGGCTCGAGCCGTTCACGCTGACCGACGAGATTCCGTTCGTCAATGTCGGCGAGCGCACCAATGTCACCGGCTCGGCGAAATTCAGGAAGCTGATCACTGCGGGCGACTATGCCGCCGCGCTCGAAATCGCCCGCGACCAGGTCGCCAACGGCGCACAGATCATCGACATCAACATGGACGAAGGCCTGATCGATTCGAAGCAGGCAATGGTCTGTTATCTCAACCTGATCGCCGCCGAGCCGGACATCGCCCGCGTTCCCGTGATGATCGACAGCTCCAAATGGGAGATCATCGAAGCCGGCCTGAAATGCGTGCAGGGCAAGCCGCTGGTCAATTCCATTTCCATGAAGGAGGGCGAGGAGGCTTTTCTGCACCATGCGAAGCTCGTCCGCGCCTATGGCGCGGCGGTGGTCGTCATGGCCTTCGACGAGGACGGTCAGGCCGACACCCAGGCGCGCAAGGTCGAAATCTGCACCCGCGCCTACAGACTGTTGACCGAGCAGGCCGGATTCCCGCCCGAGGACATCGTTTTCGACCCGAACATCTTTGCCATCGCAACCGGCATCGACGAGCACAACAATTACGGCGCTGACTTCATCGAAGCCGCCAGGCAGATCACCGCGACGCTTCCCCATGTCCACATATCGGGTGGGGTGTCGAACCTCTCCTTCTCGTTTCGCGGCAACGAGCCGGTGCGCGAGGCCATGCATGCCGTGTTCCTCTACCATGCCATCCAGGCCGGCATGGACATGGGCATCGTCAACGCCGGACAGCTTGCCGTCTATGACACCATCGATCCCGAACTGCGCGAAGCCTGCGAGGATGTCGTCAACAACCGTCAGCCGAAGGGCGGTGGCACCGCGACCGAACGCCTGCTGCAACTCGCCGAACGTTTTAGGGGCACGGCGGGCAAGGAAGCGCAGGAGCGCGATCTCGCCTGGCGCGACTGGCCGGTCGAGCAGCGCATTTCGCACGCACTGGTCAACGGCATCACCGAATTCATCGACCAGGACACGGACGAGGCGCGGCGCGCCGCCGAGCGTCCGCTGCATGTCATCGAAGGTCCTCTGATGGCCGGCATGAATGTCGTCGGCGATCTGTTTGGCGCGGGAAAGATGTTCCTGCCGCAAGTGGTGAAATCCGCCCGCGTGATGAAACAGGCCGTCGCCGGCCTGCTGCCGCACATGGAGGCGGAAAAGCTGGCGAATGCCGCCAAAGGCGTCGACACCGGCGAGCGCCAGACCGCCGGCAAGATCCTGATGGCGACGGTGAAGGGCGATGTCCACGACATCGGCAAGAACATCGTCGGCGTCGTTCTGGCCTGCAACAATTACGAGATCATCGACCTCGGCGTCATGGTGCCGGCGGCAAAGATCCTGCAGACGGCGCGCGAGCTGAAGGTCGACATCATCGGCCTGTCCGGCCTGATCACGCCCTCGCTCGACGAGATGGCGCACATGGCCGCCGAGATGGAGCGCGAGGGTTTTGACATTCCGCTGTTGATCGGCGGTGCTACGACCAGCCGCGTGCATACCGCAGTAAAGATCCATCCGCGCTATATCAGTGGCCAGACGGTCTATGTCGCCGATGCCAGCCGCGCGGTCGGCGTGGTGTCGGCACTTCTGTCGAACGAGACCAGGGGCGGTTATGTCGACAACGTTCGCGCCGAATACAAGAAGGTCGCCGATGCGCATGCGCGCAGCGAAGCCGACAAGCAGCGCCTGCCGCTCGCCAAGGCGCGGGCCAACGCCCACCGGATCGACTGGTCGGCCTACGTGCCGCCAAAACCGTCCTTCCTCGGCCTGAAAACCTTCGAAGCCTGGGATCTGGCCGAGCTCGCGCGCTATATCGACTGGACGCCGTTCTTCCAGACCTGGGAGCTGAAGGGGCGTTTTCCCAAAATCCTCGGCGACGAGGCGCAAGGGCCGGCGGCACGCCAGCTCTTCGACGACGCCCAGGCGATGCTGAAAATGATCATCGCGGAAAAATGGTTCGCGCCAAAGGGCGTCATCGGCTTCTGGCCGGCGAATTCCGTCGGCGACGACATCAGGCTGTTCACCGACGATGCCAGGTCGCAGGAGCTGGCGACCTTCTTCACGCTGCGCCAGCAGCTGACCAAGCGCGACGGCAAGGCGAACGTCGCGCTGTCGGATTTCGTCGCGCCGTTGGACAGCGGCAAGGCAGACTATCTCGGCGGCTTCATCGTCACCGCCGGCATCGAGGAAGCGGCGATCGCCGAGCGCTTCGAACGTGCCAATGACGACTACTCGTCGATCATGGTCAAGGCGCTGGCCGACCGTTTCGCCGAAGCCTTCGCCGAACGCCTGCACGAGAAGGTGCGCAAGGAGTTCTGGGCCTACGCGCCGGATGAGGATCTGGCGCCGGACGAGCTGATCGGCGAACCCTATCGCGGTATTCGCCCGGCGCCCGGCTATCCGGCGCAGCCCGACCACACCGAGAAAGCGACGCTGTTCCGCCTGCTCGACGGCGAGCGCAACGCCGGCGTCAGCCTGACCGAAAGCTTTGCGATGTGGCCGGGCTCCTCCGTGTCCGGCATCTACCTGTCGCATCCCGAAAGCTATTATTTCGGCGTGGCCAAGGTCGAGCGCGACCAGGTCGAGGACTATGCGCGCCGCAAGGCCATGCCGCTCGCCGAGGTCGAGCGCTGGCTCGGCCCTATACTCAACTATGTGCCGACCCCCTTCGCCGAAGCCGCGCAGTAAGGCAGAAGCTTTGGGCATCGCGGTCGATGACCAGGTGCGTCGCTTCGAGAGCACCGGCCTGGCCCGCTCATCATGCGATGAAAGGAGAGCCCTATGCAGACCCCGACTGCAGAAGAAATGGAAATCCGCAAAGGCCTGGATGACCTGGTGCAGGCATTGCGGGCCAAGGACATAGAAGCCCTGATGGCACACTATGCCGCGGCTACTGTCGTATTCGACATCAGGCCGCCGCTGCGGATCGAGAGCGCCGATGCCTACCGAAAGAATTTCGAGGCGTGGTTTGCCTCGGTTGACGGCCCGATTGATTATGAGGTGCACGAACTGCTCGTCACAGTCAGAGATGACGTGGCGTTCTGCTATGGTCTGTGCCACGTCAGAAGCAAAAGAACCAACGGCGAGAAGGCCGATTATTGGGTGCGGGTGACGTCGGGTTTGCAGAAGATGAGCGACCGCTGGATGATCACGCACGAACACATATCCATGCCGATCGATCTCCGGACAATGCAGGCACAGCCGGAGTTTCAGTCGTAGCTCCGCGGACGTTTCGCACGACAACAAATTTCTTCCGGCGCTGCCCGTCGACCGACCTCGCCAAGAGGCTTGCCGAATTCGCTGACCAATCGATCAGCCCCGGTGGTGCACCGTACCGCCACGGATTGACGCGCGACACTTTAGCTGCAAGGTATATTAACGTTCTGTTTACCATATATATTGGTCTCGGCAGGGACTTGAGGGGGCAATTTGGAACCGTTTCTGGGCGCGAACCGCCTTAATTGGGATGATCGAGCCGAGCTGCATTCGACCGACACAACGGGCAGCTACCACATAGAAAATGTACTGGCTGGCGGATCCAATCTCTATGAGCTGGAAACGCGCGAGGTCGGTGACATTGTCGGCAAGGATATCGTCCATCTGCAATGCCATATCGGGCTCGACACAATCAGCTTGAAGAATTTGGGCGCGGGCAGCGTGACCGGCCTCGACTTTTCACCGACGGCGATCGCAGCGGCGCGGGATTTCGCTGCAAAGGCAGGCACTGACGTGCGCTTCGTGGAGGCGCCACTGTTCGAGGCAGTCGAAGCGCTTGGCCGGACCTTTGACATCGCTTACGTTACCTGGGGTTCGGTAAACTGGCTTGACGACGTGTTCCGCTGGGCGCGGGTGGTTGCCGATCTCCTGCGGCCCGGCGGCCGGCTCTATCTCGCCGAGGGCCATCCGTTGATGTTCCAGTGTGACCGCAAGGCTGCGGCGCTGGAGTTCAAGCATGACTGGCGAACGCCAATAGCTCGACCACTCGCATGGAACGAAGAACTCACCTATACCGGCGACGATCGCATCTTGAAACATCCGCGCTACTATGAGTGGATTCATCCGGTCAGCGACGTGGTGAACGCGCTGATTTCAGCTGGGCTGACGCTGGATTTTCTCAATGAGCATGACACGGTTTCGTGGCAGCACTTTTCATTTGCCGTGAGGGCCGGCAAGGATATGTTCGGCTTGCCAGAGAACTCTCCCAAGATTCCAATGGCCTATTCCATTGGCGCGACGAAACGTAGCGTCGGCAAGATACCCTACCTGGTTACCGCCAAGGCGATTGAGGGCCACTAATGCATGTCGCGCAAAAGCATGCCCTCGGGCTTGAACCGAGGGTGTGCGGCGGTTTTGCAGTAACGACATGCATAAAACAAAACTTGAAGCGCGTCGCATGAATCCATTCAGCCGCGACGCGCTTTAAGTCGTCAGCCGGAGCCGCAGGTCCGTGTCAGCCACTCCGGCCACCTCAGGCGGTTGGACGGTGCAAAATTTTTTAGGACCCGTGAAGGTCAAAATTAAACATTGATAGCTAATATACCTTGGTCGGGTTGGCCCAGAACCTGAATAGTATCTGAGGAATCGCCTATTGGCTCCTTTCCGCGCTAGGTTCGGCGGTATCAAGAAGGCCGTTTTCTCGTCGGCAAATATCCCGGCGGCAATGGCGGTGATCGTTATTGCCGTTGGCGCAGCGTTCGCGGACCACCAGAACAAAGTCGTCTCGGATCAAGCCGCCCGAGCGGATGTCCTGGCCAAGGTCAATCTTATCCGCGCCAAGCTTGAAGGCAACATCAACGGAAACCTTCAACTGGTGCAGGGACTGGTCGCGGCGGTCGTGACTGAGCCCTATATGGGACAGCAACGCTTCGCCTCGCTGGCGAGCAACCTGTTTGGCAGGGGCTCGCAATTGAAGAATATTGCCGGCGCGCCCGATCTGGTCATTTCTCTGATGTACCCGATGAATGGCAACGACAAGGCGATAGGCCTCGATTACCGCAAGGACGAGCGGCAGCGTCTGGCCGCGCTAAGGGCGCGAGACAAGCGCGAGCTAATTCTTGCCGGTCCCGTCGACTTGAGGCAGGGAGGGCAAGGCTTCGTCGGCCGTATTCCGGTCTTTGTACGCAGTGCGGGCAACACCGAAAGGTTCTGGGGCATCATTTCGGCCGTTGTAGACGTTCAGCGCCTTTATAAGGCGAGCGGCCTGCTTGACGATGATCTCGGGATTGACATAGCGCTGATCGGTAAGGACGCCCTCGGTCCAGGCGGAGAGCAATTCTTCGGCAATGAGCGCGTCGCCAAGAGCAATCCGGTGACAGCCGACGTCCTGCTTCCGTCCGGTTCGTGGCGGATCGCAGCCATTCCCAAAAACGGCTGGCCTTCGACGCCCGACAACGCGTGGTTCTTGCGCGCCATCATGGCGGTGGCTGGGGCGTTGGTTGTGATCCCATTCCTGGTTACGGGTCGCCTGATTGGCGAGAGACAGCGCAACTATGCGGAACTGAGTCGATTGTCGAGACGCCTGGAACTCGCTCTGGAGGCGTCGGCTATTGGCGTTTGGGAACACGATCTCGCGACCAACGAACTGACGTGGGACGACCGCGTCAATGAAATATACGGCAAACCAGCTGGGGAGGGCCGCGGCTACCTGGACTGGGCGGGAGCAATCCACCCGGATGACTTGGCTGGCGCCAACGCCGATTTCGACCGCGCGACGGCCGGCGGCGGGCCATATTTGTCGGAATACCGGATTATTCGGCCGGATGGCGAGATTCGCCATGTCCGATCCAAGGCGATAATTTACCGGCACGCAAACGACACCCCAAAAATGATCGGCGCCGAATGGGATGTGACAGCCGACGTCCTGCTGAACAAGGACCTGGTTCGCGCAAAGCAGCTTTCCGAGTCGAAAAATGCAGAACTCGAATCGGCCAAGGCGCGCATAGAGCACATTGCGCTCCACGATTCGCTGACCGGTTTGCCCAACCGGCGTTACCTCGACCAGGTGCTGGAAGATTACGCCGCAAACGCCAGGCGGACCGGCGGGTATGCGGCACTGCTTCACATTGATCTCGATCGGTTCAAGCACATCAACGATACGCTTGGCCACGCCGCAGGCGACGCAATGCTTGTTCACGCCTCGACGGTCCTCCGATCCAAGGTGGATGGTGAGGGATTCGTCGCTCGGATCGGAGGAGACGAATTCATCGTCCTGTGCGTGGTGCATGACGATATCGAGCAACTGGCGCTGCTCGCTGACCGCGTCATCTGCCAGATGCGGGAACCGGTCTACTATCAGGGCCATCGATGCCGTTTTGGCGTGAGCGTGGGAATTGCAGTCGATAACGGAAAAGATGTCGAAGCCAAACACCTGCTGGTCAACGCTGACATCGCGCTTTACCGAGCAAAGAGTCGTGGGCGCAATCGATACGAATTCTTCACCGAGGCGATGCAAAGCGAGATCGTCGAGACAAAACGGATTGCCGACGAAATTCTCGGCGGCCTTGAGCGCAACGAGTTCATTCCCTACTACCAGCCGCAATTTGACGCAAAAACGCTTGAAATTGTTGGGGTTGAGGCGCTGGCGCGATGGCGGCATCCGGAGAAGGGCATTTTGGCGCCCGACGTCTTCCTAAGGATTGCGGAAGAATTGAATGTCGTCTCGATCATCGATCGAAACATATTAGAGCAATCGCTTTTGGATCTCGAAGGGTGGTCTGCTGCGAATCTCCATATTCCGCGGGTGTCAGTCAATGTTTCGGCACGCCGCCTTCAGGATGAGGAACTCATAAAGAGTCTTAGGGAACTAAATATCAAGAAGGGAACAGTTGCCTTCGAGCTCGTTGAGTCAATTTTCCTTGACGAAAATGATGATTTTGTTACCTGGAATCTTGAGCAGATAAAAGAGCTCGGCATTGACATAGAAATAGACGATTTTGGCACTGGCTACGCCTCTATAGTCAGCTTGCTCAAGCTGCAGCCTCGCCGGTTGAAGATAGATCGCCAATTGGTCATTCCTATTGTCAAATCGCCGCAACGAAGGCAGGTCGTCTCATCGATCATTGAAATCGGCAAATCCCTGGGTATCGAGGTCGTAGCCGAGGGTGTCGAGACGATGGAGCACGCACAGACACTCAAGAGCTTGGGCTGCGACATACTGCAGGGTTATGCCTTCGGGCATGCGTTGGATGCCGACGGACTAAAGGCCTTCGTTCGATCTCGGCGTCTGCGCACGGAACGGGTTTTGGATGAACCGCTCCGGTTGGGTAGAGTATAAGCGCATAAGCGCATAAGCCTCACGCCACAGAGTAGCGCTTCGCTTGAGTCTTAGGATTTGGAGATTGGCCGATCACGGCAGCGAAGTTCTGGGGGCCTATGCACCCGATGAGACCTGGCCCCGGACAAGCTGATCGGCGACCCCTATCTCGGCATCGGCCCGGCGCCGGCTATCGACGCAGCCTGATCATACCGAGAAGGGACGGACGAGGGTTTTGAATGCAGCGCCCAGTTGAAGTTTAACTTTTTGCAGCTACGGTCAAGCTTCACACATCCTCAAGGTCCGCATGGCCGACGAAGCAGAAAAGTCCGAAGTCCTATACATATCTTGGAGGGGATACCGATGCGCGGGCTGAGCCCTCATGCTATCGACGATGCGGTGTGTGTGCACCGTTCTGCCTTTTCCGACCGTTCGACGCGTCGGGAAGATCCGTCGGGCCGTCGAAGTGTTGTCTGATCGAACCGGAAAGGGCGGAAACCAATATTGGAAACAAGTCATCGCGGGCATGCGGACGCAAATGGTGTCCGCTGGCCTGGCCGACGAGGTCATTGACCAGGAACTTCGGGCGTTTGCCGACGAGGTTTTCGGCCGAATCCGGAATTACCGTCAACCCGAAACCAATGGTGGAGCATGAAATCGATTGGCCTTCCGATGCCGCGAATTGCATTCGTGAAATATTGGCGGCCTAATCCATGACGGCAAAAACAAAAGTCCTCGCCGCGCCCGATCACGCGCACCAATCGAACCCGTCGCGCCTCTTAAAGACGACGGAAGCACCGTCACTATCGACCATACGGCAGCCCAGAAAGCCTTCGGATCATCGGACGAAGATTTCATCAATGGCCTCCTGCGCCAGCTGGTGAATGTCGGCAGCCACGGCAAAACGCCAGACGATAAGGGCACGGCCTTTGTCGCCTCGATCGTGAAAGGCATTGAACCGCAGGATCAGATCGAAGCTATGCTGGCATCCCAGATGGCTGCGGTGCACATGGCGACAATGACGTTCGCCCGCCGCCTTGCTCACTGCGAAACTATCCCGCAGCAAGACAGCGCCGAACGTGCTTTCAACAAGCTCACCAGGACGTTCGCGGCCCAGGTGGAAGCCCTAAAGAAATACCGCACGGGCGGCCAGCAGCCCGTCACGGTGAAGCACGTCACGGTGAACGAAGGCGGCCAAGCTATTGTCGGCAACGTCTCGCATGGGGGGGCAGGGTGACGGAAAAAAATAACGTCAACCTCATGAACCTAGCGCCTCGGTGTCATGCTCGGTCGAAGCGGACGGGATGCCAGTGTCGATCGCCAGCGGTGAGGGGCAGCGCAGTCTGTCGCATGCACGGTGCGGGCGGTGGCGCACCTGAAGGCAAGCGGAACGGCAACTATCGCAACGGAGGCAGGACCAAACGCACAATGGCAGCCTTGGCGGTTGTCCAGGCAATGGCGCGGATATGTCGGCAGACGATCGATGATCTGCCGGATTAACTGGGAACTAGTCGCGATGCTGCTCGCCGGTTGCGAAGGGGCGCTGTCCTTCATCATTAGGGGGATGTGAAATGTCCGGCTCTTCTGCAGGACGTCGTTGCCGATCGCACCGCAATCGGCAGCGGCCGGCGAAGCAGGCCGAAGTGCACTTGTCACTGACCAGGGAACGATATCGGCCCCCATGTGTTAGAAATCCATGGACACTTTGGAACCCCAGGGCCACGGGACGGTGGCCGACATTTTGACATCGGAAGTTGCCAATGCCAGGCAGCGCATCCACCGGACCGAGCTCGCGCTTCAACGTACTGAAGAAATGCTGGCCGAGAACCTCGCGCTGCGCGACAGGATACGAACTGCGGTCGAGGCCGCAGACCGCTTGGTGAAGATCGATCCCCCCAGCTTTGAAGGACGTCGCGCGGGTTGAACTGGGCCGGCGTTTCATTCGTCGCGCCCTTCAGGCCACCGGCGCCACCACTCTCGCTCCAGAACTTTGCCAACCACATCTACGTCTGGGCTGCACGCTCGCGAACAGCCGGAACCAACGGCGACCACAAGCGGTTTACCAATCAAAGGGACCGCAATGGATTCGGAATAATGGAACTTTTAGATATGGAACTGGCGCGAGCCCGACAGCGGCTTAATCGGGCCGAGCGCTCCCTTGAGCGTGCGAACGAGATGCTGGATGATGACTGCGGTGTCGGCATCAATATCGCGCTGTGCAGCAGGATACGGGCTGCGCAACAGCGCGTAATTGAGGCCAGATCGCGGTTGACGAAGATCGATCCCACCAGCGCTGACGGAGTTCGCACGGGTGATCCGGCCCGTCGACGTGCCGGCTCGGGCATATAGGACGATCGGTTCGGCACTCCGGCGGTCCCGCACACCAAGCAAGCCAACGCACTGCTTGAGGCGACGCGTTCGGTCCTAAGGCCAACCACTTTGCTTGGCGATCTCAACGAATGGCGGGTGCACAGCAGATCCTCGTTGCTGGCGCTACTGCCGCATTTTGGTCCAATTCACACCGTGCTGTCCAGTTTCCCTTCGCGATTCCCTTTGCTTGCGCTCGATCGGATCCTGGCCAAACCACCAAGTCTGATTTCCAGCCTCGAAGTGCACCATACATCGCTATCTCGGATCGCCTCCGATCATCTACCGATCATGGCACGATTAAATCTCCAGGGGATTCGACAGCTACATTTGCAACCAGATTACCTTTGAAGGGTTCTTGCTACGATCTTGAGCGAGGCCGGGTTTCTATCGCTGAAGGGTAGAAAATTTTATGGAAGTATCCATTACGCGGATTGCACACGACAACATCAAAGCAGGCAAGAGCGGCTTGCTGCTGGTCCCGGACAATTATGACGCCTTCGCCGGGCGCGTTCTGGCGGCAAGGAGTGCCGTTCGCAGTCTCGATCTCATGTACTACCTTTGGCACGATGACCACACTGGCCGCTTGCTCTTGCAGGAAGTTTTCCGGGCCGCTGAGCGCGGCGTGCGAGTTCGCATGCTCCTTGATGACGCCAATCCGCGAAAGAACGATGCGGCCTATCTGGCCTTGAGCAATCATCCAAACATCGAGTTGAAGTTGTTTAATCCGAGCGGCGTCAGGCAACGCAGCGTCATGCGCGCTGTGGAAATTGTATTGCGACTATTTGCGTTGACCCGGAGGATGCACAACAAGGCATGGATCGCTGACGACAACGTTGCTATCGTAGGCGGGCGCAACGTTGGCGATGCCTATTTCGACGCAGCAGAAACCAATTTTCGCGACTTAGACGTGCTGCTCCTCGGTCCTGCCGTGCAGCAAACCGCCGAAATATTTGAGGCATTCTGGGCTTGCGAGGACGCGAAATCAATCAGTGTCCTGGGTCCAGCCGCGGGGAACGAGCATTCCGATTTGTTTTCAGGAAGCGATCTCGAAACCGAATCAATGCTTTTGAACGGGATCGGTGACCGAGGGTCCATCGCAGAGTTCATCGCGGCCAGCAACGACGTGCATTGGGTGGATCGAGTTCGGGTGATTTCCGATCCTCCAGAGAAGGTGAGAGGTTGGAGACGTCGCAGCTGGCTTACCAAGGAGTTGCTTCCCCTCATAAAGTCGGCGCGCAACAATCTGGAAATTGTATCTCCCTATTTCATCCCTGGCAAAAGGGGCTCCGCGGTCCTGATGGACCTCGTCAGCAATGGGGTTGACGTTTCCGTTTTGACCAATTCCTTGGCCGCTACAGACGTCGCCGCGGTTCATGGGGCTTATGCAAACTATCGCAAGCGATTGCTGAGGAATGGCGTAAGACTGTTCGAGCTCCAGCCCTTCACTCGCGGTCAGGGAATTTCGGTGTTTGGCTCCAAGGGTGCCAGTCTGCACACCAAATCGTTCACGGTTGACGACAGGGCTGGGTTCGTCGGTTCCTTCAATTTTGATCCCCGGTCAGTGTCTTTGAACTCGGAGATGGGCGTGCTCTTTGAGGATGCCGAATTAGTCGGTGAACTTCGGCGCTTTTTTCAAGCGGAGATATCACTAGAAACCAGCTATCGGCTGGAACTAAAGAACAATGTGCTGCACTGGCATGGATGCGAAGAAGGCAAACTCCAAGAATACACACACGAACCAGAGGCCGGAATTTTTCGCCGGGTTCTGGCGGCCTTGGTCCGCCACCTTCCGGTTGAGTCTCAGCTTTAGCCAGACCCACTAAGATAGCATAGGTGCTAACGGCGGGATCGACGCGGCGTTCTTGCCGCGCCGGGTACGGCATACCTGAAGAACGGCGACGTGAATGTGCCAAGCACAGCGCCCCGGGGCCGCGGTGGAAAGGCCGGGAGCATGAAGCATCCGCCCTCTGGCAATTGTCAGCTTGCTGCCGCCGATCGCGTGAAGACGATGGTGACCTTCGTCCCTTCGCTGGCGCTCGAGGCGACGTTGAACTTTGCCTTGGCGTTCTCTGTCAGCGAGCGCGCGATCAGCGCGCCGAGCTTGCCGGGCTTGGGCCATGTCTCCCCTTCCGGCAGGCCGATACCGTCGTCCGCAACTATCACCAGGCAGCCGTCGCCATCGGCGATGCTGTGCAGCTTTATCGTCCCGCCTTCACGCCCTTGGAATGCATGCTTGAGTGCATTTGTGAGCAATTCGTTCACGACCAGTCCCGTTGGCATGGCGACGTTGATCGATACCGGATAGGTATCCACCTTCATGTCGAGGCGGATCCCCTCAACTGCATGCGACCCCATCACCGCGGAGGCGATCTGGCTAAGATAAACGCCGAGATCGACCTCATCCTTCTGCTCGTCTGCCGATAGCGTCTGGTAGAGGATCGCCAGAGCGTCGACGCGGCCGGCGAGCCTCTCAAATCTTTTCTGGTCGGGCTCGGTCGCGTTACGGGTTTCTAGACGGATCAATGCGGTGATCATCTGTAAGTTGTTCTTCACCCGGTGCTGCAGTTCGCGCAACAGGGTGTCCTTCTCGCGGACGCGCTCCTCCACCAATCGCGCTTCTTCAGATTCGCCATGGGATGAGACGTCGACCAGAGCCACCAGTCGGAAGCAGTTCGTGCCGTTATCGTCCACGATGATGTTTGAATAAACGTCGACAAGAGCCGGGTTGGCCCCGACGGGCTCCAGCCGGAAAGTGCCGACGAAATCGGTTTCCTCGACCAAGGCCTCGGGCAGAGGCCGGCCCTTCTGCTGGTGGATGCCAATGCCGGAAAGTGCTCCCCAGTTTTGCCGGCTAAGCTCGGCTGCCTTCAGGCCTGACACTTTTTCGAATTCTGGATTAGCATAGACGACGCGCTCCTTCGCGCCTAAGTCCGACACGGCGATAGCGATCGGCACCTGGTCAAGAAATTTTTTGAACTGCTCGCTTTCCAGCGCGGTGGCAAGGTCCGGTGTATCGAGCAATTGCTCAACTGCCTCAGCCTTGTCTGAATCTGATGTCATCTTGGTCGCCTGTGCTTTGCGTGGGAGCCTCAGTCTCAGTCATGCACTTTGCTCGACACCGACAACGCTGGAAGCGGCTGCGCGATGTCAGGAGTAGGACGAGCCCGCGTCACGGAGCGGCAGAGCCGTGGGCAACACAGGCCGTCTTGCTGAGAGTTCAGTCAACCTTGCGTCACTTTGCACGGCCACGACCTTTTTTCCAACAGCGTTGTGCCAAAATCCCGTCTCTGCCAATCGAAATTGACGATCTGCACGTCGCCGGAACTGCCGACAGAATATTTCCGCCATTTGCAATGGGCTCACCTGGCAGCGGCGGCGCCGGTGGCGGCATGCGGTGGCCAAACCGCACCCCGCATGTGCTCATCCAGGTCTGGCTGCTTCGCCGCGACACGATCGGGCGAAACGGTATGCTGCGCCGGTTCCGGCCGCCTTGGAGTTGCCCGGGTTGGCTCGCGGGACCTATCGGGTCATCGCCTGGGATACCGCGGCCGGCAGGCAAACGGGGGAATGGCAAGCGAATTCCGACATGGCTGAAACTTGATGTGCCGCCGTTCTCTGCCAATGTCGCGCTTGCCATTCGCCGAACCTGAGCAGGATGGAGACTGCGCCTGAAGGTATTCATTTGCTCGCTGATCTGACTTGTCATTGCCCAAGGTCTTTGCAACTTCGTCGCCAATGCCGATGTCAGTGATCTGCGCCAAGCGAAGTTGCGCGGAGATCTCACGAGATCTGCGCATTAGGTGTTGCGCTCGCCCGAACGCGACTGCTGGTTGGCAGCATCGGCCGATCCGCCCAGCGTGTCGGCGACCGTGGCACCTCGCGCACCCATCGGCTGCTGCGCACCTGTGGTGGTGTCCTTGGCTGTCTGGTGCTCCATCTCGGCATTCAGCTCCGCCCCCACAATCAGGACAATCACAGAGATCCAGGTCCACATCATCAAGCCGATGACTGCCCCCAGGGCTCCATACGTCGCGTTGTAGTCGGCGAAGTTCTCAAGATAATAGGAAAACCCTATCGAGACCGCGATCCACACCCCAGCCGCGAGGAAGGCGCCCCATGTCGCCCATTGCCACTTTGCCCTTTCGCGGCTGGGGCCGTAGCGGTAGATCAGCGTGATCCCGAGGCCGACCAGGATCAGCATCATCGGCCACCGAAAGATCCGCACAAAGGCTTCGGTCCAACCGCCGAGGTTCAGCAGCGCAAGCATGGCCGGCACGATCCCCACCGAGACGATAAAGCCGATACCGATGAGGATGGCGCCAAGTGTGAAGCCCAAGGCCAGAAGATTCAGATGGATAAAGCCGCGCTTTTCACTCTCCTCGTAGGCGATGTTCATGGCTTCGAATAGCGTCTTGATGCCGTTACTGGTGCTCCACAGTGCGACGGCAAGGCCGAACATGAAGCCGAAGCTGAGCGCGCCAGTCTTCTGAGCGGCCAAGGACGCAAGCTGAGATCTGATAATGTCCAGACCGCCCGAAGGCAGTACGCCGCCAAGGAACGCAAAGTGCTCAGCGATGGTCTGAGGATCGGCGACAAAACCGTAGATGGACACGAACGCGGCAAGCGCGGGAAAGAGGGCAAGGAGCAGATAGAATGCGGCCCCGGCCGCGATCAGCATAACACGGTCCTCGTTTACTTCAGCAAAGACCCGCCACAGCACGTCTTTCCAGCCACGGCTGGGGATCTCTGACGGCCATTCGGCATTGCGTCCGCGGCCCTGCCGTCTGGCCCGCCGCTCAAGCTGCACTTGATCTTCGTAAGCGTCGTCGGTTGTTTTTTTCGACATGGCTGCCGGCCCGGAGCATCTTCTTCGCGGGCAAACGTATGAAAGCGCCAAAGGATGCAGGTGCAGACCTGCGCCCGCAAACAAACATCCCCCGTCTGCAGAAACACTGCGCCACCTCATGCGACGAGTTCATGTGATAGCGATACTGCCCTGCCCAGGACCTCAGTGGCTTGTTCGAGCGACCAATGAGAATAACCAGCTTTCTACCATCTCAGCCAATCGTGGTGGTCGGCTGATTGCGTTTTAACTTTGGCGCGGCCGGCCGGCGGGGATTCTGGGCGTGGGCGGTCGGGAGCTGGTGCCTCTTGGCGTCCAGCCGCTCCAGCATGCAACCGACGATAGCCTGAAAGCCGGGCTCCATGGCCTCTTGGCAATCGATCTCCCGATCCGCGTATTCGCCCTGTCGTCTTGGCGGTCTGATCATCCAGGCTTCCTCATAGATATCCCTCGCCGTCGGACTCGCGTCGCCGGATCAAGCCAGGCGATGCGCCCTCACTATCCAAAGCGAAGCCCATTCGCCTCCTGTGTCTTTCAACCAGCTCGCGGTCGCATTCGGGCACGCAGCGGTCGCTGCAACCGACATTCACAACTACCTGTGCGAAAGCGACGGCGAGCGCCCACCGCGCGGTTGACCCGCAGACATCACCGCTGGACGTTGTTCCTTGGTCTTCCCCAGCGCGCCAATTCGAAAAACGACCGGACGTCTATTTCGCCGTGGGCATTGTTGGCCGCCAGGAGCAACCGGATCGGAGGCCAGGCGGTGTCACGATTGGCGGGAGGCATCGTTCTCGCAGAGAATTCTTTTAGGTGGAAGGGCTGGTCTCGCCGCCGGCGACTTTGGCGAGCAGCATCCCCAAGGTCAGGCGCGCTCGTTCAAGGCTGCGCCGACAAAAATATTCTCAAGAAGCTCGACAGATAGAGACGCCAAGTATCAGAGCATGATGCGATCCCTCGATAGCGAAATGCCTGGCGGAGCGGGAAGTGAATTGAACCAGGGGTTGACCCCACGAAGTCAGAGTGACGTGCAGCGAGACGTCTCAAGGGAACCTTTCCGGCGTTGTGCGCTTGTTGAGCATGCGTTTCACAACCCCGTGAGCGACAACAAAAAACGCTGGAACCAAAAGGAAATCCGCCATGGCGAAAGAAAAGACATTGGATGATCTCTTCCTCGATACGCTCAAAGATATCTATTACGCGGAAAAGAAGATCCTGAAGGCGCTTCCCAAGATGGCGCGCGCCGCCTCATCGGCCGATCTGAAGGCAGCCTTCGAGAAGCACAAGGACGAAACCGACGGTCATGTCGAGCGCCTGCAGCAGGTTTTCGAGCTCCTTGGCAAGCGGGCACAGGGCAAGACGTGTCCCGCGATCGACGGCATCATCGAGGAGGGCGAGGAGATTATGGAGGAGTTCAAGGGAACTCCCGCACTGGACGCCGGTCTGATCTCCGCTGCCCAGGCTGTCGAGCACTACGAGATCACCCGCTATGGCACGCTGAAGCGCTGGGCCGAGGTTTTGGGCATGAGCGACGCCGCCAAGCTGATCGAACAGACGCTCGGCGAAGAGTCTATGACAGACGAGGCGCTCACCGGATTGGCGGACGCCTCGGCCAACGAAATGGCCAAGGCCGCCTGATCACACACCAGCCACCCCAACTGTGTTGGGGTGGCTGTTTTACTTCCAACATCCGTCTTTCGATAGGAGGCAATCATGGGTCGTGGCATTCTACTCTGGCTGCTCGGAGTTCCTATTCCGATCATCATCCTTCTCGCGCTGTTCATGCGGTAGGAGGAATCCATGGCATCAACCATCCTGGCGACCGACGGCGCCGCGGCGGTCGAGTCCTCGTCATCCGCAGTCAACTGGGGACCGATCATCGCCGGCGCCTTCGCTGCCTCGACCCTGACGTTCATCCTGATGCTTCTCGGGTCCGGCCTCGGGCTCACGATGGTGTCTCCATGGTCCAACGAAAGCGCCAGCGTCACCACCTTCGCTGTGTCCACTGCGATCTGGCTGGTCATCGTGCAATGGTTGTCATCCGGGCTCGGGGGTTACCTGACCGGGCGCCTTCGCACCAAATGGGTCGGCATTCATACGGACGAGACGTTCTTCCGGGATACTGCGCACGGATTCATGGCTTGGGCGCTGGCGACGCTTCTGGTCGTGTTCGTGCTCGGTTCGGCGCTGTCCGCGGCAATCGGCACCGGCGTCAAGGCGGCCTCGACAGTGGCCTCGGGAGCAGCAATGGGTGCCTCGGCAGGGGCGACCGCAAACGCCGGGAACGACGGAGGCAGCGGCGCGGCGTCGTATTTCGTCGATGCGCTGTTCCGCCCGAACGATCCTTCCAGGCTGGCGGCGCCGGGCGCGGAGGGCGATGCGACAGCAGCCGCACAAGCCTCCCGCATCCTCATTACGAGTGCGGCGGCCGGCGAAGTCTCGGCCGACGACAAGACTTATCTGGGCCAACTCGTGGCCGCTCGCACTGGCTTGTCGCAAGCGGATGCTACTGCCCGGGTTGATGCGGTGCTTGCTCAGGTCGAGGCGGCCAAAGTCCAAGCACAGGAAGCAGCCGACACAGCTAGAAAAGCCGGCGCCAGCTTCGCGCTGGTTGGCGCGCTTTCTCTCATGATCGGTGCGTTCATCGCCAGCGCAGCGGCAGCGTTAGGCGGCAAGCAGCGCGACGACGAAGAAGACGCGCTCCATCTCACAGCCAGTCGAAGCTGAAGACGTCTACTCCCGGCCGACCGAGAGGATCGGCCGGACTCCATCTCCCGCCGCGCTCCCTTGTTTTTGTGCAACGCAGCAACGATATTGCTGCACGTGCGTTGCACAGATGGCCGTCCATTCCGGGCGTCACAACAGGGACGGCTCCATTGCGAAAAATCTCTGATACCATCGCCCGCCTTGCCGCGCTGCAGGCGCGACATGCCGCACATCCCGCCGACCTCGGTGCGTCAGACCACCTCCGGACGCTGGCCGACTTCGGTACCAATCCTGGCGGGTTGGAAGCGAAGTTCTACATTCCCAATGACCTATCCAAGGGCACCCCGCTCGTCGTCGTGCTGCATGGCTGCACCCAGAACGCGGCCGGCTATGACCATCATTCCGGCTGGTCCCAACTCGCCGACGAGGCTGGCTTCGCGCTGCTCTTTCCCGAACAGCAACGCGGCAACAATCCGAACCTCTGTTTCAACTGGTTCCAGCCTGGCGACACCAAGCGTGGTTCGGGCGAGGCGCTTTCGATTCGCCAGATGATCGAGACGATGGTCGTCACCCACGGTCTCGACCGAAGGCGAATCTTCATCACCGGCCTCTCGGCCGGAGGCGCAATGGCAGCGGCCATGCTGGCGACCTATCCGGAAGTGTTTGCCGGCGGTGCGTTAATTGCCGGCCTGCCCTACGGCAGCGCAACGACAATCCCGGAGGCCTTCGATCGCATGCGCGGCCACGGCGGTCCTTCGGAACAGGATCTGCAACGGGCCCTCCGCGGCGCATCGGATCATCGGGGACCGTGGCCGAGGATTTCGATTTGGCACGGTGCCGCTGACCACACGGTTTCGCCTTCCAACGCGGAAGCGATCGCAGGCCAGTGGCGGGGAGTCCACCGGCTTGAGAAAGCGCCGACGCGTCGGGAAGCTGCCGGACCGCACGCAAAGCAGGTCTGGCGTAACGGGGCGGGAGATGCCTTGATCGAAATCAACATGATCGCCGGGATGGGCCACGGCACGCCGCTCGGCAACGGCCTCGGCGCTCCGGGACCTTATATGCTTGATGTCGGCATCGCCTCCACACGCGAGATCGCGCAGTTTTGGGGGATCGCGGCAACCGAGGATAGCGCCTCCCGGAAATCGAGGCCGCAATTGCCCGCCAGCCAACGGCAACTACCCCAGTCACCGGCGCCAAGTATACAAAATGCGAAGACGAAGCCCCCGCAGCCGACTGCCATCCATCAATCGCGCCAGCCCGGCGTGAAGAAGATCATTGAAGATGCCCTGCGAGCGGCGGGCCTGATGCGCTAGGCGGACGGCGCGAATCGCTCGCCGACTGTCTCGCCGGCCCGAGAAGGTCAAGCGGCTCCGACCAGGCAAGGGAACGCGTCGTTCTTTGGAATCGGTGACCGCTTTTCATTGAGCGGTCGCCCTGCACCTCGTCCAGATCCTGCTTCCCCGCGCGGACAACACCGGTCGCCCATTTGGCCGGGAAGATTTCGACCGTGTGAAGGAAGACCTGGCCAGCCGTTTCGACGGCGTCACAGCCTACCTGCAGGCGCCCGCGGAAGGTCAGTGGCAGGATGGCGAGCAGTCCAGCACAGATGAAATCGTCATCTTCGAAGTGATGGTGGATGATGTCGATCTGCCGGACTGGCGCAAACGGCGCGCCGAGCTAGAACGGCGGTTCCCGCAGGACACGGTGATCGCCCGCTACATGCCAATGGCGCTCGTATAGAGCGCCGATATCATGCCACCAACGTCAATCCGCAAGACCGAGTACGATCCGGAGACAAGGGTTCTCTCGGTGTGGTTCGTCGCGAGCGGCACGCGTTATGACTACGAGGCTGTGCCGCCGGAGACCTATGCGGCGTTCCGAAACGCCTTCGTAAAGGGCCGGTTCTTCAACGACCACTTTCGCGACCGTTGCCGGCACCGCCCGATTGCCGAAGCATAGCGAGCGTTGCCTGCACGCGGAGACTCATGCGCCGGTTTCGGAGTTTGACGCGCCGGCTGGCTTTGATTCCGGGGAGCCCTTGTGGCGTAGGAAAATCGACAGCAGGACCAGGACGGCCGTCGACATGAATTCCGACTGCCAGTTCTGAAAGGACTCGAACCATAGCTGGGCGTCGAGAAGATAGTCTCCCAGGGATTGAACCTCGCCGCCGTGCCGAAGCGCCTCCTCGTTCGCGGCCGCCAGGCTCGCCCACCAATGCAAGGCAAATGAGATGATGAACAGCAGGGCCAGCGCCAAGCCCAGCGAGTATGAATAGAGCCACGACAGGATCGGGTTGCGCCTGCGGGTGGCGGTCGGAAGTTCGTCCTCGGGCCGGTTGGGATCATCGGGATCACGAGACTCGGCGGAACCGCGCTGGAACAGCATTGCAGTCAGCATGACATAGGCCGACATCTGCAGGAATTCGCTTTCCCAGTTCTCGAACAGCGCCGAGAGGAAGTCGCCGCTCGCAAGATAGGAGAGCAGCCCAATCGATGCCGAACCGTGGTTCTGAAGCTCTTCATTGTAGGCCGCATGACCCGACCAGATCATGCCAATCGCACTGAACAAGAACATCGCCACCAGGGCGATCGTCAGTCCATTGTCCCGGAAAAAGCTTTTCATGGTCGTCTCCCTCGGCAGCTCCGGCTAACGCCAGTTCTCCAGAACCTCTTCGATCATCACCGCCTCGACTTGCTCGCTGAAGCGAGAGCGGTAGAGCTCCAACAGTGCCTCATGCGTCTGGTCAACCGAACTGCAGATGGCATCGGTCGCAAGGACGACACGAAAACCACGGTCGATGGCGCCGAGGACCGTGGCAAGCACGCAGACGTCGGTTTCGCCGCCGGTGATGACCAGCGTGTCGATCCCTGACCCATTGAGCATCGCGTCGAGCCGGCCTTCAGTCCACGGCGAATAGACATGCTTGTCGAGCGTTCTTGCCGGCGGCACGAACCGCGCCAGAGAAGGCATCAGATCGACGAGGCCGGCATCGATGTTGGCAAGGGTGACCTCGGCCCAACGCTGATAATACCGCGCCCACATGCCCGGTCCTTCGCCAGGCCGAGCGGCCGGAACAAAACGTGTGAACAGCGTTTGCTGCGGATGTCTTGCGGTCAATTCCTCGATGACCGGCAGCACGTTTTGCGCCCACGGCACGGCCCAAGGCCCGCCCGGCGCGAACAGGCGCTGCATGTCAACGCAAAGATGTAGGGAATTCTCACCAAGCGGACCGTGTACCAGGCCTAGGGCGGCCATGATCAGCCGCGGCCGCGGTGGGGTGATGCATGGTCTCTATCTGAGCGCGGGCGTAGCCCGGGAGGTCCCGCCTTAGCCTCGCATCTCTGCCAATCCGCCTTTAGCCGTTGCCGGTTCATGGTCTTGTCAGGCGGGCCGCTTGCGCCTCCTGCACGTCGATGGCGTACAGCAGCTCGCCGTTCTCGTCGCGCAGGCGCACGAGCCAACCTGAAAGATCGTCCGTGCCCGGCTGAAGGTCGACCAGAAGATCGATAGCGCATCGAACCGCTTCCTCCCGCGCAGCCTCTAAACTTGGCATCCTGGAGGGAAGAACCTGACGGCCGCGTCCGCCGATACTCGAAGATATAGAGCCCGCCGTTTTCGTCATTCGCCGCTGTGACGGCGACTTCGTCAAAATTGCCATTGCTTCGGGCATCATAGTCGTTCACAGCCAAATCGAAGGTCGCGATCTGGACCAGGACCGCCTTCGCTCGATTGATAGCGGCCTCGTTGTTTCCGCCGTCAACGCGTGCCAGGTCGACGGCAACGCAGTCACCGCCTTCGCCGCAGAAGATCACGCGCAGGATGGGCTGTCCGGTCTGGGCGGTTGCCTGGGTAACTTCGGTTCGAATGATCTGCATGAGAAACTCCGTCACCATCGCTAGAGTTTGACGGCCATTTCCCGGCTCCAGAGACGCAGCTTGCGGCAGCCCTCGATAAAACCGGTAATCGCCTTGGGATCATCGAGACCAATCATGCCTTCATCGGCTTCCGGTTCGACGCCGGCCTTCTGCAGCAGCGGGACGGCGCCCGACGTGAAGCCGATGAATTTGCAATGAGCAAAAGCGTCGGCAACGAAATCGCGCGCGGCGGCCTCGCCCGTCAGGCGCTCCGCTCCTTCCTCGGAGAGGATCAGCGCTACTGCGTCGAACAGGACCGATGGCCCGCCGTCGATCATGTGCTTTGCAGCGATGAGACTTCCATCCGCCGCCTCGACGCCGCCCACCTTGGGCGCTATGACCTCCATCACTGCGCCTTCCTTCTCGATCGCTGCCTGGAGGTTCTTCAGCAGCGCTGCATCGGCGCCGGGACTGACAAGCACACCGACCTTGCGGCCAGCAAAACTGTCAGGCCCGTTCCGGATGATGCTGAGCGCCGGCGATGGTTCGAGATCGTCCCTCGGCGCGACCGCCGCATCCGCGGGCTTGGGCAATTGCTTCATGCCAAGCTTGTCAGCGACAGTTTCTGCCAAGCCTTCATCAATGTTGAGGAGATGCGACACCATGCGCTCGCGGATAACCGTTGTCTCGACCTTGGAGAGCTCGAAGGACAGCGCCATGGCGATATGCTTCTGCTCAGGCGCGGTCTGACTGTTGAAGAACTGTCGCGCCTGGCTGTAGTGGTCGGCGAAGCTCTCTGCGCGCAGACGGACTTTCTGGCCTTCCTCCGCCTCGGCGAACGACCGGAAACCGTGCTGCGGCGATTCCCGCGGGCCTTCGCCGAATGAATTCGGCTGGTAGTTCACGCGGCCGACCGGATTGCGCATCGCCATGAGGCCATCCTGCTGGAAGTGGTGGAACGGGCATTTGGGTGCGTTGATCGGGATATGGGTGAAATTGGGGCTGCCGAGACGCTTCAGTTGCGTGTCCAGGTAGGAGAAGTTTCGACCCTGCAGCAGGGGATCGTTGGAAAAGTCGACGCCGGGCGGTACGTTCTGCGTCATGAACGCGACCTGCTCGGTCTCGGCGAAGAAATTGTCGGGCATACGATCGAGCACCAAGCGGCCGACCGGGACCGGCGCGAGGATTTCTTCCGGAATGATCTTGGTCGGATCCAGAACGTCGAAGTCAAAACTGTCCGCGAAGTCCTGATCGAAGAGCTGGAGGTTGAGCTCCCATTCCGGGAAATCACCAGACTGGATGGCATTCCAGAGGTCGCGTCGATGAAAATCGGGGTCAGCGCCGTTGATCTTGACCGCTTCGTTCCAAACGACCGACTGCATGCCGAGCTTCGGCTTCCAGATGAATTTGACGAAGGTGGATTCGTCCTTCGCATTGACCAGCCGGAACGTGTGAACGCCGAATCCCTGCATGAACCGGAAGGACCGAGGTATCGCCCGATCCGACATGACCCACATGACCATATGCATCGATTCGGGCGTCAGGCTGATGAAGTCCCAGAAATTGTCGTGTGCCGATTGCGCCTGCGGGAAGGCACGATCAGGCTCCGGCTTCACTGAATGAATGACGTCGGGAAACTTGATTGCGTCCTGAATAAAGAAAACTGGGATGTTGTTGCCGACGAGATCCCAATTGCCTTCGTTGGTGTAGAATTTGACGGCGAACCCACGCACGTCCCGCGCCAGGTCGAACGAGCCTTTCGAACCGGCCACCGTGGAGAACCGCACGAAGGCCGGCGTCTTCTCGCCGGCACGCTGGAAGATATCCGCGCGGGTGTAAGCCGCTAGCGATTCATAGGTCTCGAAGAAGCCGTGCGCGCCATAGCCGCGTGCATGCACGACGCGCTCGGGAATGCGCTCGTGATCGAAATGAAAAATCTTCTCACGGAAGTGGAAGTCTTCGATTAGTGACGGTCCGCGCTGGCCAATCCTTAAAGTATTCTGGTCATCGGCCACTGGGCCGCCTTGTGCGGTCGTCAGGATCTCGCTGTCGCCTTCGGCGATCTGGTGAAGCTCGCCTCCGTTCCCCCGCACGAGCTTTTGATCATGGATCGTCGCGGGCTTGCCCGACGACTGTCTGGTTGTCTTGGCCATGCTTGAATTCCTTGAAAAGGAGGGGGCGGCTTCAGGTCTCCCTCAATGCTGGGACACCCACTTAAGTTCCTGGTGGGTGTCACGTGGCCCGCATTTCGAAGAATAGCACTCGGCTACCGGAACATCGGGCCCGCGCTCCGCCAGAGGCGCGGGCTTTTTCGTTGTCTGGGGGGAACACGATCTCGCGACGATCGTTCGGGTCGCCAACAGAGCGCCATACCGTCAGATCGAGGACAGGAAATGCGGGAAAGACAAGGCTTAACCCATCAAGAAAAATACGATAGGCAGGAGCGCACGTCGGATGCTGCAAGGGCATTAACAGACATTGAGCGCGCAGCACGAGATGCAAAGACTGCTCGGCTGCGAGAGCAACGACTTAAGGCTGAAACCGCTCCTCCTGCTGCATTGGTAGCGAAACCGAAGAAAAACCGACAAGGCAACAACTAAGTAGTCACCCGGGATGCGGCGGATTTCGTGTTCCGTTGTGAGCGTCCTTTTTAAGCGTTCTCCGACATTGTCAAAGGTAAGCAGGTGGCCGTCGAGCGCAGGAAGGTGCGGGCATGAAGGTCTGCGCCGTTTCCCAAGCCGCCGAAGCCAGAACCCGCTCCAGGGGCCACGCCTGAGATTTGCAACGGTGGTCAAGCTGGTGACGGCTCGGCATGTCATCGACCTCGTGGCCCGCATGCACGGCTGCACGTATGCCATGCACGGCTGCACGTATGCCGAGATGAGAGGACCGTCGCGTCAGTATAGTATCGTGGCAACGCGAGACGCGGCCATGTGCGCCGTGATGGTGCTGAAGCCGAGCTTGCCTAGGGGGCAGATAGGGTTGCTGTTCGTGATCCGTCGACGGTGCAACATGCGCTCAGGAAGCGGGGATGCTTTGACCGACCCGCGCGTCCAAGCCCTATGTGATGAGCTCGGCATCAAGATTGTCGACCGGCATCGCTATCTGGAGCCGGGAGAGGCGCGCGCGGTCGAGACGCTGGCTCGCATCATACGCCGGCACGGGGAAGGGCACTTGCGCCTGGTGCTTTCGACCTTGGCCGAGACCGACAACAACAAGGGCCAACTAGACGAGGTTCTATTTTGGGCCGCATCCGACATGGTGCGGGCGTGCCCTGAGATACTCGAGCGCCGCGCCGGCGACTGGCTGACGATGTGGGATGTTTGCCCGCTCGGCGAGCTGCAGTTCATTGCCCAGGATCTGCGCGGCGTCGTGCCACTAATATTTGCATTTGTCGGTATGCTATACGAGCGGGTGGTCAAGGCATTTGGCCCGCGAGCATCCAGCCGGATTTGTTCGATGACCGCAGGAGCAATTCGGCATGAGTAACGTCGTATCGCTTCATGGCGACAAGCGCTGGAAAGCTGTTCTCGTCTACGACCACCAGAACGGCCCCATCACGATCGAGCACTTTTTGGAAGAAATTTCCGAGCTCCATAACGTCATTGAACACGGCCCGGACTGGAACACCCTGATTACGTGCACGGTGACAATCAACCGGACGGACGGCGGCGAGGAGCAGAACAGCCAGGAAAAAGAGGCGCGCCATGAACATCGGTGAAATCGCGGAGCGCTTCATCCGCGCGGCCGAGATCGAGCGCGCCAGCCATGAACATGTCGGGCCGGCCGGCCCAGCAGCTGCCCAATGTTCACACATACACCGATAAGCTCGGGTGGTGCAAAGAGGTGGGCGACAAGCTCGACCCTAAGGCAGACCCGCTAGCGTAGGAGCGAAGGGCGTTCTGGAACCGGATCGGCACCCTGCGGTCGGGACAAGAGATCAGCGAGCTCGAGGCGCTGCAACGAATGGCTGCTCGCCGTTGGCAATGAGAAGGAGCGCCGAGCGTCCTCGCCCGGGCCAGATCCAAGGTCGGCGGCAAGTCATTCCGCAGCTGGTGCTTCAAGGTGGAGGGCATCCACCCGAACACCGGACGGGATAGAAAAAACCGGGCTTTGCAGCAAATCGCGATCATTCTCGCCCGCAGGGCCTCGCAGAATAGCGAAAGCGCCGAAATCAGGCTGTTGCATCATGAATCAGGGATGTTTCGGCTACGATCACGGAAGATGCGGGCGAACGGGACAGCCTGAATTCGTGGATCGCCGACGGCGCGTTCGCCAAGATTCTTTCGTCGGAACATGACGACTTCTCTTGGGCTGCCAAGCGCAACGAGCGCCGACGCCAGCAAGAGGCGCGGCGGCGCAATCAAGCTGCGTGATTTGCGCCATTGACGATACCCGAAATGCGGCCCCAATCGGGATTACGTGGTTTATTGGGGATTCGCATGAACCGATTTCTCTTTGTGATCGCCGACTTTCTATCCCGTCCGCCCGGTTTTTATGTGCTGATCGTCGCGATGATAGCGTGCACTGCGATGGTTCCTTTCGGGCTCACAAACGTAATCACCTATGCGCTTTCTGTAGCTGCGATAGTGATTACCGGGGTCGTACTGATCCAGGGTTACCGCGACACCGCTGCCATCCATGCGAAGCTCGACGAGATCATCGTTGCATTGAAGGAAACGAGGAACAATGTCGTCGGGCTGGAGCACGCCGAGCCTGAGGAGATCAAAGCCCATTTGGCGCGGCTTGAATTGGAGGCAGCGGCGGCTGATCAAGAAGCTAAGCACGAGGGAGTCTCTGGCGCCAAATTACGCCAGCGGCTGCCAAGCACTGGCAGCGGGAAGCGCAGAAGCGGAAGGCCGCATGACCCGAGCTGAGATCAAAGCCGAGCTAGAATGGCTGCTGGAGTCGTACGAAAGCCTTAGCGCGTCAGAGGAAGGTGAGCGGGCCGTTGGTGCCGCAGAACGGGCTGAATACGACGAGCAGAGAACCCGCGCCAAAGCGGCCATCTCGGCAGCAAGCATAACCCCTGAGCGAAAGACCGTGGGGCGGGATGGGCAACATACGGCTCATCTCGCCTGCGAGTTTGAATAGACGGCGAAAATCAAACGGAAATCAAAGCATGGCCACCAACCAGCGCGGCGGCCGGCGCACAGGGGCTGGAAGGCCATCAGGAGCGCGCTCGCGGGCAAGGAAGCAGGCCAAGGCCACACTCTCCGATCTCGCCCGCAAACACACCGCTTCGGCTCTGAAGGTATTGAGGGCATCGAGCGGGAGTTCTTTGACCCCGGCGACAGCGGCAACATTTTTGCCCCGGATGCGTCTCGACTACCATAGACGGGCTGTTGGCGCCGCTGATCGGCGCGATGTATGGCCTGCCCGATATTCTGGTCGTCTGATGGCCCGGTTTTTATGACGAGATGCATCAGGAGTTCGCGAGCGAGATGCTCGGCGAGTTCAAGCAGGGCGTTGTCATGCTAACCCGCACGGTCACAGCGCCGCCAGATCCGTCGACGCCATGGATACCGGGCGAGCCAGTGACGACGGTCTATCCACTCGATGCGGTGAGGCGCCGCGTGTCTCAGAAATACGTCGACGGCACCCTCACTGTGGCGACCGACAACCAGATCACTTTCGCAGTACCTCGATCGTCTCCGCCATGACGGACACACTCGTCATCGACGGCGTCGAGTTGGTCATGAAGGACCTACGGCCGATCCCGCCGGCCGGGACGCCGGTCGCGTATATAGCTTTCGTGGCGGGTTAGCCGCGGAGCGATATCCCAGAAAAGAGCGACGCCAGCGACGACCGCATGTGAGACTTGGCAACAGCGATGTCCCCTTCGAAACCGGAAAAATCGATCTCCATATGATCGAACGTGGACAGTGCCNGCTCTTCCATGTCAGCCAATGCCCGATCTGGGTCANCCGATTGCTCAGCAACCATTGATGCAATTGCCATGAGTGCGATGCGAAGCACCACAAGCTCCGTCGAATGATGGGCCAAGACATCCATACCAGTCTCCTTT
>NZ_AZUX01000021.1:0-124682 GCF_000513915.1 Mesorhizobium sp. WSM2561
CTCGACCAACCCGATCGAGCGCCTCAACGGCGAGATCAAGCGGCGCACCGAGGTCGTCGGCATCTTCCCCAACGACGACGCCATCGTTCGCCTCGTCGGCGCGCTCCTGCTCGAGCAGAACGATGAATGGGCTGTCCAGCGCGCCAGATACATGACACTGGAAACCATCAGCCAAATGAGCGATGATCCGCTCATCAGCCTACCAGCCGTGGCACGCTGATCATCCCGGCCCATGCCGGAGAGCGCGGCGACCAAGCCGTCAGCTACACCACTCCCTGGGACACGATCGCCAAGGCCCGCTTTCCTTAGCGAGCCGAGGAAAAACTCGACATCTTGCGAACGGGCCAACCGCGCCGAAACCACCTGGCGCATGTTCTTCACCAAATCAGGTTGATTTTGGTTCAGCCATGCGACCTCGCGATCAGCTGCGATTTTGTATCCTCCTTCGCCGAAAACGGCAGCGGCAAGCAAATGATAGACCGGATTCGACGGAAATGGCGATTTGTTGATCCACATGGCTGCCTGCGTATAATCCCCGCTGAAATACGAGCAAAGGGCCAGATCCACGTCATAGTAGCCTGACCCCGGGTTCTTCTGACGCGCCTCCGCTATCAACTGGCATCGTTCATGCCAATTTCCAGAAACCGCCAGGCGCTCTCCATATTCGCCCATAAACTCGGTGTCGTTCGGGTTGATGGTCAAAGTCTGCTTGCCCACTTTCAATGCGGCATCGATCTCCTTGTGGTAATAGAGCGCAACCATTTCCGCCTGGCGTCCCCGGATGTTGACAGGATCAAGCCCCACAGATCGCCTTGCCGCCGCCAAGGCGCGATCGAGCGCAGCGGCGGACTCGGCGGGGTCGGTCCGGTCGCGATGAACTCCCGTCCCGCCCTTCCTAGCTCATCCCACTCGATCAGCGAGGTATCGCTTCCGGTCTTGCTGGGGTCGGCAGGCTGTTGGGTCTCGGGCTCGATCAGTTCATCGAATGCCTGGAAGGACGAATCCGCGGCATGGTGCAAATCTGAAGAAAACGCCGTTGACCACCGTCCAGAACAACGCAGCCGCAGCGGCAATGCCGATCACGTATGACACGCGTTTCGGCACGATCCGGCCAAGCATTCGCGAGATGAACAGGAACGTGACCTGAAACAATCGCGCCAAGAGGATCAAGAGCACGAAGGTCAGCAACGCGATCAGACCGACCTTCAGGGGGTGCGCAGTGTCTACCGGCTCGAGCCTCATGAGCTGCCGGATCGAATTTTGCCATTCCGAAGCCTGCCAGAGAAACGCGACGGCAACCAGGATGCAGGTGGCCGCAGCGACGAGTTTGATGGCCCGCAAGATGCGGCCGGTGGGCTTGGGCAACTCCAGATAGTCGGCCAGCCAGCGCCCGAACACGCCAAGCCCATATCCGGCCGCGAAAGAACATCCGGATAGAACGCCTTGCGTCACAAACGTGCGTGGAAGCAGCGTAGGGGTGAGCGAGGCCGCAAAGAACAGTGTTCCGATCAGCAGGCCAGCGGCTGAGAAGGAACGCCAGACTCTGAAGATCCAGAACAGCCTCATTGGAGCGGCCACGTGCGATCGCTGGAGTGCTTCGAGGCAGCTTGCCGTGCAAGATACGTCGGCGCAACCCGCAACTGCGCGGAACCACGGCGACGCCACGAACTCGATACCAATCTGGAGCAGTCTTTGTTCTGGAGGTTTAGGGGTGCGGTCGCTCGCCGTTCACCGCGCGTGTCAAAGGAGACTGAGCAGCGCGGCACGATGGCCGAGCTTCATCGTTTGTGGAGGTTAGAAACGGAGTTTGGAACAGAAAGGCCACAACTCACAAAGCGCAAGGATAACAAACGCTTACTGTAGATCTGGCGATTCCGCGATGTGCGATGCTTGCTAGCGATGTGCGCGGAGGTGCGCTTGGATTACGCTACGGCCCCTTCCGGCCATCCTCTGTTAGGAGCGTTGCGCAGAACGACAATTGGATGGAAACAGGTGGACAAACGGCCATGGCGGCATCACCTGACGACGCTGCTGCTGCGCGCGGGCTATGCCCTACGTGCCCTACAAGCTCGCTGGAGAGCGTGATCGAGCAGAACAAGGAAGTTATTACCTGTCGCTTCGGCGGACGCAGGGGACGATCCGGATGGATGCGCCGGACTGGAACGCATGGCTGGAGTTCTTCCTGCGGGCCTTGCAGAGCCAAAAACAGCACCTCGAGAAGAAGATGGAGCGCGAGCAGGTCATGCTCGCTGCGCTGCCGGAGTCATCGGTCCCGATCCTCGAACTGGCGAGTGAGCATGGCCGGGCTACGGTGGCCGAGACCGCGAGGGTCAGCGGCGCGAGCCGCAACACGATCAAGGACCATCTGAAGGCGCTGGTCGAGCATGGCCATCTGACCAGGCATTGCTCAGGTGCCTGGACACCAGAACGCCAGGCTCGAAGCAGCAAGTATGCAAATTGGTGGAAATTGCCGGAACCGGCTTAGCTTCGAGAATCGCCAACGCCTCATCGGATGTCCGTGCCTGTCGGAGTCGCGCCCGAACCTGAGATGCCCGAAGCAGCCGGCATATTTGGGAAAGGGCAGGGAGGAAGGCGGACGTGGCAGAGGCCGGCCAAAGTATAGTGTAAATGAGGTCGACGGGATTGTCGTCCGGGCCGTCGAAATCGATAGGCTGAGCCAAACGTGTCAAAGACGCGGCAGGCGAAGAGATCATACCGAGCAGAGCGTGGGGGATCGCGACGCCACGACCGATGCCCGTCGAGCCGAGACACTCACGGTCGAAAAGACCACGGATAACCATCTGCTCGTCAAGCCCATTTCTCCGAGCAATCCTGATCGCAATTTTTGACAAGGCTGATTGCTTTCCCTTCGTCACAAGATCAAGCGAAATGTCTTCTTCTGACAGGATGGGGGAGATCATCAGGGTCAACCTCCGTGTCGATCCAGACGCGATCGCAAATGAGCGTTCCGCCGCACTGGTCAAGCAGGACAGAGCTCTCAGTGGACTGAGGAGTGGAGATGAGGCTGGCTGTCCCGGACGCGAACTCTCTCGCGTCCGGGCTAATGGCCCGTTTTGAGGCGTTAGGCTCCCGCCGGAAATTGAGGCTGAAAATATTCAAAGCAATTCAGAGGTAGTGGAAAATTTTTTGAAAATCAAGCAAAACAGGTACGGGCCTGACTAGCAGAAATAATGCTTTTAAATGCCAGTTATTTTCGTTTGACGAACAGAACAGTCTCCTGCTTGCTAGCTGGGCGCGAACATGCCGTGTCAGAAAGTGAAAATCGAATTTTTAGACGGACTTCCAGATCTTCAGCCGTCGCAATTTTTATTTCAACCAGGAGATGCCGTGATGAAAAAACTCGTCCTCGCAGTTGCCTTGACAGTGGGCAGTTCGCTTTGCGCCATGGCGGCGAATGAGGTCACCAAAGCTCCGCCAGCCGCTCCTTACGAACAGGTCAGCAAGCTTGTGAAACTGCCCGACTTCCTGCCCGGCATGGGCCAACTTTTCGTCGATCCGACGACATTGCCTGCCGGACCATTCCTTGCCTATGACCACGATGGCGAGCTTGTCAGCACGATTTACATGCTGCCGATCAAAGACCTCAATCCGGACAAGCGTTTTGACGACCTCGCTTCACCCGGCGGCAATGTCGACCATGTGGACGTCTACTACAATGCCGGTCATCCGGGGGTAGAAGAGCCGCATGTCCATGTCGTGCTGTGGCATGTTTCGGCGGCTGACGAGGCACAGGTCGCCAAATGACACTGACGCGTCGTGAGATACTGGGCGCTGGCGGCGGGCTCGCCGCCGCCCTTTCCCTCTCTTCTCTGGCCGTGTTGGGTGGCGAGATGATCGAAGTCAAGATGCAAGGGCGCGACGACGGTTCACACGTCTGGTTCGACCCGATAGGCATTCTGATCAAACCAGGACAGACGATCCGCTGGACCAATCTCAATCCCGGCAATTCGCACACGACGACGGCATACAATCCCACAAACTTCGAGCGGCCGCTCCGCATGCCCAAAGCGGCAAAATCTTGGGATTCTGACTATCTACTGCCCGACGAAAGCTTTTCGGTTACTTTCACCGAGCAGGGGGTCTATGATTATTACTGCATTCCGCATGAGCATGCTGGAATGGTCGGTCGTATCGTCGTCGGCGAGCCCGAGGCGCATGACTGGACGGAGCTAACCGGAGCGAAGGGAGACCTACCGGAAGAGGCCGTCAAGGCCTTTCCGATGGTCGAAGACATCATGACGAAAGGGATCGTGCGGCGCGCCTAGGCATGCGTGCAGGATGCATGACACCAGCAACAGGAGAACCCAAACGACGATGCGAATGGGAGCCCGAGTTTCCTGTTTGTCGTCAACGATCGATAGGGGCGACCATCATGACCGGCAGCGCGTTTCCATACGATAATGAAACACGAGCGAAGCGCGACGAGCGTCAGGTAGATATGCCTCTCGGTGCTCGGGCCGCAGCCCAACAACGTGAGCGTGCCACACATCGGCTTGCCGCCTTAGGCGAGATGACTGGCGGTATTGCCCATGATTTCAGAAACCTCCTGGCAGTCATCGGATCCGGCCTGAGGCTTGCCGAAATAAGAGCCGAGGAGCCCGAAAGCGTGAGGACCTACATTGCTGCAGCGCGGCAGGGAATCGATCGAGGTATCGAACTGACGTCACTGGTACTGGCCTTCGCAAAACATCAGGAACTCGAAATCCACGCTGGCAATTTGAATGAATTCCTCAGGTCTTTTGAGCCTTTCCTGAGATATGGCGCAGGCCCCGATGTCCGCGTCAAGCTGGAGCTTGGTTCCGATATCCCGAACTGCTTGATCGACCCGGCGCTGTTCGACTCTGCAGTGCTTAATCTCGTAATGAACGCACGAGATGCGATGCCAAGTGGCGGGGAGATCCGCGTCACCACTGAGCGATTGGTGCAGACGGCCCCGACGCCTGACCTGCCCGGGCCCGAAACCTACGCATGCGTTCGCGTCAAGGACAATGGTTGCGGCATGGCTCCGGAAGTCTTGCGAAAGGTGTTCGATCCTTTCTTCACGACGAAGGGTGAGAAGGGCACCGGGATAGGGATGTTGCAAGTGCAGGCATTGGCGCAAATGGTTGGTGGTCGGATCCGGATAAAGAGTGAGCGAGGGATTGGAACAACGGTCGACCTTCTGTTCCCGTCAATCCAAGCGGACCTTTAGACGCCCAACAACTCCTACAATTTGATGTCGGCGCTCGCGACGGAATGCAATCCTGCCAGGGCAGGACCTACCACGCTCTCGTCCGCACTTGCGGATTGCACCGCGTAAACCGGATAGGAGAACTGCGGCATTTCAGGCACAAGGTGCAGCCGGCCGGCCTCCATGTGAGGCCGCACAGAACTCATCCTGAAATATCCGGAGCCGCCAGTCGCAAGAACATAGCTCAGTGCGAGCGGACCGAGATCGAAAGAAAGATCCGGCGCAGCACTTGGGAAATTCATCCCGTGGTGAAGTTCAAAATCCGGCCCCCAATCCATATAAACATAATCGGATTCGTCCAGGAGGCGCGCTTCGGAATTGGTCGTCACGAGGACGAGTTTTTCCTCCAGAAGCAGATCGATCTTCAAACCCGGTCTGTGGGGGGGCGCGTACATGATAGCCAAGTCGACCATTCCTGACGCGACCTGATTGATCAAATCCTTCGGCACATCGACGTGTACTCGAAGTGCAATATCCTGAAGCGACCCGCGCATCCATCGGACCCAATCGAGCAGAAGAGGTTGCGCTAGGCTGACTTCGCTGCCGACCGTCAGAACAGCTCGACGTCCCGGGGGCACGGCAACCTGGTGAAGGGTGCGTTGCCATAGTTGGACGAACATCGGGGCGTGGCGCAGAAATTGCTCACCGGCCGGGGTGAGAGAAGCTCCGCCTTTGTGGCGAACAAAAAGCGCGCGGCCCAATTGCTGCTCGAGGTTGCGAATCCGTGCGCTTACGGTCGTCTGGGCGACATTCAAGCGCTCCGATGCCCGAATGAAACTCCCTGTCGAAACGATCTCGATGAAAGTCCGGGCGAGTTCAATGTCCATAAAACATATAGCATAAAAATTGCATTTAAATGTCAATCAATTTCGTTTGCTAGATAGCTAGTCAGAGCAATAGGCTTCGAGATTATCCACCCAGCTCTGCGCTGAATGCTGCGCAGCGCCGGTGGGAGGGAGCGCAAGCAAATGACCGACAGGAGTTCGACCATGTCCCCAGTGCAGCAGGAACTTAGCGTCACCAGTGGTTTGCGCACGGTTGCACCCGCCCGGCACCGTTCAAAGGTCGTGAAATTCATCAGCGAGGTCGCCAAGGAGGCGGCCAACGATGCACCGACCTCGGTTGAGATCTTCTCTGACAGCGGCCACTGGTACTGTCGGGTTCGCCGCGGCCATGAAAAGACCCGGCCGATAGGCCCCTATACCAAACAACAGGCCGAGCGGATCCAAGAAGCTCGGAGAATGTCGATCGCAGAAAGAGGAACCTCTCGGATCATGTTCGAGTAAGCGAGGATCTCACGATCACGCCGGCCTGACGGCAAGATCCACTGGCACGCGGAACGATTCCGAGGGTGAGCCCCATCAGTAGAACATTCCTTCTGTCCGCATGCTGGTTTGTGAGCGCGTCGTGCGCTTAAGACAGGAGAAAGGAATACGAAACGAATCGTTTTGACCTCGGCCGTGTTGGCGCTTTCCGCCGGCCTTTCCTTTGCCCAGACGCGAGCGGAACTTCGGGCGAGACCTCCACGACCACAACCACGACCACGCTTTATCTGCCGGGCTTTCTAACCCGGCCAGTTGCCGGTGGGCCATTTCTTTAGCGAGACCCACCAGGGGCATCGACCTTTTGCATCTGGTCCGCGTCACCGCCATTGGCGACGCGTTTCCGGATCGTCTTATCGCAATGCCCCTTGGGCGGCTAATAGCCTGTACTTTTCGAAGATCGCTAGCTTCTGCGGATAGGTGATCCGTACCTTGGCGTTGCACCCGTCGCATCTGAAGTGCGCGATCGTCCTTAGCGCAGAGCCCTTCCTTACCGCCGGATGCGAGCAATTCGGACAATCGAATGCGAGCGCAACATCAGACAAGTCTTGGGCTAAACCCATTTCCATCTCCTTCGCAAGCGCTGTGGCTACACTCTGGCGGGACTCAATGGGGCAATGCAGATGCGAATGCCAACGCGGGACTAGAACAATTCGTCAGGGAAAGCCACCAAGCTAGTGCGCCTTCTCTGCGCCCTTTGAGAGACGAAGAGACCTCAATTCATCCAGCAGTTCGCGCTCCTTGGTAGTAATGTTTCGGAAGATTGCGACAATCGCCACCGCTAAGGCCTCGGCATCCCGGCTTGAAGAGTCCATGTGTTCATCTGCGCAAACCTGATCGAACACGCGTTCGCAAATAGCCAGATCATGAGGGCTGAGGCAGGTGCGATTGAAACGCCGACGCAGCATCTGTGCGAACCTTTCAGGGCCTGTTGCCAGTGTTTGCGGCGGACTTTTTTTGTCGATGAACCGCTGAGGCGTGATTGGAATAAATTTACTCGCTGACCGATAATTGGTCTTTCAATAGTCCCAAAATCAGCGCGCACTCGCGAGCTCTATACTGTCCAGCAATCATAAGTTGGCGGTAATCCCGCAATTTTTGTTCTGGGACATGAAATCCTCGCCGAAATTCCGCCGCCTCTTTCGGAGTTCGTGTGCAACCGAGTCTACTGGCGGTGACTTTCAAACTCGCCAGTGAGCATCCGACCTTGGCTGCAATATCTTTCAAAGGTTCGTTATTAAAATATCCATCAAGAATTATCTTGCGACGAGCTTCTGTTTTGAGGTTTGCGTTCATTTCGTTGCCTCCTCAACTACGCTTTCACCGTGCCAGACTCTATACGCACCACGTTGAAGAGTGTCGTTATCGTCGCATCCAGAAACTTATCTCGGAATGCATTTCTTGCTGTAACCCAGTGTGATAGCCCTCTGTGGACTCGCGTTCAGCTGGTCTTGCCAGATGGCTGTGATACACCACATGATTGCGGTGGCGATGGGCATACCGGAATCGGATACGGCACTACGCGATGGACGCTAAGAGGCAGGACAAGGCGCTTGCGAGGCAGGCGCTTGAGCGCGATCGACGTCGTTGGCCGCGCGAAGCTCAGCCTTACAATGAGGCTGCCCCGTCACTTGCGCCGGCGCTCGAACCTTTGCCCTTTTCGACGCTCGAACTGGCGCCAGAAGATCAATTCGTCGCTTGGCAGGCGCATATGGCTCCGCTTGTCGAGATCAAGTTGCCGGATGACAAATCGCTCGACGATGGCTTTCCCGCCGACCACACGGCTTGGAACCTCGGCGGCATGCTGATCGTTCAACAGCGCGCACCGGCACATAGTTATATGCGTTCTGCTGCGAAGCTTCGGTCCAGCTCGATCGATCACTGGTATATCGCTTTGCCGCATACTGGCCGGTCGTGGACGGAGGTCGATCGCCGCGTAGCGGAAAACCAGCCGGGCAAATTGGAGATTAGATCGCTTGGCTACCCGTTTCGCGGGAGGGCAACGGAATCCCAAAGTCTCTTTCTCTATTTGCCGCGTGATTTGTTCGCCGATGCGGCGGCAACCCTGGACGCAAAGAATAATTCAATTCTGTCCGGCAACTTTGCCGACCTTTTGCTCGACTACCTCAAGAACATCGAAGCAAGACTGCGCAGTCTCACGGCTGACGATCTGCCCCGCATCGTGCACGCAACACGCAGCATGATCATTGCCTGCCTCTCGCCCCCGGCGGAACATGCCGCGGCCACCGAACAATTGGTGAGTGTCGCGCTGATGGAGCGAGCCCGTCGATACGTCCACAACAATCTGGATGCGGCTCATCTGACGCCGGATTCAATGTGCCGGGCGCTCGGCGTCTCGCGCTCTCGTCTTTATCAGTTGTTCGAACCGAGCGGTGGTGTTCTCCACTACATACAAAGTCGCCGACTTCTGGCAGCCCATGTTGCGCTTAGCAATCCGGCGGACAGCCGGCGCATTGTTAATATTGCCGAAGCCGTCGGGTTTAGTTCAGCGGCTAATTTCAGCCGAGCTTTTAGCAAGGAATTCGGCTACAGCCCCCGCGAAGTCCGAAGCTCCGTGGTGTTACCGCGCCCCGCCCACTCTGTTTCGCATGCCGGACACGAGGAGGCCTCTTCCTTTGAACATTGGCTCAAAGCGCTCGGAAGCTGAGTACAGGATCGGGGATGGTTGAAGTGGGGCGGGCTCAAAACAGGGGCGGGGAAGATCAGCCGCCTCATGGACCAGAATATTTCGTGTCGCGTCCACCGCGCCATCAATTATAGCCAATTCCCGATTTATCGACCAACTGTTCATCGATGTCGCCGCCCATCACAGCGGAGCATACATTGCAACTACGCAGCATAAGACACTTGTTGAGACCGCGAGTCGTATGCTTGCCAAGTCAAGAAACAAAGAGATAGAGCGGTTCTGCGGTTCCTTGAAATGACGAACCGCTCTAGCCCGGATTATCTCACCAGCAAAGGGCTGCGTAGGCTGGCGGCGATCCCGGACAGCAATTAGCCGGTCGGGAACGGTGCAAGAGCGCCTCGCCGAGCAAGATATGTACGCCGGGATAAGTATTAGGATGCAAAGCCAACGACAGATCGGGCTCGTGCGTAGATGCTTGCAATGCTTGGCGGGGGCTCGGCGGCTTGGCGGGGGCTCGGCACAGGTGGCAGGCATCATGTTGGGGAGATGTCGTGCTGCCTGTGCCGATAGCCGCCGCTGCGCGGTCAAAGGTGGCGTCATTGAGTAAGCGTGCCAAGGTCGTTGGCGGCCGGCTGGAGTTTCTTCCGCCGCAGATCCCGACGCGGGTCGAGCGGCCGCCTGAAGGTGAGGGCTGGGTCCACGAGGCCAATCTCGACGGCTATCGAACCCAGATCATCATCGATAATGCCGGTGTGCGTCTTTACAACAAGAACGGCCGCGACTGGACCACGAAATACTGGCCCATCGCACTAGCCGTCGATCTGCCATGCCGGACTGCCATTCTCGACGGCGAAGTCATTGTTCCCGGCGAGCAGAGCGCTTTCGATTGCCCTGCGCTGGAAGCCGCGATCTGGAACGAGCCGAGCCGGCTGGTGTTCGTCGCGTTCGATATCCTCCATCTCGACGGCCGCGATCTAGACTCCTTGCCGCTGCTGCAGCGCAAGCAGGCGCTATGGCAACTGATTGAGCCTGGCCTAGGCAAGATCCAATACAGTGAGCATTTCGAGGGCAGCGCGCTGGCGCTCGTCCGCACCGTCGAGAAGATCGGGCTCCATGGAATCATCTCGAAGCGCGCCGACAGCCGCTACAGGAGCGGACTGTCGAACACATGGCTGAAGGCCAAATAATTCGAAGAAGCCGACTCCCGAGTTGGGGGTCGTTTATGAGCAAGGTACGGCTCCAATGCCCCTGATGGCGGCTCACGGGGCGTCCTCATCGATTTGAGGACCGTGCAAGATTACCACCATAGGAGACAGCGCTGTTCGCTTTGGATCTGTTGAATATCAACCCCGGGGATGAGTTGCATTGCGTTCTGCAACCGCTCGCTGGATAGTCCTGGCGATGTTGCAGACCTTGATGACTCATTGGCCCCAGGTCCTCGCGATCATTTCGGTGGTGATGGCGGCCATCGGCATCGTCCACGCCATAATGACGAAGGAAGACGTCCGCGCCGCCACAGGGTGGGTCGGCGTGATGTTCCTGTCGCCATTCCTCGGCGCGATCATCTACGCCGTTGCCGGCATAAACCGCATTCGTCGTGCAACGATCAGCGCCATGCGGCCCCCTTCCAGCGAGGCGGCTTCCGCAAAACATGAGCGCAACTTTGCCGCCGAGGAATTGATTGCCGAGCGGTACGGCCAACGCTTCACCGGCCTGAAGACATTGGGCGACAGGGTGGCCCGGCGTGCCCTGACCTCAGGAAACGCGATTGCGATATTGGAGACAGGTGACGAGGCCTATGCCGCAATGTGCCGAGCGATTGATGGCGCTCAACGCGCTATCCTGCTCGAGACCTACATCTTCGACAATGACGATGTCGGACGGCTTTTCGTGGAATCTCTCGCCGGAGCCGTCCAGCGGGGTGTCAGCGTTCGCGTGCTGATCGATGCCGTCGGGGCGCGTTACTCCGTCCCCAGCATTCTTGGGCGCCTGCGAGAGGCAGGAATCACAGCAGACCTCTTCAACGGCAACATTGTCATGGGCCTGCGTCTTCCCTACGCCAACCTCAGAACGCACCGGAAGATCCTGGTCGTCGACGGCACGATTGCGTTCACCGGAGGGATGAACATCCGAAAGGGATTCTCAGCCGAGTTCGCCGGCTCCTCCAGCGCGAGGGACACGCATTTTCAGGTCACCGGGCCGGTCGTTGCCGACCTTTTTTCGGTTGCCGCCGAAGATTGGCGCTTCGTGAGCGGCGAACTCCTGAAAGGCGACACCTGGCAAGTGGCCACGCTTCCCGCGGCTCCCGGTCAACCGATGCTGGCGCGGGCGGTTGCATCCGGGCCGGATGCCAGCATCGAAACGAACCACAACTTGCTGATCGGGGCATTTTCCGTCGCCCGCAAATCGATCCGCATCATGTCGCCCTATTTCCTGCCGGATCGGGAACTGATCAGCGCGCTGACGACCGCAGCCAGGCGAGGCGTCGAGATCGACATCGTGGTACCGGCGATGAACAATCTTTTCCTTATTGACCGGGCGATGACGGCGCAATTCGATCAGGTCCTGAAGCACTATTGCCGCGTATGGCGCACGCAGGGCTCGTTCGATCATTCGAAGCTGCTGTCGGTCGATGGAGTTTGGGCTTTTATAGGATCCTCCAATCTTGACGCCCGGTCCCTGCGGCTGAATTTTGAGATTGATGTAGAGGTTCTTGATGCAGGCTTTGCCGCGGAGATTGAAGCGCGGATCGGATCGGCAATCGCCTCCGCCACGTCTGTAACGATCGAAACCTTGAGAGCCCGGCCATTCATCGTCCGCCTGTTCGACCGAGTGTTGTGGCTGGGATCGCCCTACCTTTAGAGGCTTTCTCGTTCTGCCCGCGGCAATTCGGGCGACGCAGCCATCGCTCCTTTCGAGCGCCGCATCTCGTCAGGGCAGGAAAGCAGCGATTGCAGATCCTGTTTGAGTGAGACAAAGCTAAGTCTTGAAGGTGGTGAGGACGAGCAGCAGACTCATGCAAAGAACTGGACATAGCTTTCCTGCAAGTGTGCTCAAATCCATTCGCGACAGAAAAAAGCAGAAGGCGAAGGCTGCGCCGTCCGAAGGGGCACGCCCCGCGGGGACTCTGGTCGCATCTTACAACGTTCACAAATGCGTGGGCGTCGACAGAAAGTTCGATCCCGAACGAATCGGTCGCGTCATCCGGGAAATCGGCCCGGATGTCATTGCGTTGCAGGAAGCGGACAATCGCTTTGGAGATCGTGCCGGCCTTCTGGATCTGCTGCGTCTCGAATTGGAAACAGGCCTGGTGCCGGTGCCGGTGTCCGGAAACGGCAAAGGACACGGCTGGCACGGCAACGTTCTGCTTTTCAAACGGGGCATCGTTCGCAATGTCCATCAGATAAAGCTCCCGGGGTTGGAGCCGCGCGGAGCCCTGGTTGCCGAAATCGATCTGGACGAGAAACGAACTCTGCGCATTATCGCAGCCCATCTCGGCTTGCTGCGCCGATCGCGCTCCGAACAGGCCCGTGTCGTGCTCGAAATCATGAACAGACCGGACGAAAAACCAACACTGCTGCTCGGCGATTTGAACGAATGGCGACTCGGAAACCGTTCCGCGCTGAATACGCTGCACACGACTTTCGGTCCCGCGCCACCGGCGGTCCCCACCTTTCCATCGAGTCTGCCGCTGCTGTCGCTCGACCGGATCATGGCAAACCGACACGGAATGATCTCATCCGTCGAAGCCCATGACACGCCGCTTTCGCGGGTCGCCTCCGATCATCTGCCGCTTATAGGATTCGTTCGCCTGTGATGTAGCTGCCGAGCCCCATGGATGGAGATCGGTTCAAAGGGAGCTCTAGACTGGACTAGCGGAGCGGGGCGGCCCAGCGGCTTTGGTTGCGGGGGGAGGTCGCTGGGCCTAGCGTTCGGGGGCGTGCTCACGTGGCTGGTGAATACGCGACTCTCCCCGATCAGGGAAACGTCCATCCAAGCCCCATGGAAGGCACGAGACTCGACCATGAGTGGGAACGGCTCAGCCCATACCAAGACGCAAGAATTTAGGTTACCTTTCTGGGACTGAGCTGTCGCGACTTATGGTCGGGTCGCATCATGTGGGAGACCTTTCTCCAATCTCAAAGCCGCTTCCATGCGTCGATCGCTATTTCAGAAGTATTTTCTAGTCTTGTTCGCGGCGGCCATTTTTCCGATGGCTGCCGGTGGCATCAGCAACTGGTGGTTCAGCTATGTCGACCAGCGTGCGATCCTCAGTGCCCTGCTGCGGTCCGAGGCAACATCGGCGGCCGACAAAATTGAGAGCTTTCTTGACGGCATCAAGATTCCGCTCGGCTCCACGATCCCCGAGGACGTGTCGGCCAATGCCAGCGTGAAACAGCTTCGGCTTCTTTTCCTGCGTGTGATGCACCAGGTCCCGGGAATTCTCAGCATCAGTTTCGTCGACGGCGACGGCGCAGAACGGCTGCACGTCTCGCGCGTTGGCTCAAACAGGACGGAAGGCGGGGCGGACCGCTCGGGCGATCCCGCTGTCGTGGGCGCCAAGACCGCGAAGGTCTGGTATGGCCCGGTCGCCTACCGCCAGGGTTCCGAACCGTCGGCAACCATGGCGATGGCGAATTACGACGATACAGTCCTAGAAAACACGATCATCGCCGAAATCAGTCTGAAGGCTATCTGGCTCATCGTTTCCGAAGTCCGCGTAGGCCGCAGCGGCCAGGCACTTGTCGTCGACGAGACCGGCCACCTCATCGCTCACCCCGCGATCAGCAAAGTGATGCAAGGCGCCGACGAGAAAGCAGCTTTGGCCCTGCGCGGATTGCGGGATGCGATCGCCGCCGCGGGCGGCACTGCGATTGCAAGCCGCAACGCCGAGAATGAACGCGTTGTGACCGCTGGCGCGCCCGTTGCCGCGGCCGGTTGGATGGTATTTGTCGAGCAGTCGCAGGCAGAGGCTTTTGCACCCCTGTACGCTTCATTGTGGCGAACCGGCGGGTTGTTCCTCGCCGCCACAGTCCTTGCGGCGGTACTCGCCTATTGGCTTGCCAGACGGATGAGCGGGCCAATCCGATTGCTGGAAGAAGGCGCCCTCAAGATCGGTGCCGGACAGTTCGATCACCGGATCGACATTGTCACTGGAGACGAACTTGAGCGGCTGGCTGCGCGGTTCAACCAAATGGCGGAGGAACTCGCCATATCGCGGGACCGCGATGAGCGAATGATGCGTTTGAAGCGCTTCCTGGCACCACAGGTGGCGGAGCTCGTAGAAAAGGCTGGCGACGAGAAAATGCTCGCCGGACAGCGCGCGGAAGTGGTCGCTGTTTTTTGCGATTTGCGTGGCTTCACCGCATTTTCGGCGCACGCTGAGCCTGAGGACATCATGCAGCTCTTGCGTGAGTACTACGAGGCGCTCGGCGCGATCATCACCCGGTATGAGGTGACGCTGACCAGTTTTTCGGCGGATGGATTGATGATTCTCGTCAACGCCCCGGTTCCATGTGAAGAGCCGGCGCTTCATGCCGTAAACATGGCTGTCGACATGCAGGATTCCACACAAGAGCTCATATCTGGGTGGCGGCAGCGTGGTTTTGAGATTGGCTTCGGCATGGGGCTCGCTATGGGGTGGGCAACGGTGGGTCGAATTGGCTATGAGGCCCGCGCTGACTACACCGCAATTGGCAATGTCGTGAACTTGGCATCGAGGCTGTGTTCGTCCGCTGAAGATCGACAAATCCTTATCGATTATTCCGTGACGCGCCATTTGCCTGGCAACATGCCGATCGTTGACCTCGGTACTCGCCAGTTCAAAGGCCTCGAAGGACACGTTCGCGTCTACAATGTTGAGACGCAAGGGATCGAGCGGCCGAATTTAGATCCTGCTGCGAATGACGCCACGGCAAAGGGCTAGGCTCCGCGGTTGCAAGCTTTCCTTTGAAAGCCCGCAGTTCTCAACTAAGGGATTCGCGGGCCGGTTTAGACCGACCCAGAGAATGTTGGGGCAGGGTGCATTTGGCGGAGGGAGTGACCTTAAGTTGGCCTAGTCGTGACTAGTCACTAGTAGCCAAGCTGTTGATATCGCTGAATTTTGCTTAACCACAGCTATTCAACTGATCTGTCGGACGGCTTCTAACGGTTAGTACGGCAATAGCCAACTAACACAAGGACCGCTCCGCAATGGCAACCAAAATCGACACTCTCAATCGTGAACTCCGCAACCGCGTTAAAGCGGGCCAGCCCAATCTTTGGTCGCACGGCAATGGCTTGTGCTTTGCGCTCGCCAAGAACGGCAAGGCGTCATGGGTCATCCGCTACACCGTCAACGCCAAGCGCCGCGTGATGACGCTCGAACCGCATTCCGACCCGATCAGCGAACGCAAGCTGAAAGAGCTAGAAATGGTCGCAATCGAGTATCGAGACAAAGTGAAAGCCGGGATTGATCCGCTTGCAATGCGCGAGGCAACCGCGAACCGTTCGAAAAGCACTTCTGGCGACACCTTCGAAACTGTCGCACGTGACTACATCGCAACCCATAGCACTAACTGGCGCAATGCCAAACACGCGGCACAATGGACCAGCACGTTGGAGGCGTTTGTGTTCCCGAAAGTCGGGCGGGAGCTACCACATGAAATCAGCGTTGACGATGTGCTGTCCGTTTTGCAGCAACCGCACATTCGGCGCGGCAAGCGATTGCCGTTGTGGGATGCCGTACCGGAAACCGCATCGCGCGTCCGGATGCGCATCGAGACGATCATTGCCGCCGCGAAGTCCAAGGCACTCGGAAGCGCCAACCCTGAAACCAAGGCTTTGTGGAAGGACCACCACAACCCGGCGAAATGGGAGGATGGTTTGCAGCATTGGCTTGGTAAGAAGGGAAAGCAGTTCAAGGGCAATTTCGCAGCGATGGCTTTTGCAGACGTTCCGGCCTTCGCACAGGAATTGCAGACCAAGACCGACTATTCGGCAAAGGCGCTCATGCTGACGATCCTGTGTGCTGTTCGCACGTCAGAGACGTTGAATGCAACGTGGTCGGAATTCGATCTTGAAGCCGCGAATTGGATCATTCCAGCCGAACGCATGAAGGCAGGCGTCGAGCATCGCGTTCCGTTGTCGAGCGCCGCAATCACACTGTTGAAAGGCTTGCATCGTTTTGCTGGCAATCCGTATGTCTTTCCGGGTGCGAAGCGCAACAAGCCGCTGTCCAACATGGCGATGCTCGAAATGTTGCGTGGAATGCGAGACGGTTTGACCGTTCACGGCTTCCGAAGCGCATTCCGCGATTGGTGCAGTGAAACAACACTCCATCCCGACACAATCGCTGAAATGGCGCTTGCACACACCATCAAAGATAAAACGGTTGCAGCGTACCGTCGCGGCGATGCCTTTGAGCGCCGCAAACAACTCATGCAGCAATGGGCGGATTATATTTTGATCTCCAACGATAACTATAAGCGGGAATGGCAACGATTGATCGCTTAACTATTCATCTTGTGGATAAATATTGTAAATGACCCGGTTTTCCGGGCCATTTTTCTTGACTACTCACGATTAGCCGTGCTTCAGATATGGTTGCCGCCTCGATTTGGGCGCGCGTAAGCGGTGGATGCCGCAAGCCACGGCAAAAGACGTGGCGCTCCGGGTGGATGCCCGATCCCGACAACCCCGGAGAGATTTTGAAAGGCATCCCCATGGACGCTATGACGATACTCACGCGCGACCAACTTTGCGCAAAACTCTTGATTTCCGACACCACGCGCCAGCGGCTCGAAAAGACCGATCCGACGTTTCCGCGCAAACTGCACGTCTCGCCGCGCAAGGTCGGCTATCTCCTTAGCGACGTGCAGGCATACGTCGCGCGGCAGCACCAAAAAGCGGCCTAACGGTTTGTAAAAGCGGTTAGACGGCAATTTTTGCTGCCGTCACCGCTGCTAAATGCGTAGTATTTTCAAAAGGTTATTTGAAACTAGTTCAACGGACGGGTGCTCCGCCGAACTTAAAGAAAAAGCCCGGCAGGCCGTAGAAGCCGCACCGGGCAATAGGAATAAATGCAATGAACGATTTAGCACCGCTCGCGCCAGCGGGCAACCCGGTCGCGCCGTTAGACTACGCTCTTTGGCTGGCATCGCTCGGCATAGCAGTTTTCCCGCTCAATCCCGCCAACAAACTGCCGTACAGCAATCGCGAAGTCGCGGCGATCATCAACACTCCCGAACCGTCGCAAAACCAAGGGGGCTTGAAGTTCGCCACAATGGACTTCGCATCAATACGCGCATGGTGGCTGAACTGGCCGGGAGCGTTAATCGGCATTCGAACCGGAAGCGTATCCGGCGTCTATGTTCTGGATATCGATCGCAAGAACGGCAAGGATGGTTTCACCACGATCATCACGAACGGCTGGACCATTCCGCAGACGGTCGCGCTGCAAACCCCGTCCGGTGGCGCGCACTACTATTTCCGCATTCCTCGCGATGGCTCGCGACGATGGAAGACAGACGCCGGAACGCTTGGAGTTGGCGTAGATCGAAAAGGCGACGACGGCTTTGCGGTCTGGTATGGCGCTGATCTATCGCAGCCAATGACCGAGCCGCCCGCATGGATGATCGTCAACGGCGGCATCACGACCGGACGGCCGCGCGAAGATCGCAAACCGCTCGGGACGGAATGCGCGCCAGATTTTGAGGTGGCAGCAAAGGCGCTACAAGCGATTGATCCGAATGACCTGGACTATCACGAATGGCGGAACGTCACTTTCGCATTCCGGCAAGCCGCAACCGGCCTTGTCCACGACGATTTCGTGCGCATGGCTTGGGATAGCTGGTGCGCCCAACACCTCGCCAATGAAAAGGCCGACAACGAGAAGCTTTGGCGATCCGCCGACAATGGAACGCAAGTTGGTTGGTCACACCTTCATTGGAAAGCTTACGGGCGACCGCCGCAGCCTGATCCCATGACCTTGTTCGGCGGCGCAGCCTATTTAGTGCCGTCCAGCGCGAACGTGACGCAAACACAGCCTGCACGACCGCAACAGCCGCAACAGCTTGACGGCTATGTTGAGATCATTTCGACCGCTTCCGGCGACAGCGGAAAAAACACGCTCATGGAAACCGTTAAAGTTTTGCACGGCAACTTGCCGGTCGCATTTGACGAGTTCACGCAAACGGTGCTGGCAACGCATCCGCTGCCATGGGACAAGCTTGGAAGTTTCCCCCGCCAGTGGACAGAATTGGACACCATCCATTGTCAGCTTTCCGTCCAAGCGCTTTTCGTTAAGCCGGGAAAGGAAACCGTTCACGACGCGGTGGCGATCATTGCCAACAAACACAAGCGCCACCAAGTCCGCGAATATCTCAACGCGCTTCAGTGGGATGGCGTTCAACGCCTGCCGCAACTCGCATCGCGATATTTCGGAACGCCTGACACGTCTTATGCCAGCATCATCATGACCAAGTTCATGATCGGCGCGGTCGCGCGCATCATGCATCCGGGCAGCAAAATGGGCAGCGTGATCATTCTGGAAGGCAAGCAGGGAACAGGCAAATCAAAGGCAATCGCCGCGATTGCAGGACCGGATTGGTTCACGGATGAATTGCCGGACTTGCACACGAAAGACGCCGCAATTCAGCTTGCGGGAAAGTGGATCATTGAGGTTTCCGAACTGTCGGCGCTCAAACGGTCCGACGTTGAGACGATCAAGAAATTCATGGACCGATCGACCGACCGCTATCGCGCACCGTATGAAAAGATCGCAGCCGATCACCTGCGGCAATGCGTGTTTGTCGCCACCACGAACGACGAAAATTATCTCAAGGATCAGACCGGCAACCGCCGTTTCTGGCCGCTGGCATGTGGCACAATCGACGTTGAAGCAATCAAGCGGGACCGCGACCAACTATGGGCGGAAGCGCTCACACGCTATCGCAACGGCGAACGATGGTGGCTTGAAAACGATGAAACAAAGCTAGCGGAAATCGAGCAAGAGGAACGCCGCGAAACCGATCCGTGGGAAGATCGAATATCAGCGCACGTTGCGGCCTTGAACGGACTGCCGACGACCTTTGCGCAAATCTGCTTTGTTCTCAACATTCCTTTTGAGCGATTGAATTCGACCGTCAACAAGCGTGTCGCACAATGTTTGAAGCGCTCTGGATATGTTCGAAGGCAGGTTCGCAATGGCGAATTTCGCTCTTGGCTGTATGTGAAAGAATAGGCGCGTTAATTGCCATAATTCTCCGTTGGGACTGTTTGTCACCGCTGTCACCGCCTGTCACCCGGTGACGCCCTATATTACCTCCGTTGCCATCTAGGGGTATCTATAATTATTCCACCACTTTTCGGCATTCCTACTGGTGACAGTGGTGACAGCGGTGACAATCCAGCAAAATCAAAGGTTCTTCCGTCACCAGTAGGATCATTTCTACTGGTGACTCTGGTGACGGGATCGCCGCGCGGCGGTATCATTGCGGCATCTCGTTGATATCGTCCGGTGTTGATGGTCGTGTTGGTATTATATGCGATGGTGATTGCGGAGCGGTTGCCCCATCCAATGCCCTTAAAAGACCATCGATGTTTGCAGCACATTCGGTATGGGGCGCGCACATCTTGTTGTACGTGTAGCGGTCGCCAACCGACCAAAGCAATAAAGCGGCAATAATAAGAACTGCGGTGATTGATAGCTTTATGTTGCGATTGCGGGTCACGCGCGCGGCTCCAACGTTGTTGCGTATCAAAGTTGAATGCGCTGAACGGAATTTGCAATCACTTTGAACTAAGCGACCGGTTGGCGGAGATATCTTCCGCCACGCATTTGCCGTTAGCGCATTGAAATTCCTATTGATCAGGGTGAATACTTTCTCGCCGCTAACCACTCGACTAGCCATTTCATCGTTTTCGACGGTCATCTCTCTGGTCTTGGTCGAATTGATCGCCTTGGTCAATCAAGCAATGTCGAATAATTGTCGGTATTCGTTTCACTCTATATTTGCGTTGTTTATGGTCGAATTGAATCAACGTGAAATAACGTGATCGTCAAAGCAAATACTACTTTACATTTAGGCCGAAGCGCTCCAACTTAATGTCACACAGTACCTAGACGATATTTAAAGGAGACACCTCAATGCACATCGCACGTCCAGCCTTCCCGTACCCGCGCGCTTTCGCCAACCCCGAACCTGATCTGTTCGTAAAAAGCGATACGGGGCGCGGCGAAGCGGTCACCGTCCGCAACGGCGATGTCTCGCAGACGGCGCTGATCGCTCGCCTCTCTGACAATGCGAGCGAACCGCTACGCAATGCCATGACGGCACTCTCTGCCGGTGTCAGCGCGTTTGCCGCAGAGGCGAACCGGTCACGCAACGAAGTGCATCCGGCGCGCCTTCCCGCCGTGCTGCGGGAACTGGTCACCAAGCACGTGTCACCGGCCTATCAGGGGACCACAAAGGCCGGTGTCCAGGCCAAACAGGACGACGCCGCCGCATGGGCGCGTTCCACGACGCCGGAGCCATCCGTTGGGACCGTAGGGAACGAATATCGACAGATTTGGCTACCGCTCTCGTTGGCCGAACGTGCCGCCCGCATCGAGCATGCCGATATCGATGAGTTGGCCGCTATTCAGCAAGTGCCCGGCATGTTCCGCGACATGACCGACACGCCGATTTGGGCCGAGATCGAACGCCGCTCGGCAATCCTGAACACCGCCAAAAAATACGCTCTGAACGGTGCATTCAACAAACAGTCAACCGCTGCCGACCCGCTTGCATCTGGTCCGGACCAATCACAGGTCGAAGCGGAAGCGCAGCGGCTTATCGATACCCGCAAGGAACGTCTCAACAATCTCTCGCTGGTCGAGACGACACTGACCAGCGTTGCAACCGTCGTCGCCGTCGCGGCTGAATTGCCGATTGAAGCCGCATACAAGCTGCTCATGGGTCGCGAGTAGCGGCGATGACGTTGCCCACGTCCATTGTCCTTAAAGCCGGCCCGACGCTTCGCTCTGCGGACCTTTGCGCGGCGTTCGGTTTTACGCGGCAGTCTTTAAATTACTACCGCCGACGCCACAACTTTCCCGCCCCAACCGGACGCAACATCGCTGCACGGTATGAGACTAGAGCCGTAACCGCATGGCTCGATGCGCGCGGCGTTAAAACTGTCTTCGTGTGAACCGCTAATTGCCGAATATTAAACGGAATTCTTGATGGGTGACAAAGACAAAATTACTGGCAGGTTCTTGCCCGGGAATAAGCTTGGTGGACGCGCGCCGGGTGCAATTTCGCATCGCCGCCGTGCTTTGGAACAGCTTACAAATCACGGCGAAGCCATCATCAATACCGCCATCGACGCCGCGCTAAAAGGCGATACGCAATTGCTGTCAGTGTTGGTCAAGATGCTTGTTCCCATGGGTGGGATACCGGCCATGATCCCGAACGGTGACCCAATCGAAGCGTATTCCCAAGGAGAAATCAATTCTGGCGAGCTTCGCCAACTGATGACTTCTGTTGAGAAGGCAAGACAACTGGACGCCACTCACAAGGGCGACAATCGCAACGAGCCGCAACGGACCACCGTTCTTCCGGATGAAGATGCGGCGGAAATCTACCGGCGAATGATTGAAAACCCATGACGACGCAACGCGAAACAGTCGCCATTCCGGATTGCGTTTATGTGGACGAAACCTTTGCCGCATCGATCTTCGGTTTCGATATGGACAGGCTTTATTACATGCAGTCGTGGAATTCGTTCCCAATCCCGACCCAAATCGGAAAGTTGTTGGTCATTCGCACTTCCGACATCGCACGATGGGCGAAGAATAGGGACTACAGCATTACCCGGTATGCAATTTAAACCCAAACAGGAACGCAACAATGCGCATCGTATATTTCCGCAATGCCAAGCTTGAAGCCGAATTATTGGACAACGCAATCGTAAGCGTTCGCAATCTCAATTCGCCCGGTCACGGCAATCTGTCCGACGACATACTGTTTCATGGTGGACGATTGGCAATCGTCTTCGATGTTGATGACGCCAGCGACAACCCGTCTATCGACTTTGACAGTCCCGGCGACCGCAGCCGCAATGCCATCGACGTAAAAGATAGGCTCTAACGGTGACCGCGCAGCTAATCTTTGTCGAAAGCGCCAAGCTCTATGTGATGCTGATCGACAACAAGATTTTTCAAATTCAGACGACGGCCGACGCGCATATCAACCCACATGCGACACGTGTTGACTGCTTGGACGCTACCGCTGCGCGGACCAACGTCCACGTTGCCGACCGCAACGTCTATGGGGACCGGCCTAAGCTCAATCTGGACGCCGCCGACATCACCACATTTGCAGCGTGGTTGCACTCGACAATGCCGGACGCATCGACCAAGGCATTTGGCAACGCGATGTTCGGCTACTTCGCCGGATCGGCGTTCTTTACCGAAGTGCTGACCGCAGCCGGTCAGATCGTGTGCGCACCGGAGCTTAAGCGCCCGCCGCAGGGCGATGAGACGTACTATATCGCGAAGGCCCGCGCGTCCGATCCGGAGGGTTTCGAAGAGTTGGCCGCAGCGTATGCGAAAGCGGTTCAATGACCAGAGCAACAATACGGCGACTAATCGCGGAAAACCGCAAAAACTTCAAGGATATGTCGGACTGGTTCACGCCGGAAGTTATACACATGATTAAAGACCCGTCCGATCGCAAGTTTATCACCGATGTTGCATTGCCGATATATCGCAGCACCGGAAACGAACAAAGGGTGCGCTACGGATCGTTCACAGTGGAAGATCAACAAAGGGTTGGACGCATAATTCGCGAAGCGAACGAGAATATACAAAGATATTTAAAGGAATAATTCATATGGACCTCGCGACAATTGGCTTTAAAGCCGAAACATCTGACCTTGTCGAAGCAAAGGCGAAGCTGGAAGCGTTGGTTCCGGCCGCTACAAAGGTCGAACGCGCGTCCGATGTGGTCAACCGCTCACTGACGGAAACTGGCTCGGCTGCACAACGCGCCGCAGCCGGCATCGGCAAGACGACAAGCGCGGCGAATGCCGCTACGGTCGGTCACCAGCGACAGGCGCAAGCGGTACAGGCGGCGACAGGTGCGAACAATGCGAATGCGGCAAGCGCTGCGGCAGCGGCAGGCGCAACCACGCAACTAGGCAACGCTGCCGATGCAGCGGCCGGCAAGATCAAGCGCTTGCAGACTGCCGCCAATCAAAACAGCGGCGCAATGAAATCGAATACCGGCAACATCGCGGCACAGTTTCAGGATATTGGCGTGACGGCGGCAATGGGAATGAACCCGTTGTTGATTGCGTTGCAGCAAGGAACGCAACTATCGGCGGTTTTCGCTCAATCCGGCGCAAGTCTCGGCGCGACACTCATGGGCGCGTTCGCATCGGTGATCAGCCCGGTTTCGTTGCTGACAATCGGTATCGTCGCATTAACTGCGGCGGCAATTCAGTATTTCATGACTTTCATTGCCGGCAGCGAAGACAATGCGGAAGCGTTGGAAAAGGAAGCTGCATTGATCAACAAAGTTACCGAACAATGGGGAAACGCGGTTCCCGCGTTGAAGGCATACAATGATGAACGGAAAAAGCTAGAAGGTCAGAAAGACCTTGATACGGCGGTTACTCTTGCGATCAAGGGTGAATATGCCGAATTGCGCGAAATCGTCAAAGGATTAAGCGTCGATGCCGCTGATCTGACCGACCAGTTGCTTACTATCGGTGCTGATCCTAGTAAAATCGTTGGTATGCAGGATAAATTCGCCCAACTGTTCAAGGAAGTGAACGAGGGTAAGTTACAGGTTGATACGCTAAAGAACGTTCAAGATGTACTTTCGCAACTTTATGCGACGACACATATTCCCGCCGCGCAACGGATGGCGGAAGCTATCGGCGGGATCGCGGATGAATTCGACCGTGCGAGAAAAGCCGGCGAAGCCCTTGCCGCCGACAAAGCTTTGCTTGATTTCTTTCAGCGTTCGCCGCTCGGCCAACTTACGCCGCTCACAAGCGGCGGCGGGCAGTTCCTAAATCCCGACCAGTTGCAGACGTTCAACGCAAACGAAAAGATGTACGAGGAAGCCGGCGCGTCCGCTGCGGCTGCGATGATCCGTGGTTTCGAAAGCTTTTCAAATAAAGCTTATCCAGACAAGAAAGCTTCAACCGGCGAATTCGATGCGTGGCGGGTTGGCTTTGGTAGTGACACGATAACCCATGCGAACGGCACGTTTGAAAAGGTCACAAAGGATACCGTCGTCACGCTTGCCGATGCGCAACGCGATCTTTCCCGCCGCCTGATTGAGTTTCAAACGGGCATTCAAAAGGCAATCGGAATTGATACATGGAATTCGCTCAACGAAGGTCAGAAAGCCGCGTTGTCGTCCATTGCATACAATTACGGCCAACTGCCGAAATCGATTGTCGATGCGATCAACGGTGGTGACGGTCCCGCCGCAGTTGCAAAAGCGATTGCCGGGCTAAGCGCCAACCCGGAACGTCGCAGACAGGAAGCGTCCGCGTTTCTTTCCGGCTCCGGTCTTTCCATGAGCGATGCCGGATTGGGCGCAAGCTCAACGAAGAAAACGCCGGATGATCTGTTCAAAGGTAGCATGGAACAAATCCAAGCGCGTATCGATTTGATCAATGCGGAAGCCGAAGCACAACGCGGCCTTAATCCACTCATTACCGATTATGGCTACGCGACAGAAAAAGCCCGCATCGAACAACAGCTTTTGAATGATGCACATAGGGCCGGTGTTGAAGTGACGCCGGAACTTGCCGACAAGATCGACCTACTTGCCGGCAACTATGCAAAAGCATCGGCCGGCGCAAAGGAATTGGAAGAAAGTCAACGAAAAGCTGCCGAAGCGGCAAGAGAATTCGGCGCTTTCAGTAAAGAGATATTGGGCGGGTTTATTTCCGATCTTCGCAACGGATTGAAAAGCGGTGAAGGCTTTTGGGATAGCTTTAAGAATGCTGCGATGAACGCGCTAGACCGGATCGTTGACAAGCTGTTGAACAACGTTTTGGACGCGCTCTTTCAAGTCAACTCGGCCGGTGGCGGTGGTGGCGGCATTCTCGGAAGTATTTTCAGCTTGTTCGGTGGCGGCGGTGGCGCGAGCGCGTTCACGTTCGCGGCTGGCGCTGGTCTTTGGGCCAAAGGCGGCGCGTTCGCCAATGGTATCAGCGGTCATTCGAATTCAGTCGTGTCAAGTCCGACCTTGTTTGCATTCGCAAGCGGTGCCGGGATCATGGGCGAAGCCGGGCCGGAAGCGATCATGCCGTTGCAGCGCGGGCCGGATGGCTCGCTAGGCGTCCAGATGCACGGCAAGGCGGCATCGCAAGCCGTCAATAACAATAACGTCGATGTGACGAATGTTTATCAGATCAGCGGCGCGATCAGCCGTGAAGATATCGTTGCAGAAATCAAGAACACGGCGAAAAATACTCTCGAAACGACTAAAAAATCAATGGTGAGTTGGTTGAACCAATATTCGCAGGATGGATCGGTTGTGTCATGACGCGGAAACTTTTGCTCACACAAAAGCAGATCACTGCTATCTGTCGTGGCGCTGCCAAGGCGGGTCATGTGCCAATCATCGAAACGCAAGGCGGCGTGAACGTGCGCCTTGTGCCGGCATCTGACAACGATCGCCCCGGCCAAAAGCCGCCGCTGCCCGAACCAGACGTAAAGGTGCGGTTTTGATTGCCGCCAGAAGACGATATGAAATTCACGAAAAGAACCGACACGGAAAATACATCTGGTATTTTCGAAGACCGGGACAAATCCGCGTCCGTCTGCCAAACGATTACAACTCGCGAGAATACCTAGCGGCATACAACGCCGCGTTCGCGGGCAAGCTTGTTGTGCAACCGATAGGCCGTCCCGCAGCACACACTTTTGCATGGTTGATTGACCAGTATCGCCAGAGCGCGCATTACAAAGGATTGCGACCATCAACGCAACGGCAGCGTTCGAGCATCTTGAAGCGGCTGGTTGATAGCTCCGGTTCGCAATCGTTCGCCGCGATCAAACGCCATCACATTCAAGCCGCAATGGACGCGAAAGCCGATACGCCTTTTGCAGCCAACAACGGGTTGAAGGCGTTGCGCAAGCTATTTGAATGGGCGGTTAGTGCCGGGCATATCGAGAACAATCCTTGCGTCGGCGTGATGCCAATCCGTGCCAGCACGGACGGTTTCCATAGTTGGACCGTCGATCAAGTCGAGCAATTCCGCAAACATCACCCGGTCGGATCACGCGCCCGCCTTGCGCTCGATATCATGCTGTTTTGTGGATTGCGAAGAGGCGACCTTGTACGGGTAGGACCGCAGCACGTCCGCGATGGTCTAATCACGATCAAGACCCAAAAGACCGGAACCATAGTCTACCTAACCATATGGCCGGAATTGCAACGATCCATTGATGCCACACCAACCGGGCTGCAATCGTTCATGGTCACGTCTTACGGCAAGCCGTTTAGCTCCGCAGAGAGCTTTGGCACATGGTTCGCAAAGCAATGCAACGACGCCAAGCTACCTAAAGAGTGTCGAGCGCATGGGCTTCGTAAAGCCGGCGCGACCATCGCAGCGGATAATGGTGCAAGCGCTCATGAACTGTGCGCGATGTTCGGATGGTCCAAACTAGCGACGGCAGAAATTTACACCAAAGAAGCTGATCGCAAGCGGCTTTCGCGAGCGGCAAGCGAACGGATTGCAATGAGCCGCGTTTTGACCAACGGCCATCGTCTATCCGATGCGACCATCTAGGTCGTGATACCGACTGTCCAATTCGTCAAGATCATCGTCGGTGTCGGCAATTGCCCGGTCGAGCGCAACAATCCCGAAGACAACCGGGCGGCGCAATCCGCCCCGTTTTTGCGCTGTTGACACGGCACTGGTTAGTAGATTGGTTAGTTGGTCACTAACCGAAAGTCGCTAGAAGCCTTGGAAATAAAGGAATTTCAGGGGTTGACTGGCGGAGGGAGTGGGATTCGAACCCACGGTGGGCTTGCACCCACGCCGGTTTTCAAGACCGGTGCCTTAAACCGCTCGGCCATCCCTCCATGGTGATTTTTCAACCACCTGGATGCTCGTCCTGATCTCAACGCGTACCCTGTGGGCACGCCTCGGAGATCGTTCGCTCTTCATTGCTCTAGTGCGCCCAACGAAGTCCTGTCAACCGGCTGTTGCCGGTTCCTGCCAGGGGCAGGGCACGGGTGCTTGACGGCGGGGCTTGAGCAGGACGAGCAACGCTGCGCCGAAGCTCGAAACGCCGTGATTTTTCACAGCGATCGCCGGGTCGGCCTGTGCCACAATCTCGCCCGGTTCCGACCATAATCGGTTAATACGGTGATAAACAATTCCTGTGCACAAGGGATTGCGAATCAAGGTGTCGCTGGCATTGTCGGGTAGGTTTTGGCCCCGCCGACGGTCAAGTTGCGGCGCCTTTGTTGAGAGGGGACAATCGAAAAATGCCAAGCACGACGCGCCCGCGTCTTCGTCGCGCTTCCGCTTTCGCGTTGTGTGCCCTGTCGGCTGCCTTGCTGGCGGCTTGCGCGGCGCCGCCACAGCCAAAGGCAATGGTCAACAAGAAGCCTCGCTCCAAGGAATATTTTGCCGAATCCGAATATGGCGTAAAAGCCAGCCCGCGCGTTAGCTTCAAGATGTCGGGCCTGCAGCGTGGCGGCGGACGCGATCAGCTCGGCAAGCCCTATCAAGTGCGCGGCAAGTGGTATTATCCGAAGGAAGACAAGCGCTACGCCAAGAAGGGTCTCGCCTCCTGGTATGGCGAAGCCTTCCACGGCAGGCTGACCGCCAACGGCGAAGTCTACGACATGACACATCTGACCGGCGCGCATCCGACAATGCCGCTGCCGAGCTATGCGCGCGTCACCAATCTGAAGACCGGCAGCTCGGTCGTCGTGCGCGTCAACGATCGCGGTCCTTACCATGACGGACGCATCATCGATGTGTCGAAACGCGCCGCCGAAATGCTCGACTATGCCAATATCGGCACGGCCAAGGTGAAGGTCGAATATGTCGGACGGGCGCCGCTTCACGGCAATGACGAACAATATCTGATGGCCTCTTACCATCCCGGCAACAGGGCGCCGGATCCGTCGGACGGCCTGCCCACCGGCGTCATGATCGCCATGAACGGACCATCGCCGAGCACGGCGTTGGCCGCCGCCGCTCCGTTTCCCGGTCAGTTGACGAATTCCGCATCGGCACAGCCTGTCGTGGCGGCGCAGACGCCGGCCGCTGGCAGTGTGGCGCTGCCAGATTTCGGGCCGATCGTGCCGGAACGGCCGCAGATCAATCTGCCGCCGCAATCGCCATTCAGGGTAGCGACGCTGTCTTATGCGAGCGAACGCGTGCAGCGCTCCTCCACTGTCTTTGCCGCGATGGATGGCGCCGGCATGTCGCCTGCCGAAATCCTACAATCGTGGAAGCGGCAAGGTCCTTCGGCCGCTTTGCCCACGGACTATATCGCGGCGGGCTCGTTCGAGGATGCCGCCGAGGCGCAGCAGGTGGCAACCCAGCTTTCCGGCTTTGGCAAGACCGAAATCCAGCGCTCCGAATTCGAGGGCAAGGATTGGTATTCGGTCAATCTCTATCCGGACGGCCATGGCAGCCTGGACGACATGCTGCAGGCGGCATGGTCGCATGGCGCGCCGGACGCGCTCGTGGTTCGGAATTGACCGGCAAAACCTGAAGTTTTGGCCGGTTGTCCATCGCGCGGTTGCTCGGCCGGGACAAAGCCTGATAATGCATGTCGCGCAAAGGTGTGCAGCGGTTTTGCGACAACGACATGCATAAAAAAACAACTTAAAGCGCGTCGCGTGAGGTCGTCGAACGCGACGCGCTTTAGAGCTTGCCCGGAACTACCGGCTGACAGGTCGAACTTCTCATGAAATTTCGCTTCGCCGCGCCTCTCGCCGGGCTTCTGGGTTTTGGCCTCCTGCTGCTTTCGCTGGCTCCGGCCGCGGCGCAGCTTTTCGAAACCAAGGCCGCGCAGGCCTTCATGATCGATGCCGAAACCGGAACGGTGCTGTTTTCCAAGGATGCCGACAGGCCGATTCAGCCGGCGTCGCTGGCCAAGCTGATGACGATGGAGGTGGTGTTCAACGCCATCAAATCGGGGCGCGTGACGCTCGACGATACATACGTGGTGAGTGAGAACGCATGGCGCACCGGCGGCGCGCCATCCGGCACGTCGACAATGTTTGCCCAACTCAAGTCGACGATCCGGCTTCAAGACCTGATCCAGGGCGTGGCGGTCCAGGCAGCCAATGACGGCTGCATCATCATCGCCGAAGGGTTTGCCGGATCGGAGGCGAATTTCGCGACTGGGATGACCGAGCGCGCAAGGCAGATTGGCCTCGAGAAATCGACATTCGTCAATGCAACCGGTCTGCCGGCCGATGGTCAGCAAACGACGGTTCGAGAGCTTGCGCTCCTTGCCCTGCATATCTGGCGCGAGTACCCGGACCTCTATCGCTACTACGGCCAGAAGGATTTCACCTGGAACAAGATCACCCAGCGGAACCGCAACCCGCTGCTGGCGATGGATATCGGCGCCGACGGCCTGGCGATGGGCAGGAGCGAGGCATCCGGCTTCGGCATCGTCGGCTCGGTCAGCCAAGGTGGCAGGCGGGTCATTGCGGCTATGAGCGGCCTGGCAAGCGACCGCGAGCGCGCCGAAGAAGCGCGAAAGCTGCTCGACTGGGGCCTTCGTTCCTTTGAGAAAACCGAGATTTTCGCCAAGGACGAGGTGGTCGGCAAGGCCCAGGTTTTCGGCGGCGCGAAATCCGGCGTGGCGCTGAAGGCAAAAGCGCCCGTGGTCATCTTCCTGCCGATCGCCAACCGCGACAAGCTGACCGCCAGAATCGTCTATGAGGGACCGGTTGCAGCCCCCGTGGAGGAGGGGCAACCGGTGGGTGCGCTGCGGGTCTGGATCGGTGACACGCTGAGCCAGGAGACGCCGCTTTTCGCCGCCGAGCCGGTTGGCGTCGGCTCGCTGCCGCAACGCGCACTCGATGCCGCCAAGGAACTGGCGGTCGGCTGGCTGCGTTAGCAGCCGTGGCGTGGACCTTTTCTCAAGTCAGGACTATTACGGTCCCGCAGCATGGTAAAAGGCTTTGGTGAGCGGATTCTTCATCACCTTCGAAGGCGGAGAAGGGGCAGGCAAGTCGACGCAGATCGAGCGGCTGGCCAGCAAGATGCGCGCCAAGAAATACGATGTCCTTGTCACGCGCGAGCCGGGCGGCTCGCCAGGCGCAGAGGCGGTCCGGCATGTGCTGCTTTCCGGCGCTGCCGAACCATTCGGCCCCAGGATGGAGGCGCTGCTGTTCGCCGCCGCGCGTTCCGACCATGTCGAGCAGGTCATCCGGCCGGCGGTCGAGCGCGGCTCGGTCGTGCTTTGTGATCGCTTCATGGACTCCTCGCGCGTCTACCAAGGCGTCACCGGCGGCCTCGATCCAGCCTTCATGGGCGCGCTGGAGAAGGTCGCCATCAACGGCATGGTGCCCGACGTGACGCTGATCTTCGATATCGACCCGGCCGAAGGACTGCGGCGCGCCACCGCACGGCGGGGCACCGATGCCGGCGCCGACCGCTTCGAAAAGGAAACGCTCGATATCCACCAGCGCCGCCGCGAAGCCTTTCTGGCGATCGCCGCGGCAGAACCCGAGCGCTGCATCGTCATCGACGCGTCCGCCGACCCCGACACGGTGGAGAATGTCGTCGCCGGCGCCGTGTTCGCGGCGCTGGAGACGATGACGCCGAGGCACAGGAAGCAGGCGCCGGGATGATTTTCGAACGGATCGCACCAGAACAGCACGACACGCTTGACGGCGTACCGGAGCCATCCGAGACGCCGCGTCTGGTCGGACATGACCAGGCAGCGAACATGCTGGCGTCAGCCTATCGCTCCGGGAAGCTGCCGCATGCGCTCATCTTTGTCGGGCCGGTCGGCATCGGCAAGGCGACGCTCGCCTTTCACCTGGCGCATCATCTGTTGAAGCATCCGGCGTTCGAACAGGCGCCGGAGGTCCTTGCCGTTCCCGATCCGACGTCATCGCTGTTTCGCCAGATCGCCACCGGCGCGCATCCTTCGGTGCTGCATCTGACCCGCCCGCCGAACGACAAGACCAAGAGTTTCAAGACGGTCGTCACCGTCGACGAGATCCGCAAGGTCAGCCGTTTCCTGTCGCTGACCTCACATGACGGCAGCTACCGGGTGGTGATCGTCGATCCGGCCGACGACATGAATACCAATGCGGCCAACGCCTTGTTGAAGAATCTTGAAGAACCGCCGGCACGCACCTTGTTCATCCTCATCGTCCATGCGCCGGGCAGCCTGCTGCCGACCATCCGCTCGCGCTGCCAGATGGTGCGGCTGACGCCGCTCGATGCCGAGAGCCTGATGACGGTTCTGGAGAGCGTCGAACCCCCGCCAACGGACGATCCCGCGGCGCGCGCGGCACTGGCCAAGCGGGCAGGGGGCAGCGCGCGCACCGCAATCCTGTTGACGCAATATGGCGGGCTGGAAATCGCTGAGACGCTCGATGCCCTGGCGACAGCGGCAAAGAGCGATGTTGCCGGCGCCTATCGCCTCGCCGAGGCGGTCGCCGGGCGCGACCGGGCGATCCAGTTCGATATTTTCAATCGCCGTGCGCTCGACCTGCTCTCGACCGGCGCAAACCAGGCCGCGCTGGCGGGCGATCTGGCGCGGGCCAAAACGCTGTCGGATACTTGGCACGAGGCTTTGAACGCTATATCTGAAACCGACACCTACAATCTCGACAAGAAGCAGCACGCCTTGACCATGATCGACCGCCTGAATTCTGCAATGCGAATGTGACGGCCCATCGGGATGGCAATCGCCGTTTCGATGCGATATCCACCGACATCTTTCATTCAGACATTCATGACGGCTCATCCATGGCACGCGAAAAATACTACCTCACAACGCCGATTTTCTATCCGAACGGCAAGCCGCATATCGGTCATGCCTACACTGTCATCGCCAGCGACACGCTGGCCCGCTTCCACCGGCTCGACGGCAAGGACGTCTTCTTCGTCTCGGGAACCGACGAGCACGGCTTGAAGATGCAGCAAACGGCGGACGCCGAAGGCCTGACGCCGAAAGCGCTTGCCGATCGCAACTCGGCGATCTTCCGCTCGATGTATGAAGCGATCGGTTGTTCGAACGACGTTTTCATCCGCACCACCGAGGAGCGCCATTACAAGTCCTGCCAGGCGATCTGGACGCGCATGGCGGAGAATGGCGACATCTACCTCGACCGCTACAGCGGCTGGTATTCGGTGCGGCAGGAAGCCTATTTCGACGAGGCCGAAACCAAGGTCGGCGACGACGGCGTGCGTCGCGAGCCGCTCGGCTCGCCGGTCGAGTGGACCGAGGAAGAGAGCTATTTCTTCCGCCTTTCCGCCTATCAGGACAAGCTGCTCGCGCTCTATGAAAGCAACCCCGAATTCGTCGGTCCGGCCGAGCGGCGCAACGAAGTCGTCAGCTTCGTCAAATCCGGACTGAAGGATCTGTCGATCTCGCGCACCACGTTCAATTGGGGCGTGCCGGTGCCGGGCGACGACAAGCATGTGATGTATGTCTGGATCGATGCGCTGACCAACTACATCACCGCTGCCGGCTTCCCCGATGAAGACGCTGACGATTGGCGGTTCTGGCCGGCGGACGTCCACGTCATCGGCAAGGACATCGTCCGCTTCCACGCCGTCTACTGGCCGGCCTTCCTGCTGTCGGCGGGGATCGAGCTGCCGAAGCGCGTGTTCGCGCATGGCTTTCTGTTCAACCGCGGCGAGAAGATGTCGAAGTCGGTCGGCAATGTCGTCGATCCGTTCGCGATGATCGAGCACTACGGCCTCGACCAGGTGCGCTATTTCTTCATGCGCGAAGTGCCGTTCGGCCAGGACGGCAGCTACAGCCACGACGCCATCGTCAACCGCACCAATGCCGACCTCGCCAACGGCCTTGGCAATCTGGCGCAGCGCTCGCTGTCGATGATCGCCAAGAACTGCGGCGGCATGGTGCCGAAACGCAGCGAGTTGGCGGAGGCCGACAGGGCGATCCTCGACCAGGCGGTGGAGGCGCTTGCTACTGCACGCAAGATGATGGCGGAGCAGGGCATCCATCTAGCGCTGGCGGCGATCTTCGGCGTCGTGGCGGAGGCCGATCGCTACTTCGCCTCGCAGGAACCCTGGGCGCTCAGAAAGACCGATCCGACGCGCATGGAAACGGTGCTGTGGACGACCGCGGAAGTCGTCCGACGCGTGGCGCTGCTGTGCCAGCCCTTCATTCCGGGGTCGGCCGCCAAGCTGCTCGACCTGCTGGCTGTGCCACAGGACAGCCGCGATTTCACGCATATCCACGCGGACCATGCGCTGGTATCAGGGGTTGCTTTGCCCGCGCCGGAGGGCGTGTTTCCGCGTTACGTCGAGCAGCCGGACGCGAACATCTGATGTTGGTCGACAGTCACTGCCATCTCGACTTTCCGGATTTCGCTGAGGAGCGGGCGGCCATCGTCGCCCGCGCCTTGGCCGCTGGAATCGGTCGCATGGTGACGATCTCGACGCGTGTGAAGCGGTTCCAGCAAGTGCTTGAGATCGCTGAATCTTTCGACGAAGTCTATTGCTCGGTCGGCACCCATCCGCACAACGCCTCCGAGGAGCTGGACGTGACTCGCGAGGCGCTTGTCCGGCTGTCAGCTCATCGCAAAGTGGTGGCGATCGGCGAGGCCGGTCTCGACTATTTCTACGATCATGCGCCGCGCGATGCGCAGGCGCAGGGCTTTCGCACGCACATCGCCGCAGCGCGCGAGACGGGCCTGCCTCTGGTCATCCATGCGCGTGATGCCGACAGCGACATGGCTGATATCCTCGAGGACGAAACAGGGAAGGGCGCCTTCCCCTTCGTCCTGCACTGTTTTTCGTCCGGGCGCAGGCTGGCAGAGATCGGCGTGGCGCTCGGCGGCTATGTTTCGTTTTCCGGCATCGTGACTTTCAAGAATTCGGCCGAGCTGCGCGCCATCGCCGCCGATGTGCCACATGACCGCCTGCTGGTCGAAACCGACGCGCCGTACCTCGCGCCGGTACCGTTTCGCGGCAAGCGCAACGAGCCTGCCTATGTCGCGCATACGGCCAAGGTGGTGGCCGAAACGATCGGCGTCAGCGAGGCCGACATTGCCGCCATTACCACCGACAATTTCTTCCGGCTGTTCAGCAAGATGCCGCGGCCGACCGCGCTGAGCGCCTGACGCATGAGCGACCGGCTGCGCCTCACCATTCTCGGCTGCGGCTCATCGCCGGGCACGCCGCGCATCACCGGCGACTGGGGCAATTGCGATCCGGCCAATCCGAGGAACCGGCGCATGCGCAACGCAGCGCTCATCGAGCGGATCGCGGCAAACGGCGACAGGACCACAGTCGTCATCGACACCGGGCCGGACTTTCGCGCGCAGATGCTGCTGGCAGCGGTCAAGCGCATCGATGCGGTCGTCTATACGCATCCGCATGCCGACCATATCCACGGTATCGACGATTTGCGCGGCTTCGTGCTCGAGCAGCGTCATCGGATCGATATCCACGCTGACCAGCCCACCATGCTGCGGTTGCGGGAAGCATTCGGCTATTGTTTCGAAACACCGTTAGGCAGTTCCTATCCGCCCATTGTCGAGCCCCATATCATCGACCATGCCAGGCCGGTGGTGGTCGAAGGCGAGGGGGGTGCCCTCACCCTCGAGCCGCTGCCGCAGATCCATGGCGACATCATATCGCTTGGTTTTCGCATCGGCGGCCTAGCCTATTGCCCCGATGTCAGTGATTTCCCCGACGCCACCGCCGAACGGCTGCGCGATCTCGACGTGCTGGTCATCGACGCGCTGCAATACAGGCCGCATCCGAGCCATCTGTCGCTCGGCCAGGCACTCGGCTGGATCGAAAAACTGGCGCCGGAAAAGGCCGTTCTGACGCATATGCATGTGCCGCTCGACTACGCTGCGGTGATGGCCGAGACGCCGGCCGACGTCGACCCGGCCTATGACGGCATGGCGATCGAAATCCCTTATGAATCTGCATGATAGGTTCGGTTCTTCATGGCTGGAAGCATTGATCGTGTGACCAGGGCAGCGGCCGATGCCGACCTCGACATCGAAATCAGGCGCATGGGCGCCTCGACACGCACCGCCGAGGAAGCCGCCGCGCAATGCGGCTGCACAGTCGCCCAGATCGTCAAATCCCTGGTGTTCCAGGGAGAAACCAGCGGAAAGCTGTTTCTCTTCCTGGTTTCCGGCTCCACCCAGCTCGATCTGGCCAGGGCTGCAGCACTGACCGGCGAGCCGCTGAAGCGCGCCGACCCGCGGCAGATCCGCGACGAGACTGGATTTGCCATCGGCGGCGTGGCGCCGATCGGCCATCTGATTGCGATCCCGGCGTTCGCCGACGAAACGCTGCTCGGTTTCGACCGCATATGGGCAGCGGCCGGCGCGCACGACGCGGTGTTCGCCGCCGAGCCACACGCAATGATCAAGGCAGCGCAGGCTGTCGTGGCGACGCTGGCAGTCTGAACCGAACGCGCCTGATACGCAGCCTCGGGCTCCAGCGAGCGCCGCCCGGAGCACTCTATTCGGCGGCGATGGTGGTGGGCGGCAGCATGATTTCAGGCGCCGCCGGCGCGAACAACATCTTTACGAGGTTGCGGAAGGCGAGGATCTGGCGTTCGAGGACACGCGGGTCGCCGAGCCCGCGCGACATGATGATGCCGCCATCGATCACACAGGAGAACATGATGGCGACGTCTTCGAGGTCCATGCCTTTGCGGGCAGGATAAACGGCCGCGATCTCGTTCAGCGCATCGCGAAACCGCCCGTTCCAGGAGCGGATGGCGGCGGCGGCGATGTCGCGAACGGTGCGGTCGAAGAGGCGCTCCTGATAGGTGAACGTCGCGATAAGGCAGCCGGGGTGGCCGTTCGGCAGATCACCCATCAGTTCGGCAAGCAGCTTGAGCGTGATCAGAAACGACTGCAATGGATCATCGGACAATTGCCGGCCGCGGTGAAACACATCATCGAAGATGCGGTCGTTCTCCTCGACATAGCGCAGCATCAAGGCGCGGGCGAGTTCGTTCTTGTCCTTGAAATGATAGAAGAAGCCGCTCTTGGTGATGCCGGCTTCGGCGATCACCTCCTCGATGGACGTCGCGCCGAACCCCTTGGCAAGCACCGAGGCCTCGGCGATCTCCAGAATGCGTTCGCGCGTTTCCGCACCTTTGCGCATGACCGAATGCCCTCAAATCTACTGTACCGGCGGTATGGTTTTCACACCCGCCACCATCGGCACCGATAGCAGTACGACCGGTCCAGCGCGGCTATCCATCTGTAATTGCTGCGGTTTCCGCTTCGGTGGCGTACCGGACCACAAGCCTTCTACCGCACCGGCGGCATGTGCTGCTAAAACTTGGCTATTGCGAGCCGGCCGCCATCAGGTCGGCACGGTGTCATCTTACCACTGGAGACAAACATGGCCAAGTACCGCCAGAATCTGCCGCAACTCGCCAACAGAACATTTCTGAGCGATGGCGGCATGGAAACGACCCTCATCTTTCACGAAGGCCTCGACCTTCCGCACTTTGCTTCATTCACGCTGATGGCAACGGCTGAAGGCCGGCAGAAGCTGAGGGAATATTTTATCCGTTATCTGACCATTGCGCGCAGAAGCGGGACCGGCTTCATCCTCGACACGCCGACGTGGCGAGCCAACCCCGATTGGGGAACCTTGCTCGGCTACGGGCCGGAAGCGTTGCGGGCCGTCAACGAGGCCTCGATCGAGCTTCTTCTCGACCTGCGCAATGAGTTCGAGACCGCCGAAACGCCGTGCGTCATCAGCGGCGCGATCGGGCCGCGCGGCGACGGCTACAAAGCCGGCAAGATGGACGCCAGCGAGGCGGAAGCCTATCACGCGGCGCAGATCGAGAGTTTCGCGCGGACCGAGGCCGACATGGTTGCGGCCTATACGCTCACCAATTTCCACGAGGCAATCGGCGTGGCGCGGGCTGCCAAGGCGCATGAGATGCCGTGCATGATCTCGTTCACGGTGGAGACGGACGGCAAGCTGGTGACCGGCACGACGCTCGGCGAGGCGATCGACAGGGTCGATGACGCGACAGACGGTGCGCCGGCCTACTATATGATCAACTGCGCCCATCCGACGCATTTCATGCAGGCGCTGAACAAGGGCGAGCGCTGGCTCGATCGCGTCTATGGCGTGAAGGCGAACGCTTCAACCAAAAGCCATGCCGAACTGGACGAATCGGAAACGCTCGACGCGGGCGACCCGGACGATCTCGGGCGGCGCTACAGCAGGCTGACAGCCTCGTTTCCGACGATGCGCATCCTGGGCGGCTGCTGCGGCACCGACCACCGGCATATCGCGGCGATCTGCGAGGCCTGCGTGCCGCAAGCGGCGTAGGAAGCTGTCCCAGGGAGACGCAACGCTTACCAACCGCAGTTCCACTGGTTCCAAGGAAACAAGGAACTGCGGTTGGGCCGAAAAGCAATGCTATCAAAACGCACCTCAGTTCCATAATCTATCTTATGCGACTTTCTGATGTAGCAGCTAAGTTAAAATGTCCGGATCTGGCAAAGTAGGAATGTCGCCCCTGCATTTGCCTTGCCAATCTCCCCGCCTTCGAGCGCACAGGAGATTGCAGGTTGGGACTGGTTGTGATGAGCGAACGCGAGCTGCAGCGGATTGATGTTCTGTCGAGGGTTAGTGAGCGAAGAATGACCAGCGCCACGGCTGCGGGTTTGCTCGGCGTCTCGGCCAGGCAAGTCCAGCGGCTAATGAAGACGTTTCAGTCTGAAGGCGCGCCGGCTCTTCGCCACAAGGCGCGTGGCCGTCCCTCCAACAACCGCATTCTTGATGGTGTTCGCGACTTTGCGCTGGAGCTGATTCGGGAGCATTACGGCGATTTCGGTCCAACCCTGGGCGCGCGAGAAGCTGCTTGAGCGGCACCAGCTTGCGGTAAGCAAGGAGACGTTGCGCAAATGGATGACGGAGGCGGGCATCTGGACATTGTGCCGTGAGCGCAAGCGCCGGCTGCACCAGCCGCGCGGCCGGCGCGACTGTCTCGGCGAGATGGTGCAGATCGACGGCTCGCATCACTGGTGGTTCGAGGAGCGCGGGCCCAAATGCGCCCTGCTCGTCTTCATCGACGACGCGACCGGCCGGCTCCTACATCTGCGCTTTGCCGGGTCGGAGAACACGTTTGACTACTTTCACGCGGCGAAGTCCTATCTGCAGGCATGGGGCAAGCCGTTGGCCTTCTACAGCGACAAGCACGGTATCTTCCGGACGACGCATGGTTCCAAGTTGGACCGCGGCAGCGGCCTGACGCAGTTCGGCCGGGCGCTCTACGAGCTCAACATAGACATCATCTGCGCCAACTCCCCACAGGCGAAGGGCCGCGTCGAGCGCGCCAACCAGACGCTGCAGGACCGGCTTGTGAAGGAGCTGCGCCTGCGCGGCATCAGCACGATCGAGGCGGCCAACGCCTATGCGGCTGAGTTCATGGCGGACTTCAATGCGTGCTTTGCCAAGGAGCCACGCAACCCGAAGGACATGCACCGTCCCTTCGCCGATCACGAGAACCTGGACGGGGCCTTGTGCCGCAAGGAGGTCCGCACGCTGACGCAGGCTCTGACGCTGCGTTACGACAAGGCGATGTTCATTCTGCACCCGACCGAATTGGCGAAGAAGCTTGCCTGCAAGAAGGTGGTCGTCTGCGACTATCGCGCCGGCGAGCACCTCTGACGTGCAGCTCGTCAGGTTGGCAGAGTTCGCCTTGGGCACCTCGAAGACACAGTGGTCACAGCGGCTTGCTTCGTCGGCTGGATCGCAAGCGTATCGCCACCATGGATGCCCGGTCTCCTACCAGCACTCTCCAACTTCGCCCGATGCAGCCACCCAGCGACAGGCCCGTATCAGCCCGACCTTTCCCTCGATTGCCGTGCCTCCTACCCTCCCCGGCGCCATGTAGTATGGGGCGCCGGGCTGCCGGGCAATCTAATCGTTGATGAAGCGTTCCGCTTCGGCGTCGCGCGGCGGCGTCTGCCGCTCGACATTCGCAAGTTTCTCGAAAAGAGTGCCGATCGCCTGCTGGTCGTTCCTGTCCATGGGAAGCAACTCCGATATCCAGGCGCGCCGCGTTCCGAGAGATTTTCGCGACGCGCTTCAAGTCTCTGTTCATGCATGTCGCTGCTCCAAAGCCGCTGCCGCGACATGCATGGATTTGACGCGGCTATTCGCGCTCGCCGGTGAAGTTCAACAGCAGCTGGAAGATGTTGATAAAATTCAGATAGAGCGAGAATGCACCGAAGACGGCGAGCTTCTGCTGCGATTCCGCACCGAAGTTTTCAGCAAATTGCTCCTTGATCGTCTGGGTATCCCAGGCGGTGAGGCCGATGAACACGGCGATGCCGATCACCGAGATGGCGAACTGGAGCGCGGTCGAGCCGAGGAAGATGTTGACGATGCTGGCGATCACCACGCCGATCAGACCCATGATCAGGAAGGACGAGAACTGGGTCAGGTCGCGTTTGGTCGTGTAGCCGTAAAGGCTGGTCGCGCCGAACATGGTGGCGGCGATGAAGAAGGTGCGCGCGATGCTGGTCCCGGTGAACACCAGAAACACGGACGCCAGCGACAGGCCCATGACCGCACAGAATGCCCAGAACGTCGCCTGAGCGCCGGCCGCGGACATCGTCTGCATCCGGAACGAGAACAGCAGCACGAAGGCGAGCGGTGCCAGCATCACCACCCACTTCAATGGAGTGGAAAAGATCGGCACGTAGAGGGCTGGCGTGGAAGCCACGACGAAGGCGATCACGCCGGTAACGACGAGGCCAACGCCCATGTAGTTGTAGACGCGCAGCATGTGCTGGCGCAGGCCTTCGTCATAGACGGCGCCGGTTTGGGCTCCGACGCCGGTGCGGTATCCTAGATTGGGGGTGTTCATGCGGGATCTCCTTTGTGAAGTTCAGTAAAGCGTGTTGGCGAGCGTTTCTGCGGTGCGATCGAGATCGCGGACACCGCTTCGGGCGACGACTGCGTAAGCAACTTCGCCGATCTGGAAATAGGCCGAGGAAATTTCGCCCGACGGGGCGACGGTCGGCTGGACCACGTCGAACGTTCCGGGCCTGATCGCGAACAGCGAGACCAGTCCCAGGTCTCTTGTTTCGACAGCCATCTCGACGCTCGGGCCGAACTGCGATGGATAGATCTGGACGTCACGGACTTTCCAGTCCTTCGGCAGCGACGGCATGACGATCGCCGTGGCGGCGCGGATTTCGTCCGCATCGTAATCCGGCGCTTCGGGCTGGGATGACATCGCCTCGCGTATGATCGTCGTCCTGTGCGCCCGGATCGCCTCTTCCAGATAGATAGGCGGCTGGGTCGAGGCGACGACTTTCGTCACCGATATCGGCCCGACGATCCCATTGGCCAGCCAGCCCGCAGCCACCAGGACTGCGACCGCCGCAGCCCGCTGCAACGTGCGCAAGGCGCGCCCTCGAGCCAGTCCCCGTTCCAGCCGCCGTGCCGCATCAGCCGTTGCCGGCCGCGCCATGCCCTTGCATCCGGCAAGCGCCAAACGCAGTTCGTCGCGCGTCCTGAGGTCGGACATCACGCGGGCGGCAGCCTCGGGACGGGCGGAAAGAAACGCCTCGACCTCAATGCGGCGGGCAACGTCCACCTGGTCGTCGACATAGGCGTCGAGGTCGGCATCGGTCACCGGGTCGCGCAGTTCGCTCATCATGGACATCACGGGCCTCCCACGATCTTGAGGTGGCTTTTCGCATGTGCCGGCAATTTGTCCTCCATCTCGCGGAGCGCTGCGCGCGCCCTGCCGATGCGCGACATCAGCGTTCCCAGCGGCACGCCGCTGGCCTCGGCCGCCTGGCTGTAGGTAAGTCCCTCGATGGCGACGAGATGCAGCGCCGAACGCTGCTCATCGGGCAATTTGAAAAAAGCTTCGCGTACCTGTGCCAGGCGGACGGAATGCTCCTGGGGTGCCTGCATACTGGCGTCGGCAAGATATCCGGCCTGCTCGACGCGCACCGCTTCGGATTTGCGGGACCGCAGGCCGTCAATGAAAGCGTTGTGGACGATCGACAGCAGCCATGCGCGCAGGTTTCCGCCGGATCGAAAGGTGCCGCGCCGCTCATAGGCACGCACCAGCGCGTCATGCACAAGATCCTCTGCTTCCGCGCTGTCGCGCGTCAGCGAACGCGCGTAGCGGCGCAAAGAACCAAGCTGTCCTACGATATCGAAGCGTGGCATCGACCCTCTCACGTCCTGTTTACGGAGCATGGCAGGCTTTTAATCCCGCTCTTTGAGTTTTTTGCGATCCGGGACGTCAGGCACAGCCGGTACAACGCCACCAGTGCGCGGACGGCTTCCTTGTCCGGGAACGAGCGGGCCTCCCCGCAGCCGCCTCAGTTCGCCGCGCGGTTTTGGCGCCACCGGGGATTTCGATGTTTATCCCTGAATTAATTTGTGACGCGAAAATCGCGAAAGTGTCATCTTTTTCGGGGCACTTGCGAGTTATAGGCAGGAAACATTCACCGTCGAATCTTCCCTTCGCCGACGGCCCTTTGGGCCCGCTTTTGTTCAACGAATTATCGACCCGACATGACAAGCCCCGACATGACAGGCAATGTGCCAGCCCAGCGGGATACCCGCATCGATGTCTTCCGCGCGCTGGCGCTGCTGACGATCTTCGTCAACCACGTGCCGGGGACGATCTTCGAGTATGTCACGCACAAGAATTTCGGCTTTTCCGATTCGGCCGAAGCCTTCGTGCTGATTTCGGGGATTGCCGTTGGGCTCGCCTACGGACTGAAGTTCCAGCCGGGGAATCGGTTGCTCATCACCCTGAAGGCCTGGCGGCGTGCCGGTGTCCTCTATGTCACCCACGTCATGACCACTGTCGCGACGCTGGCGATCTTCTCGGCGGCTGCATTGCATTTCTCGCGGCCCGATCTTTTGAAGCTGATCAACATCCAGATGATCATCGAGGACACGCCGGAAGCGCTGCTCGGCATCGCGGCGCTCGGGCATCAGATCGGCTATAACAACATTCTTTCCATGTATGCCGTCGTACTTCTGATGATGCCGCTTTTCCTGTGGATCGGCACTTTCAGCCTGCGCCTGATGCTCGCGGCGTCCGCTCTCCTCTGGCTCATCGCCGGCATTTTCCAGATCGCGCCTTCGAATTTTCCCGGCGACGGCTTCTGGTTCCTGAACCCGCTCTCCTGGCAGTTTCTTTTCGTCATCGGCATCGCCGGCATGCTGCATATCAAGCACCGCGGCGAAATCCGCTTCAACTGGATGATGGCGAGCGCGGCCGTCCTGTATCTGGTCGGCGCGCTGATCTGGGTGCGGTTGCCGCTGTGGGGCGTCGAGACGGCCTCCGGCCTGCCTACCGTGCTGACCGGCTTCGACAAGACATTCCTGTCGCTGTCGCGCCTCATGCACATTCTGGCGATCGCCTATCTGATCGTGGCAATCCCGGCGCTTTCCAACCTGGCGAGGACGAGGCCCGGACACCCGCTCGCGGTTCTCGGCAAGCATTCGCTGCCGGTCTTCGTCGCCGGAACGATCCTCGCCATGATCGCGCAGGTCATGAAGGTCGTCAGCCCGGGCGGCCTCCTCTACGACGCGATCCTGATCTCGACAGGCATCGCGCTGCAATTCGGGTTCGCCTACTACCTCGAATGGTTGCCGCGGATCGGTTGGGGCGGCAAGACGCGGCAATCTGGAGCCGCCTTGCCGTCTGCTGCTCTCAAACCGGCATGATAGAACGGCGCGACGCGCCGTGCGATCAAGGCCTTTCGCCGGTCCGAGCCTCGCCTCCAGGCCACGCTTTGGATTCCTGTGTCCAGTCTCCCGGTTGGCGGTTTTCAGCCTGGCGCAAATGAAAACCGCTGGCGCAGCACAGCCGATTTGCGTATCACTCCGCCGCCAACGGAGCCGCGCCGATGTTCGAAAACCTCCAGCCTGCCCCAGCCGACAAGATCCTCGCCTTGATCGGCCTCTATCGTGCCGATCCCCGCCCCGGCAAGGTCGACCTCGGCGTTGGCGTCTACAAGGATCGCGATGGCAAGACGCCGGTGATGCGCGCCGTGCGCGAAGCCGAAAAACGATTGCTGCAGAGCCAGGACACCAAGACCTATCTCGGCCTTGCCGGCGATACCGGCTTCAACACGGCGATGGCGAGACTGGTTTTTGGCCCTGCGGCCGAGCTGTCGCGCATCCGTGCGGCGCAGGCGCCCGGCGGCTCGGGCGCGCTGCGGCTGGTGGCCGAGCTGCTCAAGAGGACGCGATCCGACGCGACGATCTGGCTGTCGGACCCAACCTGGCCGAACCACATGCCGGTGATGCGCGCCGCCGGCTTGCAGATCCGCGAATATCCCTACTTCGACGCAACCTCAGGTGCTGTTCGCTTCGCGGACATGATGAGCGCACTGGCGACCGCCAGGAGCGGCGACGTGGTGCTGCTGCATGGTTGCTGCCACAATCCGACAGGCGCCAATCTGGACATCGCGCAGTGGGCTGAAATAGCAGACCTCGTCGTCGAGCGCGGCCTGCTGCCCTTTGTCGACATTGCCTATCAGGGGTTTGGCGAGGGCCTTGACGCTGACGCCGCCGGCTTGCGCCTGCTGGCAGCGAAAGTCCCGGAAATGGTCGTTGCCTCGAGCTGCTCGAAGAACTTTGCCGTGTATCGTGACCGCGTCGGCGCGGCGATGATCCTGGCAAAAGACAGCGCGCAGGCGGATGTCGCAATGAGCCAGATGCTGTCGGCGGCGCGCGCCATGTACTCGATGCCGCCGGACCACGGCGCGGCCGCGGTGCGCATCGTGCTTGAAGACGCCACGCTGCGCGCCGACTGGGAAGCGGAGCTCGAGGAGATGCGCCTGCGCATGCTGCGGCTTCGGGTGCAATTCGCCGAAGCGCTGCGGCGGCAGTCCAATTCCGATCGCTTCGATTTCGTCGCCAGCCATCGCGGCATGTTTTCCCGGCTTGGCCTGTCCGAAGCGCAGGTCGAGCGGCTGCGCGCCGAGCACGGCGTCTATATGGTCGGCGACAGCCGCATCAACGTCGCCGGCCTGCCGGAGGACGGCATGGACGCGCTCGCCAAGGCGATCGTCTCCGTGCTCGACTGAGACTTTGAGCGGCGCTGTGGACAATCGCCCCTCGCCTTGCGACAGCGTTGGCTGCACCGTCGGACGCAGGCTAGCATGCGACCGATGAAACCCTCGAAAGATATTTCCCGGCTGATCGAGATCATGGCGGCGCTGCGGGCGCCGGAAACCGGCTGCCCGTGGGACGTCGAGCAGGATTTCTCGAGCATCGCGCCCTACACGATCGAGGAAGCCTACGAGGTGGCGGACGCCATCGCGCGTGGCGACCTGGACGATCTGCGCGACGAGCTCGGCGACCTGCTGCTGCAGGTCGTCTACCATGCGCAGATGGCCGAGGAGGCCGGTGAATTCGCCTTTGGCGACGTGGTCCAAGCCATCACCACAAAAATGATCCGCCGCCATCCGCATGTCTTCGGCGACGATGAGGCGCGCAGCGCCAGCATGGCCAAGGGCATGTGGGAGAAGATCAAGGCCGAGGAAAAAGCGGAAAAGCGAAATGCCCGCCTCGCCCGCGGGCACGATCCGGAGGATCATGGCAAGGGTTTTCTGGACAGCGTTCCGGTTGCCCTGCCCGCTTTGACGCGGGCGCTCAAGCTGCAGGAAAAGGCGGCCCGCGTCGGCTTCGACTGGAGCGAGGCCACGCCGATCCTCGACAAGATCGAGGAAGAGATCGGCGAGTTGCGCCAGGCCCTTGCCAAGGGCGATACGGCTTCGATCAAGGACGAGTTCGGCGACATGCTGTTTGCCGTCGTCAATCTCGGGCGTCATCTCAAGGTTGATTCCGAAGCGGCGCTCAGCGGCACCAACGAGAAATTCCGCTCGCGGTTCCACTATGTCGAGCAAGCGCTGGAAGCGTCCGGAAACACGCTTGAAAAGGCGGCGCTCGACGAGATGGAGGCACTTTGGCAGCAAGCCAAAAGCGCGAAGTAACAGAAATTACCCGTTGTTTTTACGGTGCAATCTGGTTTCTATCTCTTCGTGTGCGCTTCGCGTCGCTTTGAGCGACACGGTTATACCGCCATCTTCATTGTCGGTGCGCGAGACGACGTCGCCATTGCGGTAGAGCCAGTCGACGAACCCAAGCTGGTCAGGCTTGAGCGTGACGGTCAGCGTTTCCAGTTCGCCTGATACTCGTGTCTCGATGATCGACTTCAGCACATCGATGCCCTCGCCGGTGGCGGCCGATATGGCAATCGGCGGCGCCTTGCTGCCGTCGATGCCGTCGGCGAGCAACCGCTCCCGGTTGCCCTCATCGAGCCGGTCGATCTTGTTCCACACTTCGATGACGCGCCTGCCGTCGCCGGCATCGACGCCGAGATCGGCGAGGATGCGCTCGACATCCTCGGCCTGGGCGGCCGTGTCGGGATCCGAAATATCGCGCAAATGGATGACGAGATCGGCCTCGACCACCTCTTCGAGCGTTGCCCGGAAGGCCGCGATCAGATGCGTCGGCAGGTCCGAAATGAAACCGACCGTGTCCGAAAGGATGGCCGGCGTGCCGTGCGGCAGCCGCACCCGACGCAGTGTCGGGTCGAGCGTGGCGAACAGCATGTCCTCGGCCAGCACCCCAGCTCCGGTCAGCCTGTTGAACAGCGTCGACTTGCCGGCGTTGGTATAGCCGACAATGGCCACGACCGGGAACGGCACCTTCTTGCGCTTGGCGCGGTGCAGGTCACGGGTGCGTCGCACTGTTTCCAGCTCGTGCTTGAGCTTGTTGATCTTGTCCTGCAGGACACGGCGGTCCGATTCGATCTGCGTTTCGCCAGGGCCGCCGAGGAAACCGGCACCGCCGCGCTGGCGCTCGAGGTGAGTCCAGCTTCGCACCAGCCGGCCCTTCTGATAGTTGAGGTGCGCCAGATCGACCTGCAGCGTGCCTTCCTTGGTCCGCGCGCGCTCGCCGAAAATTTCCAGGATCAAGCCGGTGCGATCCAGCACCTTGGCGTTCAATTCCTTTTCCAGGTTGCGCTGCTGCACCGGCGTCAGCGGATGATCGACAATGACCAGTTCGGCACGGCCCTCTTTGACGATCTCGGCGAACTCCGCGACCTTGCCGCTGCCGAGCAGGGTGGCAGGCCGGGGATCGTTGACGGTCACAACCGCGGTATGGATCGGGTCGAGGTTTATGGCCTGGGTAAGACCAACCGCCTCGTCGTGGCGGGCCTCGGCAGAACGCGTCAGGCGCGGGCGATTGGTGTCCTCGTCGCCGCGCGGCTGGCGGGTAAGCACCGGCACGATGACCACGGCCCGGGTCGGGCCTTCGGCCTCCGCCCCCGGCTGATATGCTGGTTTTTCGCGAACGCTGCGATCCGCGTCTTTCTTACGTGCCAATCAGGCGCCCTGGCTTTCCTCGCCATCGAACATCTGAACCGGCTGGCTCGGCATGATCGTGGAAATTGCGTGCTTGTAGACGAGCTGGGAGTGGCCGTCTCGACGCAGCAGAACACAGAAATTGTCGAAGGAAGTGACCACGCCGGTCAGCTTCACGCCGTTGATGAGGAAGATGGTGAGTGGGTTTTTGCTTTTGCGAACTGAATTCAGGAACAGGTCCTGAAGATTTTGCGATCGTTCCGCCATTGTTCTTGTCTTTCGCCGATCCCCTTCGGTTTGCAGGCCAATGCGCCAAATTAACTGGCACATGTCAAGCGCACAAACACCGTCTTGTCGTCAATAACGACAAGCAGAACGAGATATATTGATGTTCATTCCACCTGTGCGGTTATCAGGCTGGACTTTTTTCCGCAACGTCAAAAAAGGCGTGCCGCAAGGAAAGTGTTATCGAGCCCGGGTGGCCGTTGGCGACGGGAGCACCGTCGATCGCCACGATCGGCATGGCGAGTGTGGTCGCGGAGCTGATGAAAACCTCGCGCGCGGCCTTGGCTTCGGCGACCGAAAAGCCCCGCTCCTCGATCTTCAGGCCGAGCTTGGCGGCCACGTCGAACAGCGTGGTGCGGGTGATGCCGCGCAGGATGCCGTGCTCGGCCGGACGCGTCACCAGCACGCCGTCCCTGGTGATGATCCAGGCGTTCGACGATCCGCCTTCCTTGACGGTGCCGTCGGCATCGACGAACCAGGCTTCCTGGGCGCCGGCTTCCTTGGCCTTCTGCTTGGCGAGCACATTTGGCAGCAGGCCGACCGACTTGATATCGACCCGGTCCCAACGGTTCTCGGGCACGGTGATGACCTTGATTCCGCTTTCGGCCCTCCTGGCGGCAGCAGCGGGGTCGGCCTTCCTGGCGGTAACCACCAGCGACGGATTCGTGCCCGCCGGGAAAACAAAATCACGGCTGGCGACGCCGCGCGTCACCTGAAGATAGACCAGGCCATCGGCAACATGGTTGCGGCGGACCACCTCGCGCAGGATAATCGGCAACACGCCCGGCGTGACCGGCCAGTCGATCGACAATTCGGTCAGCGAGCGGTTCAGCCGTCCGAGATGGCGAGGCATATCGACGATGAAGCCGCGCGCCACCTCGCAGACCTCGTAGACACCGTCGGCGAACTGATAGCCACGGTCCTCGATATGCACGAAAGCGTCGGCGTGAGCGACATAGCGCCCGTTCACATAGGCAATGCGCGGCATGGGTCACCCCTGAAGAAGTCAGCGCATGGCCCCCGAAAATCAGATTCGGTTTTCGGGGTCATGCGCAAAAATCAAAATGTTACAGCGTCCGTTGCGCGTCCCGAAAGACGCGCGGGCGCGGTAGCGCTTCTTATGCGATTCCACCGCCGCCGTAACCGATAATTGCGTAGGCCACGACTGGATTGGCTATCAGACGCCGAGCGACTTCAGCTTTCGGTGAAGCGCCGAGCGCTCCATGCCGATGAACTCGGCCGTCTTCGAGATGTTGCCGCCAAAACGGTTGATCTGGGCGATCAGATAATCCTTCTCGAACTGTTCGCGTGCTTCACGCAACGGCAGCGCCATGATGTGCTGATCGGATTGGTTTGGCGTGCGCGGCATGACATCGCCGATCTCGGCAGGCAAGAGATCGGCGGTGATCGGTGCGTCGATATCGTCGCCGCGCGCCAGGATCATCAACCGCTCGACGTTGTTGCGCAACTGGCGAACGTTGCCTGGCCAGTTGTGCGCCTGCAGCACCGCCAGCGCGTCATCGCCGATGCGCCGCGGCCGGATGCCGGCCTGGCGGGCGATCTGCTTCATGAAATTGTCGACAAGATAAGGGATGTCCTCACGCCGCTCGGCCAATCCCGGCACCATGACCGGAACCACCGCCAGGCGGTGATAGAGATCCTCGCGGAAACGACCGTCGGCGATCATCGCCTCCAGATTCTGCGACGTCGACGAAATGATGCGGACATCGACCTTGACGCGTTTGGTGCCCCCTACCCGCTCGAACTGCTGTTCGACCAGCACGCGCAAGATCTTGTTTTGCGTTTCGCGCGGCATGTCGGCCACTTCGTCGATGTAGAGAATGCCGCGATGGGCTTCCTCAAGCGCGCCGACCTTGCGTTCGACACCGTTTGATTCGGTGCCGAACAGCTCGACCTCCATGCGTTCGGGCGTGATGTTGGCGGCGCTCAGCGTGACAAACGGGGCGCCCTTGCGCGCCGACAGCGTGTGGATGGCGCGTGCCGCCAGTTCCTTGCCCGAGCCGGACGGGCCGATGATCATGACGCGGCTGTTGGTCGGCGCGACGCGCTCGATGGTCTGGCGCAACTGGCTCATCGCCGACGACATGCCGATCAGGTCGAAGGTTTCGCCGCTGCGCAGCTTGAGATCCGAAACCTCGCGTCTCAGCTTCGAGGTTTCAATGGCACGTTCGGCGATGAGGATCAGCCTGTCGGCCTTGAACGGTTTCTCGATGAAGTCATAGGCGCCGCGGCGGATGGCCGAGACCGCCGTCTCGATGTTGCCGTGGCCCGAGATCATCACCACCGGCAGGCTCGGATGCATCGTCTTGATCTCGTCCAGCAGCGCCAGTCCGTCCAGACGTGAGCCTTGCAGCCAGATGTCGAGGAAAATCAGCCTCGGCGCCCGGTCGGCGATCGCCGCCAGGGCGCTGTCGGCATCGAATGCCGTGCGGGTTTCGTGACCTTCGTCGCTCAGGATACCGGCGACAAGCTCGCGGATGTCTTCCTCGTCATCGACGATGAGAATGTCAGACGCCATTACCGACCTTTTCAGTTTCTTTTTCGGGTTCCGTCCTGCCTTCGCCGCGCGACGGCACAGTGGCGGCGAGCGGCAGGATGATGCTGATCATCGCGCCTCGCCCGTCGTGGAAATCCGCCGGCGCGTCATGCAGTTCGAGCCGGCCACCATGGTCCTCCACTATCTTCTTGACGATAGCGAGGCCGAGCCCGGTGCCCTTCTCGCGTGTCGTCATGTAAGGCTCGAGCAATCGCTGGCGGTTCTCGCGCGGCAAGCCCTTGCCGTTGTCGATGACATCGATGCGAATCGTACCATTCTGGCGCCCGGCTTGAATCCGGATTATGCCGTGCGAGCGGTCCTTTTGATCAAGTCCGTCAATCGCCTCGGCTGCGTTCTTGATGACGTTGCCAAAGGCCTGCGCCATCAGGCGGCTGTCGAAAGTACCTTTGAGCGGTTCGTTGCCGAATACGCGCTCGAAGGTGATATCGGAGCGGCTCACCTCGACGAGGAACGAGGCTTCGCGCAACGATTCGCGCAAATCGAGGGCCTTCATTTCGGGCTTGGGCATGCGTGCGAAAGCGGAGAACTCGTCAACCATGCGGCCGATGTCCTCCACTTGCCTGATGATCGTATCGGTGCACTGATCGAAAACCTCGCGGTCTTCGGTGATGACCTTGCCGTAGCGGCGCTTGATGCGCTCGGCGGAAAGCTGGATCGGTGTCAGCGGGTTCTTGATCTCGTGGGCGATGCGCCGCGCCACATCCGCCCAGGCCGAGGAACGCTGCGCCTGGACCAGATCGGTGATGTCGTCCACCGTCACGACATAGGATTTCTCCTCCGAACCGTCGTCGCCGGCCTCGACCGTGATCTGCACGTTGAAGGTGCGCTCCGCACCGGCGCGATAGAAGGTCACCTGCTCGCGATGGACGGGCTTGCCCGACTTGCTGCCGATCTCGAAGACGCGGCCGACATGCGGCAGCACGGCGGAGAGATTTTGCCCGAGTGCGGCGGTGGCGGAAATGGCCAGCATCGTTTCGGCCGACCGGTTGACGATGGTGACGATGCCATACGGATCGACGCCGATCACGCCGGCGGTGACACCGGCAAGCACGGCTTCCGAAAAACGCCGCCGCTCGTCGATCAAATCCTTGGCGGACAGAATCTCGTTACGCTGCGATTTCAGCTCCAGCAGCATCTTGTTGAAGGTGTCGCCGAGCGAGGCGACGTCGCCGTCGGAGGGCCGAACCGGCACGGCAACGTCGAGATTGCCGGTCGCGACCTCGTCGGCCGCGCCGATGAGCTGGCGGATCGGCCGCACCAGGCGGTCGGCAACGGCGATGCCGGTCCAGATGGCGGACAGGACGATGATCAGCGTCAGCGACAGATAGGGAAGTGCAAAGGCCACCTGCGAGGTGCGGCGACTGTCTTCGAGGCCGCGATATTCGTCGCTGTTGGACCTGACAATCTGCCGCGCCTTGATCACCTCGGGATCGACGAGCCGGATGGTGTAGAGATAGAGCCCTTCGATCTCGCGCAGTTTGACGATGGCGCCCATGATGTTGCGCGTCTTCGGCTCGATCAGCACCGGCCTGCCGTCAGCGGCACCGCTCATGGCGCCTTCCGGCGGCTCCGGCATGGCAAAATCGGCGTCGGTCTTGGCGCTCATGACGAACGAACCGTCGGACCTGATCAGTGCGGCATGGGCCAGCGAGCGTCCAACGGCTTCCTTGTTCATCAGATCGAGGAAGCCGGTTCGATCGAGGCCGTAGAGCGTGCGGGAGGCGTCGAGATCGTAAGCCATCGACAGGGTCGTTCCCTGGAGGTTGCGCGCGTTCTCCTGCACATAGGCATCGGCGATCGACAGCGACGAATTGACGATCGTCTTGGTGCGGATTTCGAACCAACGATCAAGACCGATATCGAGCGTGATCGAGGCGATGATCGCCACCATGATGGCGGGAATCGCGGCGACCAGCGCGAACATCGCGACGATCCGCACGTGCAGCCGCGACGCCGCCTTGCCGCGCCGGCGCGCCATCACGATACGATGTACTTCGCGGCCAACCAGCGCGATCAGGAACAGGATAAACGCCGCATTGACGGCGATAAGCGCCAGCGTCGTCCTCTCGTCCGGCGTGATCGGCGTGGCGCCGACGAGGATGGCGAAGGAGATCGCCGCCGTAACCAGCGCACCGGCAATTGCCACCACGCCCGGCAGCGCAAGCAGCCGGCGCCCGTCCTTTGTGCGGGGTTCGCTGAAAAGCGTTTCGCTCAGTCTCGATGCCCGTGGAGCCATGTCGCCGTCTAGAGCCAGTGATTGCGTCGGATGTATGCAACGCATTGTGGCGATTATGCAACAAGTGTGGCCTGGACGGAACTGTTTCGGCGCTCGATCCCCCGGAAAAGGCTTCGCTCTGTCACACCGGCCCGAAATTCGGGATCGATTTGTTGAAAGAAAACGGCGCTCTAAGCTTGTCTGGTCGATTTGTAGACGTTGACGCCGAGCTCGCGAATCTTCTTGCGCAGCGTGTTGCGGTTGAGCCCGAGGAGCTCCGCAGCCTTGATCTGGTTCCCGCGGGTTGCCGTCATCGACGCAAGCACCAGCGGATATTCGACCTCGGAAAGGATACGCTGATAGAGGCCGGCGGGCGGCAAATCGCCGGCGAACGAAGCAAAATAGCGCTGCAGGAAATGTTCCACCGCCTGGCCGATGGACAGGTCGTCGGGAATGAGGTTGCCGCCGCCGGGAACGACCGGCCTCTCGCCAGTCTTCAGTTCCGCCTCGATGACTTCGGCAGAAATCTCGTCCTGCGAATAGAGCGCGGCAAGTCTGCGGACAAGATTTTCGAGCTCGCGCACGTTGCCCGGCCACGGATAGCGCTTCATCAGCTCGATGCCGCCTGTGGAAATGCGCTTGGTCTGCAGGCCTTCGCTGGCGCCAAGCTTGAAGAAGTGCCGGACGAGATCCGGAACGTCCTCGGACCGCTCGCGCAGCGCCGGCAGCCTTAGCGGCACGACATTCAGGCGATAGAACAGATCCTCGCGGAAAAGCCCTTGATTGATCAGCGTGCGCAGATCCTTGTTGGTGGCGGCGACGATGCGCACGTCGGTCTTGATCGGCGTGCGGCCGCCGACAGTGGTGTATTCGCCCTGCTGCAGGACACGCAGCAGGCGGGTCTGCGCCTCCATAGGCATGTCACCGATCTCGTCAAGGAAGAGCGTGCCGCCTTCGGCCTGCTCGAAACGGCCGGTGGAGCGGTTCTGCGCGCCGGTGAAGGCGCCCTTCTCGTGCCCGAACAGTTCCGATTCGATCAGGTCGCGCGGGATCGCAGCCATGTTGATCGCAACGAAGGGGCCGCCGCGGCGGCGGCCATACTCGTGCAGCGCGCGTGCCACCAGTTCCTTGCCGGTGCCCGATTCGCCTGAAATCATCACCGTCAGGTCGGTCTGCATCATGCGCGCCAGCATGCGGTAGATATCCTGCATGGCGGCCGAGCGGCCAACCAGCGGCATGGTTTCCGGCGGCTCGTCCGCCCGCGCATCGATCTTCGGCCGTCGCGGCTCGGAAAGCGCCCGGTTGACGATGTTGAGAAGCTCGGTCAGGTCGAACGGTTTCGGCAGATATTCGTAGGCGCCGGTTTCGGAGGCGCGAATCGCGGTCATGAACGTGTTCTGGGCGCTCATGACGATGACGGGCAGTTCCGGTCGCGCCTTCTTGATGCGCGGCAGCATGTCGAAGGCGTTTTCGTCCGGCATGACCACGTCGGTGATGACGAGATCGCCCTCGCCCGCCGCCACCCAGCGCCACAGCGTCGAGGCATTGGACGTCACGCGCACCTCATGGCCGACGCGCGAAAGCGCCTGGTTGAGGACGGTGCGGATGGCCGCATCGTCGTCGGCGACGAGAATATTGCCGCGAACCGTCATTTGCGGTCTCCTTCGCCATCGTCGTCTGTGCCGAACGGCGTTTCTTTCCAGGCTGGCATCAGGATGCGGAAGGTGGTTGCGCGCGGCGTCGAATCGCATTCGATGATGCCGCCATGCTCGCCGACGATTTTCGCGACCAGCGCCAGACCAAGCCCCGACCCGTTAGGCTTGGTGGTGATGAAGGGGTCGAACAGGATCGGCAGGATATCTTCGGAGACGCCAGAACCGTTGTCGCGCACGCAGAATTCCAGCGGCAGCGACACGCGGCCCTGCGATCCTGGAACGGAAACACGGATGCCCGGCCGGAACGCGGTCGACAGGGTGATCTCGCCTTGCGGATCGCCGCCGATGGCCTCGGCCGCATTCTTGACCAGGTTGAGGAACACCTGGATGAGCTGGTCGCGGTTGGCGAAAACCGGAGGCAATGATGGATCATAATCCTCCAATATCTTGATCCGCTTGGCAAAACCGTTCTTGGCAATCGCTTTCACATGGTCGAGCACGACATGGATGTTGACCGGATAACGATCGACGGGCCGCTCGTCGGAAAACACCTCCATGCGATCGACCAGCGAGACGATGCGGTCGGTCTCGTCGGTGATCAGCCGGGTCAGCGCGCGATCCTCGTCGGAAGCCGACAGTTCGAGCAGTTGGGCGGCGCCCCGGATGCCGGATAGCGGGTTCTTGATCTCGTGGGCGAGCATCGCGGCAAGGCCGGTCACCGAGCGTGCCGCACCGCGGTGCGTCATCTGACGATCGATCTTGTCGGCCATCGACCGTTCCTGGAACATCACCACGACGGAGCCCGGGAATTCCGACACCGGCGCGACATAGAGGTCGACGACCTTCTCGATGCCGAGGCGCGGCGACGATACGTCGACCCGGTATTCGTTGACGGGTGCCCGGCGCTCGCGCACCTGGTCGACAAGCGTCAGCAACGGACTGCCGAAGGGAATGAGCTTGGGTAATGTGTTGCGGGCGAGCATGGTCGCGCTCGAGCGGAAGAAATCCTCGGCATCGGCGTTGGCGAAGGTGATGAACCCTTCCGCATCGAGCATGATCACCGGGCGGCGGATGGTGTTGAGCACGATGTGTGCGGCGTCCGCCATGTCCATGTTTTGTGCAACGGTGGCATTCATGCTGCGCTCCGCAGGTTCATCGCCTCGGCAGCGCTTGAAAACACCTCGCGCAACGCGGCAATGACGCGAACGGGCTCGAAGCAGGTAAGGATGGCCTTTCGCTGCTCATCGACGACGCCAGCGGCGTGGCGGTCGAGATACCAGCCAAGATGCTTGCGCGCCTGGCGCACGCCGCTTTCGATGCCGTAGAGCGACAGCATGTCCTGGTAGTGAGCAACGACGTAGTCGGCCAGCGCTTGCGGGCTTTCCGGCACACCGGGCACCGTCTGTTTTGTCGCGGCTGCCGCGATGCTGCCTGCAGTCCAGGGCACGCCGTAGTGGGCGCGGCCGATCATCACCGCGTCGGCGCCCGACTGGTCGAGGATCATTGCTGCCTCCGCTGGCGAGCCGACATCGCCATTGGCAACGACCGGGATCGAAACAGCCTGCTTTATGCGTGCGATGGCGCGCCAGTCGGCCTTGCCCTGGTAGAACTGGCAGCGCGTGCGGCCATGCACCGTCACCATCTGAACCCCCGCCTGCTCGGCGCGACGCGCCAGAACAGGCGCATTGAGCGCGCTTTCGTCCCAGCCGAGCCGCATCTTGACCGTGACCGGCACCTCGACGGCGCCGACCACCGCCTCGATCAGCGACAAAGCGTGACCGAGATCGCGCATCAGCGCCGAACCGGCATAGCCGCCCGTCACCTTCTTGGCCGGGCAGCCCATGTTGATGTCGATAATGTCGGCGCCCTCGCCCGCGGCTATACGGGCGCCCTCTGCCATATGCACCGCCTCACGGCCGGCAAGCTGGACCATATGCACGGGCAGCCCGGAATGGCGGATGCGCAGGCCGCAACCGGCTCTGCCCCTGGCAAGCTCGCCGCTCGCCACCATCTCCGACACCACCAACCCGGCGCCATGCGCATAGGCACGCTGCCGGAACGGCTCATCTGTTATGCCCGACATGGGCGCGAGAAAGGCGCGATTGCGGATTCTCACACGACCCACATCCAGCGGAGATGCCAATTTGGTCAGGTCAAGCATGCACAAAAACCAAGCATTTTTAATAGCTGCACATTCACTAGCCAGAATGGCGGCAATGTGCAACGCGCAATGACGTCGCATTAAGGCGCATTTGGGAAAATGCTGGCACTAGCCAAAGTGCGGTGCGTGTTGGGGACGCTATTGGCACTTTGCATCTGCGCATGATCTCTTCCGAAAAGCGATTCCACTTTTTGGGATGATGCGCTAAGCGTCTCGGCATGACAGACGCAAGCGAAAAGCAGGCTTTGGCTGCGGACGACAAGGTTGCCGTCGTTATCGTCGCCGCCGGCCGCGGCGCGCGCGCCGGTCAGGCCGACGGACCGAAGCAATACCAAAGGATCGGCGGCCGTGCCGTCATCGCACGCACATTGGACGTGTTTTTGGCGCATCCGGGAATCGGTCCTGTCGTCGTCGCCATTCATGCCGACGACAGCGCGCTTTTTCGCAGCGCCGCCGGCGCCTACGCCGATCGGGTGGTCACGGTGACTGGTGGCGCGTCCAGGCAGGACTCCGTCCGGCTCGGATTGCTTGCGCTGAGAGGCCATGCGCCGCGCCGGGTCCTGGTCCATGACGCCGTCCGCCCGTTCGTCGACCCGGAATTGATAGACCGCACGATCGCCGCCATCGGCGAGCGCCAGGCAGCGCTGCCTGCCCTGCCCGTCGCCGATACGCTGAAACGCGAGTCGGCCGCGGGCATGATCGGCGAGACGGTTTCCAGGAACGGGCTTCATGCCGCGCAGACGCCGCAGGGCTTCCCGTTCTGGCCGATCCTGGCCGCCCATGAAAAGGCCCATCATCTGGGCAAGGCGGACTTCACCGACGATGCCGCGATTGCCGAATGGGCACATATTCCAGTGAAAATCGTCCCGGGCTCGCCGGACAATGTCAAACTCACCTGGGCAAGGGATATCTCGATGGCGGATCAGCGGCTTTCCGGCGAACGGCCGCGTTTTCCGGACATCCGCACCGGCAATGGCTACGACGTCCATGCCTTCGAGCCCGGCGACCATGTCGTCCTGTGCGGCGTCTCCATCCCGCACGACAAGAAACTGTCCGGCCATTCGGACGCCGATGTCGGCCTGCACGCCTTGACCGACGCGCTGCTCGCCACTTGCGGCGCCGGCGACATCGGCACGCATTTCCCGCCATCGGACCCGCAGTGGAAAGGCGTGGCCTCGCGGATCTTCGTCGAACATGCAGCAGAACTGGTACGCGCGCGCGGCGGGCGCATCGCCAATGCCGACATCACGCTGATCTGCGAGGCGCCGCGCGTCGGCCCGCATCGCGAAGCGATGACCGAAATCCTTTCGGCAATGCTGGCGATTTCCCGGGACCGCATCTCGATCAAGGCGACAACCAACGAAAAGCTCGGCTTTGTCGGACGCGAGGAAGGCATAGCCGCCATCGCGACCGCCAGCGTCGTGTTTCCAGGGGATGTCCCCGAATGAGCAACAGCGATCTCGCAGATGCCCTGCTTCAAGCCTGCCAACAGCGCGGCATCATGCTGGCGACGGCCGAGAGCTGCACCGGCGGCATGATCATCGCCGCCTTGACCGACATCGCCGGCTCTTCGACAGTGGTCGACCGGGGTTTCATCACCTATTCCAACGAGGCCAAGACCGAGATGCTCGGCGTTTCCGCCGCCACGCTCGAGGCGCACGGCGCGGTCTCACGGGAAACGGCGGTCGAGATGGCGGCCGGCGCCTTGGACCATTCGCGCGCCGGGCTAACCCTTGCCGTCACCGGCATTGCCGGTCCTGGCGGCGGCTCGACGGAAAAGCCCGTCGGCCTGGTCTGGTTCGGTATCGCCTTGACCGGCCGGCCGGTCGTCAGCGAATGCCAGTTGTTTGCCGACAAGGGCCGCAAGTTCATCCGCCGGGAGACGGTCAGACACGCGCTTGAACTGGGCTTGCGCGCGCTCGCTGCGGATCAGGCTGCCGGCGCTGCGCCATAGATGACGTCGGCGCGCTTCTCGAACGCCTCGGAAAACATGCGGAAGGCGCGATCGAACATCGCTCCCATCACCGCACCCAGAATACGACTCTTGAATTCGTAGTCGATGAAGAAGCAGACATTGCAGCCGCCGTCGGCCGGCTCGAAACGCCAGGCATTGCTCAGATATTTGAACGGACCGTCGATATATTTGACGTCGATGGCCTTCTCGTCAGGCTTTAGCAGCACCTGCGTGGTGAAAGTCTCGCGGATCGCCTTGTAGCCAATGCTCATGTCGGCGACGAGGAGGGTGCGTCCGTCGCGTTCCTTGCGCGAGCGAACCGTCAGCGCCTCGCAAAGCGGCAGGAATTGCGGATAGGATTCGACATCGGCGACCAGAGCGAACATCTGTTCCGGCGTATGCGCAACGCGGCGATGGGCTTCGAATTGTGGCATGAAACCAGTGTGTTAGGCGGACTTCTTGAGAAACGCTTCCCGTGCCGCGCGCAGCTTGGCGAAATCGTCGCCGGCGTGATGCGACGAACGCGTCAGCGGGCTCGATGCCACCAGCAGGAAGCCCTTGGTCTTGCCGATCGTCTCGAAGGACTTGAATTCCTCCGGCGTGACGAAACGGATCACCGGATGGTGCTTTTTCGATGGCTGCAGATACTGACCGATGGTCATGAAGTCGACATTGGCCGAACGCAGATCGTCCATCAATTGCAGGATCTCGTTCCGCTCCTCGCCAAGGCCAACCATGATGCCGGATTTGGTGAAGATCGAGGGATCGAGTTCCTTGACCCGCTGCAGCAGCCTGATCGAATGGAAATAGCGGGCGCCCGGCCGGACCGTCAGATAGTTCGACGGAACGGTCTCCAGATTGTGGTTGAACACATCAGGCTTGGCCGCCACCACGATCTCCAGCGCGCCGTCCTTGCGCAGGAAGTCGGGCGTCAGGATTTCGATCGTCGTCGAAGGCGTTGCCGCCCTGATGGCGCGGATAACCTCGGCAAAGTGCTGAGCGCCGCCATCGGCGAGATCGTCGCGGTCGACCGAGGTGATGACGACATGGGTTAGACCCATTTGCTTGACGGCGTGGGCGATGCGCGCCGGTTCATCGGGATCGAGTGCGGTCGGAATGCCGGTAGCGACGTTGCAGAAGGCGCAGGCGCGCGTGCAGATCTCGCCCATGATCATGAAGGTGGCGTGCTTCTTCTCCCAGCACTCACCGATATTGGGGCACCCGGCCTCTTCGCACACCGTCACCAGCCTGTGCGACTTCACGATGTCGCGCGTCTCGGCATAGCCTTTCGACATCGGCGCCTTGACGCGGATCCAGTCGGGCTTGCGCAGCACATCCTGGTCAGGCTTGTGCGCCTTTTCAGGATGCCGCAGGCGCGGCGCATTGGCGATCGTGTCGAGGACGGTGACCATCAGAAATCCAGTTCATTCGCGATCGCCTTCCGGCGTTCGCTTTCCATCTAGGACTTTTCGCTGCAAAGAAAAAGGCCGGGGCGGCGCATGCCGCCACACCCGTTTTCGCATGGCAAGAGTTCATCAACTAACGGCGCACCATGCGCCCTGCCAAGATCAGCAGGCAGGCGCCAACGAAACCGGTGATCAGATAGGCGATCCAGCCGGTGCCGAAGGCGCCGATGTTGAGCGCCTGCAGGATGGCATTCAGCACGATCGCGCCGACGATGCCCAGAACGATGTTCATCAAGATGCCCATGTTGCTTTTCATGAACATTTCGGCAAGCCAGCCCGCCAGCCCGCCGATGATGATGGCTGCGATCCAGCCCACGCCATTCACGTCCATATGCCCTCTCCTCTGGTGATAAATGCATCCGGAAACGAATTACCTCGCCGTTGAGTTCCTTGGCTCTCACGTGCCGAGTCTCACACAGTCAATTTATCATGCGTTGAGCGCGCGGCCATAGGCGTCGAGCACGCTTTCCTTCATCATCTCCGACAGCGTCGGATGCGGGAAGATCGTGTGCATCAGTTCTTCCTCGGTGGTCTCCAGGTTCATCGCCACGACAAAGCCCTGGATCAGCTCGGTCACTTCGGCGCCGACCATATGCGCGCCGAGCAACTGTCCGGTCTTCCTGTCGAAGACGGTCTTGACGAAACCCTGGTCCTCGCCGAGCGCAATGGCTTTGCCGTTGGCGGCGAACTGAAAGCGGCCGACGCGGATGTCCTTGCCCTCGGCCTTGGCTTTCGCTTCGGTCAACCCGACGGAAGCAACCTGCGGGTTGCAATAGGTGCAGCCCGGAATTTTCAGTTTGTCAGTGGCGTGCACGCCGGGGACGTTGGCGATCTTTTCCACGCAGACCACGCCTTCATGCTCGGCCTTGTGGGCAAGCATAGGCGGGCCGGCAACGTCGCCGATGGCATAGATGCCGGGCACATTGGTGCTGCCGTAGCCGTCGACGACGACGCAGCCGCGCTCGGTCTTCACGCCGAGCGCCTCGAGGCCGAGATTCTCGATATTGCCCTGCACGCCGACGGCCGAGATCATCCGGTCGGCGGTGATCTTCTCGACCTTGCCGTCCTTCATCTCGACATGCGCGGTTACCGAGTTCGCAGCTTTTTCGACCTTGGTGACCTTGGCATCGAGGATGATCTTCATGCCTTGCTTCTCGAACTGCTTTTGCGCGAATTTCGAGACCTCTGCGTCCTCGACTGGCATCACCGCCGGCAGCAGCTCGACCACCGTCACCTCCGCGCCCATGGTACGGTAGAATGAGGCGAATTCGATGCCGATTGCGCCCGAACCCATCACCAACAGCGATTTCGGCATCTCCTTCGGCACCATCGCTTCGAAATAGGTCCAGATCAGCTTGCCGTCGGGCTCGATGCCGGGCAACGCCCGCGGCCTGGCGCCGGTCGCCAGGATGATGTGCTTGGCAGTGTATGTGCCCTCGCCCTTGACGCCCTTGGGCGCCGGCGGCTGTGGCTCCATCGGCTTCTTCGACGATTTCGAAACAACGATCTCGCCCGGTCTGTCGCTGGAAGCTGCCTTGGACAGCTTGGCTTCGCCCCAGATGACATCGACCTTGTTCTTCTTCATCAGGAAGGCGACGCCGCCGTTCAGCCGCAGCGAGACCTTTCGCGAGCGGTCGACCACGGCAGCGGTATCGACGCTGACCTTGCCGTCGATCTTCAAGCCGTAGTCCTTCAAATGATCCGAATAGTGCATGATCTCGGCCGAACGCAGCAGCGCCTTGGTCGGGATGCAACCCCAGTTGAGGCAGATGCCGCCGAGATGCTCGCGCTCGACGATCGCTGTCTTGAATCCGAGTTGGGCGGAACGCACCGCCGTGACATAGCCGCCGGGGCCGGAGCCGATTATGATGACGTCGTAGTTCTCAGCCACGGATTTCTCCCCTGATTCTCTAGAGTTCCAGCATGACGCGCACGATTGGCGCCAATGCCTGCCCGATTTTGCGCGTGTTCTCTGCGTCGAGATGGACGCCGTCGAGTGGCGTGGTCTCGGCCACCGAGCCGGCATCGAAGAAGCCGCAGCCGACCTCGTCGGCAAGGACAGAATATTGCGGCGCCAGCCGCTTCGACGCTTCATCACCGCCGGCGAACATTTCTTTGAATTCGGCGTTTTCCGTGCGGCTGACGGCGGGCGGCGCGACGATCAGGACCTGCGGCGACGGCCAATCGAACGGGTAGTCGTGACCGCACACGATATCGATCAGGCGCTGCATGCCTTGCTTGGCGGCGACCGGATTGCCGTGAATCCACGGCTTCATGTCGTTGGCGCCGAGCATGATGATAACCAGGTCGATCGGCGCATGCGTCATCAGGATCGTGGGCAGCACTCTTGCGCCGTTACGGTCGGCGCCGGCCAAATGGTCGTCGAAAGCCGTTGTGCGGCCGTTCAAGCCTTCGGCGATGACCTCGACGCCGCCTCCCAACGTCGCCTGCAGCACACTCGGCCAGCGGTCCTTTAGCGGGTGGCGATCCAGACTTGCCGCATCATAGCCCCAGGTCAGCGAATCGCCGTAGCAAAGGACTGTTTTCATGCGTTTGCCCCACTCCGGTCGAAATCTGCCTGCGCGCGCCTCACCCGCCAGGCAAAAAGGCTGGTGAAGAGTTCCCGCACCGCCTTCTTTCCCCTCTAGACCAGCATGCCCATCGGGTTTTCGATCATGCGCTTGAAGGCGACGAGGAGTTCGGCGCCGAGCGCGCCGTCGACCGCGCGGTGATCGGTCGACAATGTCACCGACATGATGGTGGCGATCTTGATCTCACCGTTCTTGACCACCGCGCGCTCCTCGCCGGCGCCGACCGCCAGGATCGTCGCATGCGGCGGGTTGATGACGGCGGCAAAGTCCTTGATGCCGAACATGCCGAGATTGGACACCGCCGTGGTGCCGCCCTGGTATTCTTCCGGCTTCAGCTTGCGGCTGCGCGCGCGGCTGGCAAGATCCTTCATCTCGTTGGAGATGACCGACAGCGTCTTTTCGTCGGCACGCCGGATGATCGGCGTGATCAGCCCGCCGGGGATCGACACGGCGACACCGACGTCGGCATGCTTGTGCTTGACCATGGCGCTCTCGGTCCATGACGCATTGGCATCCGGCACCGCCATCAGCGCCATTGCCATCGCTTTGATGACCATGTCGTTGACCGACAGCTTGTAGGCCGGCGCCTCACCCTTGTCGGTCTTCTTCACCGGGGCGGCCGCATTGACCTGCGTGCGCAGGGCCAGGAGCGCATCAAGCTCGCAGTCGAGCGTCAGGTAGAAATGCGGGATGGTGGTCGTGGCCTCGACCAGCCGGCGCGCAATGGTCTTGCGCATGTTGTCATGCGGGACAAGCTCGTAGGAGCCGTCGGCAAACAGTTTCAGCACCTGGTCGTCCGACATTGGCTTGGCTGCGGCCGGAGCCGGAGCGCCGGCGGGTGCGGCTTTCGCGGCCGGTGCCGCCTTGGCGCCGCCGCTGGAAATCGCGGCATCGACATCGGCCTTGACCACGCGGCCATGCGGGCCGGAGCCGGTCACGGCGGAGACATCGACACCGGCTTCCCGGGCGATGCGACGGGCAAGCGGCGAGGCGAAGATACGTTCGCCGCTTGCATGGCCATTGGCAATCGGAGCCGCCTGGGGCGCCGGTGCGGCCGCAGGTTTCGGCGCTTCCGGCTTTGGGGTTTCCGCCTTTGGTGCTTCAGTTTTGGGGGCTTCTGTTTTTGGTGCCTCGGCTTTTGCCGGCGCGGCAGCGCCGTCACCGCTCTTGGCGGCAGCCGCCGCATCTTCACCTTCGGCCGCGAGCACGGCGATCAGCGCGTTGACCTTGACGCCTTCGGTGCCGGCTGGAACCACCAGCTTGGCCACCGTGCCCTCATCGACAGCTTCGACTTCCATCGTCGCCTTGTCGGTCTCGATCTCGGCGATCACATCGCCCGGCGAAACCTTGTCGCCCTCCTTGACCAGCCACTTGGCAAGATTGCCCTCTTCCATCGTGGGCGACAGGGCCGGCATGGTGATGTTGATCGGCATTTTTCCTCCTCAGTTCCGCCCGGTTAGCGAACGGTGCTGGATATTGAACTGCTCCGACATTCTGCCTCGATAGCCTTCTTCCAATGCCTGAAGCGTCTCGATTTCAGGGATGCCATCTTGTTCCAGTCTCATCCTGGCTATGTGCATGCCGACATCAGCGAGCACCATGCCCCAGTTGTGAGCGTTTGGTCCAAAGAGGTCTTGCATCGTGACGACCGCGTCCGAACCAATCCAGACGCGGAGTATTTCATCGAATTCGCTGTTCTCGACGACCACCGCGGGAACTTCTAGTTCGCGCGACATCTCGTTAACCCCGGTACGTCACGGCTTTCACCGCCTCGATGACTTCCGCGACATTGGGCAATGCCAGCTTTTCGAGGTTTGCCGCGTAGGGCATCGGCACGTCCTTGCCGGCAATGGTGATGACCGGCGCGTCGAGGAAATCGAAGGCGCGCTGCGACACCTGGCTGGCGATATGGTCGCCGACCGAGCTCTGCGGAAACCCTTCCTCCACCACCACCAGCCGATTGGTCTTCTTGACCGAGGCGATAATGGTGTCGAAATCGAGAGGGCGGATGGTCCTGAGGTCGATGATCTCGGCATCGATGCCCATGCCGCCCAATTCGGCCTCTGCCTTCACCGTGTAGCTCATGCCGATGCCGAAGGAGACGATGGTGACATCCGTGCCCGACTTGTGGATGCGCGCCTTGCCGATCGGCAGCACGAAATCGTCGATCTTCGGCACATCGAAGGACTGGCCGTAGAGGATTTCGTTCTCGAGGAAGATAACCGGGTTCGGGTCGCGGATCGCGGCCTTCAGCAATCCCTTGGCGTCGGCGGCGGTGTAGGGCATCACCACTTTCAGGCCGGGAATGTGGCTGTACCAGGCGGCATAACACTGCGAATGCTGGGCGGCGACGCGGGCGGCCGCGCCGTTTGGCCCGCGGAAGACGATGGGCGCGCCCATCTGGCCGCCGGACATGTAGAGCGTCTTGGCGGCGGAATTGATGATATGATCGATCGCCTGCATGGCGAAGTTGAAGGTCATGAACTCGACGATCGGCCTCAGGCCGGCCATCGCTGCGCCAACACCGACGCCGGCAAAACCGTGCTCGGTGATCGGTGTGTCGACGACGCGACGCGCCCCGAATTCCTGCAGCAGCCCTTGCGTGATCTTGTAAGCGCCCTGGTACTCGGCGACCTCCTCGCCCATCACGAAGACGTCTCCGTCACGGCGCATTTCCTCGGCCATCGCGTCACGCAGCGCTTCGCGCACCGTGGTCGAGACCATTTCCGTGCCGGCCGGGATGTCAGGATCGGCGGCTGCCTTCATCGCAGGGGCAGCGGGTACGGACGCCTTCGGCGCCTCGCGGGCATCCTGCGGCGCGGCCTTCGAGCCTTCCTCGGCTGCGTCGGTGCGCTGCCCGCCGTCTGAAATCGCATCCTGGGTGGAGGCCGGTGCAGCCTTGGCCTCCTTGCCGATATCGGCGGCGCTCTCGCCGTCCTGCAGCAGCACCGCGATCGGCGTGTTGACCTTTACGCCCTCGGTGCCCTCGGCAACCAGGATCTTGCCGAGCGTGCCTTCGTCGACCGCTTCGACTTCCATCGTCGCCTTGTCGGTTTCGATCTCGGCGATGACATCACCAGCGACAACCTTATCGCCCTCTTTCTTCAACCATTTGGAAACATTGCCCTCTTCCATGGTCGGCGAGAGAGCGGGCATGAGAATTTCGATCGGCATGGCCTTGCCCTCTCGTTACAGTACGATATCGGTCCAGAGCTCGGACGGATCCGGCTCTGCGTCGTTCTGGGCAAATTCGGCGGCGTCGGCGACAATGTCGCGGACCTCCTTGTCGACGGCCTTGAGTTCGTCCTCATCAGCCCACTTCTTGTCGAGCAGGCGTGCCTTGACCTGCTCGATCGGGTCGCGCTCGGAGCGCATCTTCTGCACTTCCTCCTTGGAACGGTATTTTGCCGGATCGGACATCGAGTGGCCGCGGTAGCGGTAGGTCTGCATTTCGAGAATCAGCGGCCCCTTGCCGTCACGGCACCATTCGGTGGCGAGATCACCGGCTGCCTTGACCGCGCGGACGTCCATGCCATCGACCTGGATGCCGGGGATCTTGAAGGAGGCGCCGCGGTGCGAAAAATCCGTCTCGGCCGACGAACGCGTTACCGAGGTGCCCATGGCATAGCGGTTGTTCTCGATGATGAAAATCACCGGCAGCTTCCACAGCGAGGCCATGTTGAAGCTTTCATAGACCTGGCCCTGATTGGCGGCGCCGTCGCCGAAATAGGTCAGTGTCACATTGTTGTTGCCACGATAGCGATTGGCGAAGGCGAGGCCGGTGCCGAGCGAAACCTGCGCGCCGACAATGCCGTGGCCGCCGTAAAAATGCTTCTCCTTGGAGAACATGTGCATGGAGCCGCCCTTGCCCCTGGACAGGCCGCCGCGGCGCCCGGTCAATTCGGCCATGACGCCGCGCGGCGACAGTTCCATCGCCAGCATATGACCATGGTCGCGGTAGGCGGTGATCATCTGGTCGCCGTCGATCAGCGCCATCTTCATGCCGGTGACAACTGCTTCCTGGCCGATATAGAGGTGGCAGAAGCCGCCGATGAAGCCCATGCCGTAGAGCTGGCCGGCCTTTTCCTCGAAGCGGCGAATGAGCAGCATGCGCCGGTAGGCGTCAAGCTCCTCATCCTTGGTGAAGTCGAGAGGTTTGGGGGCTGAAAGCCCTGCCGATTTGCCGTCGGATTTGGGTTTGGTTTTGGCAGGCGCTTTTCTGGCGGCGGTGGCCATGCATCACTCCCTGTTGGCGTCTCTTACGGACACTGAGGGAGATCAGTTCTCCCCACCGATTTGGCAAAGGCTAACACGCGAGAAAGCGTTTCGCCATGCCGAAAAATGCATGGCTGACATGCGTCTAAGCGATTAAAATCGTTGAAAATATCGGCGATTAACTTGAATTGGGTTATCTTGCCGTGGCCGGTAGCATGATGGTGATTTCGTCGGCGTGGGACACATTGAGCGCCTTGCGCGCCTGCTCGTCGAGCATGTCCTTCTCCAGCGTGCCCTGATGCATGAGCTGAACACGCCGCTGCAGATCGAGCCGGCGCGCCTTGACGGCATCGAGCTTACCTTGCAGGTCGACGGCTTTGGCCTCCAACCGGTATTTGGAATAGATGCCGAATTCGCCGTGGTAGGCGTGAAAGCCGAAATAGGCGAGGAACGCCACGCAGAGCGAGGGGATGATCAGCCGACCGGTATTTCTCTGCTTGTGCTGACGTGTCCACATGACCCAAATCCCTTAGAGCGCCGCGCGCCCGCCTGGACGCGCAAAGGGCGCTCTAACCACTCTGCGACCTCGCCCTTTCTCGCCCGATTGTGCTTAATGGACGGTTACGGACGACCGGATCTGGCGGTGTTGAAACAAAAAAGGCGAGAATGCCCCGCCCTTTCGTTTTCGGATTCTGGGTTTTCGGATTTTCTGCGGCTCAGCCCTTCACGATCGACTTGCCGGCGTAGAGCGCCTGCTTGCCGAGCTCTTCCTCGATGCGGATGAGCTGGTTGTACTTGGCCATGCGATCCGAGCGCGACAGCGAACCCGTCTTGATCTGCCCGCAATTGGTGGCGACGGCGAGATCGGCGATGGTCGAATCTTCGGTTTCGCCCGAGCGGTGCGACATGACCGCGGTGTAGCCGGCCTTGTGCGCGGTCTCGACGGCATCGAGCGTTTCGGTCAGTGAGCCGATCTGGTTGACCTTGACCAGGATAGAATTGGCGACGCCCATGCGGATGCCGTCGCGCAGCCGGGCCGTATTGGTGACGAACAGATCGTCGCCGACCAGCTGGGTCTTGTTGCCGATGAGGTCGGTCAGCGTTTTCCAGCCGTCCCAGTCGTCTTCGGCCAGCCCATCCTCGATGGTGATGATCGGATAGTCCGCGGCGAGCTTGGCCAGATACTTGGCCTGGGTCTTCGGATCGCGGGTCTTTTTCTCGCCTTCATAGACGTAGTTGCCGTCCTTGAAGAATTCGGTCGCGGCGCAGTCGAGGCCGAGCGCAACCTCTTCGCCCGGCTTGAAGCCGGCCTTCTCGATCGATTCCATGATGAAATCGAGCGCTGCGGGGGCGCTTTTCAAGTTAGGAGCGAAGCCACCCTCGTCGCCGACATTGGTGTTGTGGCCGGCGTCCTTCAGCCGCTTCCTCAGCGTATGGAAAATTTCCGAACCCCAGCGCACGCCATCACGCAGTGTCGGCGCACCGATCGGCAGGATCATGAATTCCTGGAAATCGATCGGGTTGTCGGCATGGGCGCCACCGTTGATGATGTTCATCATCGGCACCGGAAGCACATGCGCCTTGGTGCCACCGACATAGCGGTAGAGCGGCAGGCCAGCCGCTTCCGCCGCAGCCTTGGCCACCGCCAGCGACACGCCAAGGATCGCATTGGCGCCGAGGCGGCTCTTGTTGGGTGTGCCGTCGAGCTCGATCATGGTCTGGTCGATGTGGATCTGGTTCTCGGCTTCCATCCCGCCGATCGCCTCGAACAGCTCGCCATTGACGGCCTCTACCGCCCGCAGGACGCCCTTGCCGAGGTAGCGGGCGCCGCCGTCGCGCAGCTCGACCGCCTCATGCGCGCCGGTCGAGGCGCCGGAAGGCACCGCAGCGCGGCCCATCGAGCCGTCTTCGAGCACGACGTCGACCTCGACGGTCGGGTTTCCGCGGCTGTCCAGGATTTCGCGCCCGACAATGTCGATGATGGCAGTCATTGCGATGTCCCCGATTGATCTGACGAAGCGTCGCGCACGTCTTAGCCAAAGTGCCGCAAAACGCAATCGGGGCGTCCGCAAATAGTGCCGCCACTTCCGCCACATCGAATCACGAAGCACAAATTGCTGTCATCATAAGTCATGTCAGTCATAGGCCTTGGCGGCATGCGGCTTTCTGGTTTATGCTCACAGCTGCGCGGGGCGAAACAGGAGGAGTTTCGCCATGTCTCAGTTGAGCGGTATTGTGAGTTTGTTCCTGATCGCGGCGGCGTTTTTGACGTCGTGTGACACTCAGCAGCCTCAACAGGGCGCGGTAGAGTTGTCCACCCTTGCAGCGGAGTAGATATCCCAGAGAAAAGGCCCCCGGTTCAACCGGGGGCCTTTTGATTCCGGCAGAGCAAGATCAATGCCAATAAGGCTCGACCTTGTAGTAACTGTATGAAGCATCACGCGCGGCCTCGCCATCGGCGCCCGTCAATTCGTTGATCGAATAGGCGGGAGCAGCCTTCAGTTGCTCCTTGGTGAACGGCACGACATAGCCGCCCTTGTTCTCGTCATAGTCGAGGCTCGCCCACGGAATGGCGTGGTACTTCTCGCCGATGCCGAGAAATCCGCCAAAGCCGATCACGGCAAACATGATTCCATTCGACAATTTGTCGAGCATGACATCCTCGATGTCGCCGATGTGCATGCCTTCCGTGTTGTAGACGGACGTGCCGATCACCCGCGAGGCAGCGATGGCTTCAGTGTGTCCTGTCTGGGTTGTCATGATGTGCTCCTTTTGTCGTTCACTTCCGGTTCGACAATGAGGAGAGGGCTGCGAAGGTTCCCGACTTTCATGAAGGCGGTCACCCGACTTTCATGAACACGGTTATAAGTGCAGGGCTGATCACTCGGCGAGGATGAAGGTGACCTTCATGTTGACGCGGTAGGCGGAGATCTTGCCGTTCTCGACGACGACCTTCTGGTCCTGGATCCAAGCGCCTTCGACGTTCTTCAATGTCTTTGCGGCGCGGGCAATCCCCTGTTCGATGGCGTCCTGAAAGCTCTTATTCGACGATGATGTGATTTCGGTGACGCGGGCGACGGACATGGCTTCCTCCTCCAAGGCATTCGGTTGCCTGGGCAGCGTACAACCGGCGCCTGTTGATCACAAGTTTAGGGGTCGGACTTAGGGCCGGACCGCTGAATTTGCTCAGCCCTTGGCGACGCGATCGAATGCCATCAGCCTTTCAAGCAGCGGCCGAAGGTCCTTCAGCGGCACCATATTGGGACCGTCGGAGGGGGCGTTGTCGGGATCCTGATGCGTCTCGATGAAGACGCCGGCGACACCGACCGCAACCGCGGCGCGCGCCAGCGTCTCGACGAAGCGCCGATCGCCACCTGACGAGCCGCCCTGCCCGCCCGGCTGCTGCACCGAATGCGTGGCGTCGAAAATCACCGGCGCGCCGATCTCGGCCATGATCGGCAGGGCGCGCATATCGGACACCAGCGTGTTGTAGCCGAAGGACGCGCCGCGCTCGGTGACCAGCACATTGGCGTTGCCGGAACCGGTGACCTTGGCGACGACGTTCTTCATGTCCCACGGTGCGAGGAACTGGCCCTTCTTCACATTGACGACCTTGCCGGTTCTTGCCGCCGCGATCAGCAGATCGGTCTGGCGGCTGAGGAAAGCCGGAATCTGCAAGATATCGACATGCGGCGCCACGAGCGCGCACTGTTCCTCGGTGTGGATATCGGTCAGGATCGGCAGCGAAAACGCCTTGCGCAAATCGTCGAAGACGGGCAGCGCCGCATCAAGCCCGGCGCCGCGCGTGCCGCCAAGCGAGGTGCGGTTGGCCTTGTCGTAACTGGTCTTGTAGACGAGGCCCAGCCCGAGCTTCTCGGTCAGTTCCTTCAGCGCGCCAGCCATGTCGAAGGCGTGCTGGCGCGATTCAAGCTGGCACGGGCCGGCAATCAGTGACAGCGGCGCGGTGTTGTCGAAGACGACATTGCCGACGGTTACGGACGGATTGGGCTTGCTCATGCTTTCTCCTGGAAAACGAAGGCCGCACCCTGCCCGGATGCCGGCCGCACGACAATATCATCGCCGCGTATGTCATGTTCGACGGAACTGGCTGCAAGCAGCCTGGCGACCGTGTCGGCGGAACGAACTGAAAAGACGATCGCCGCGAAGCGGAGTTCCGATGGTGCGCCGGCAGGCATGCCGACGCGCGTTTCGAAGGCGGCGGGGTCAAGCAGGGTCAAGGTCGCGTTCGGCAGGTCAAACACGGTGCTGCTCCCCTGCCCGGTCGCCGGACCGCGCGTCGCGATCGAAATCAATCGGTGCTGTTCGGCTGGCTCGTTGCTGACCGCCACGACTTCGATGATGCCGGTTGCGCCATTGGCGTGGACCTGCAGCGCGCTGCGGTCCACTTTCGGCGCATTGATCCGCTCGCAGGCAAACAGGAATGCGTCCGTCGCCCCGGTGCCGGAGGCGAAGGCCAGTTTGAACGATGCGGTGTCGCTGTTTCCCGCCGCGTCGGTGAAGGCGCGCGAAAAGCTCAGCATGTCTCCAGCCGACAGGCCGGCTTCGACATAGCGTGCGTGGTCGGCATCGGCATTCTGGGTGCCCAGGACAAGGGCGGAAAATCCCTCATTGCCGCAGCTGTCACGATAGGCGCAATCGCGCGCGACGAAGGCATTGCCGTCGGCGATCGCTTTCGCCGCCGCTTGCGCATTGCCTACTGCCAGCGGCTCGAGATAGGTGCCGTCTTCAAGGAAGACGCAGCAGTTTTCCGTGCCGAAAGGATGGATGCCGGTCGGCGCCACGACAAAGCCAAGCGAAACCAGCCGCGCCCGCGCCACGTCGAGGCTCGCGGTCGGCAGGACAAGATGGTCAAGCGGATAGGGGCCGGGCGGATAAGCGCCGGGCGAATGAGGGCGTGCTGGCATCGTCTCAATCATGCCGGCGCGGTGTGCATCATTCCGGAAGTTGGTTCAAGAGCCCTCGCCTGACGCGCAGGGATTTCATATAGCGGCAGCGGTCGTCGCGATGGCTGTTCTTGGCCATGCTCGCCTGGGACGCGCCGAAGCGGCCGGGCGCTGATCCGACCGAGCCAACCGCCGCGGACGGGTGCGCTCCTGCTTCGGTCAGTTTCCCTTCAAGTCGCAGCCACAATGTCCGCCGAATAGCGCAATTCACGCAGCGGTTTGACCTGGCTGGTCGTCTCGGCATAGAGCGGATGCGCCTTGTAGGCGGCCAGAGCGGCGTCATCCTCGAACTCGGCATAAACGACCACGTCGATCTCGTCCGAAAGCGGGTCGACCTTGCTGTTGAGCGTCACCTCGAACAGACGGGAATGGGGGATGTTGCCCAGCGCCAGCAAGCCCGTGCGTACGGCCTCGACGTCCTCTTTGTGCCGTGCGCTGAAGAAAACGATATGCCGGATCAACCCCAGCCTCCTCGATCGATGTGCAAGCCATGTTTTGTGTGGGCAACACGATTGCGTCAACCGGCAACGATGTCGCGGCAACAACGCGTTGGGGCGAATGCGAGGAAACCTACATCATGCTGGTGATGTAGCGCACGATGCGGTTAATCTCCCTGACCGTGGTGTCCAGATAGCTGCCCTGATTGTAGAGCCCGTCCCAGATCAGGAAGAACGTGACGGCGCAGATGACGATGACATAACGCATGGCTAAAACTACTGCATCCGGGTGGCTGCAACCATAGTGATTCCGGCGTTGATCAGCGCCCTCCCCCAAAATCTTTCCATGATCCGTGCTCGCTTGCCTTGGCTCTTGAAGTTCCCCTTGATGACGTGAAAGATTGCTGCGGGGATTCATCGGGAAGCGGCGTTCGCGCCCTGCCGATGAACTGCGAGAGAGTTGGAAACCGGCGATTTTGCGCCGGCGCCGCAGAAGTCCCGGGGGCGTGACATGGCTCACAAGGAAGACACCAGCGTTGCGTCGGGCGACGCGGTCAGATTGGACGAATTCAATTTCGCCGAGACCGTCAAAGGCCTGCCGGCCAAGGCGCGCATGGTGCTGTCGGCGGCGATGAACCTGCAGCGTGGCTCGCTCAAGGTGAGGATGCCGGACGGCCGCGCCGTCCTCGTCGGCGGCAAGGGCCCGGGTCCGGACGCCGAACTGGTGCTCAAGAACTGGCGCTTGCCCGGCCGCGCCTTCACCGGCGGCACCATCGGCATCGCCGAATCCTACATCGACGGCGATTGGGACAGTCCCGATGTGACCAGTTTCCTGGAACTGTTCGTAGTCAATTCAGAAATCGGAGAGCGCATCGCCGGCGGCGCCAGCTGGTTGATCAACGCCGTCCAGCGTGTCCGCCACTGGTTCAACCAAAACACCCGCACCGGCTCGAAGCGCAACATTTCGGCGCATTACGATCTCGGCAACGCCTTTTACAAGGAATGGCTGGATCCGAGCATGACCTATTCGTCGGCGCTCTATGCGGCTGGCGCCAACGATCTGGAAAGCGCGCAAGCCGCCAAATATCGCGCGCTGGCCAAGGACACGGGCATCGGCGCGAACGACCACGTGCTTGAAATCGGTTGCGGCTGGGGCGGCTTTGCCGAATTCGCGGCGCGCGAGATCGGCTGCCGCGTCACCGGGCTGACGATCAGCCGCGAGCAGCATGATTTCGCCAGAGCACGCGTCCAGAAGGCTGGATTTGCCGACAAGATCGACATCAAGCTGCAGGACTACCGCGACGAAACCGGTTCCTACGACCGCATCGCCTCGATCGAGATGTTCGAGGCGGTCGGCGAAAAGTACTGGCCCGTGTTTTTCGGCAAGATGAAGGATTGCCTGCGGCCTGGCGGCACCGCCGGCCTGCAGATCATCACCATCAACGAGAAAGCCTACGATACCTATCGCGCCCGGCCGGATTTCATCCAGCGTTACGTCTTCCCGGGCGGCATGCTGCCGACGCCGTCGATCCTGAAAACGCTCGGCAAAGACCATGGCCTTGCTCATCTGCGCGAGCGCATTTTCCCGGACGACTATGCCCGCACGCTCGCCGAATGGCGCCACCGTTTTTGTGGGTCATGGGAAAAGATCGTCCCGCTCGGTTTCGACGACCGCTTCAAGAAGCTCTGGGAGTTTTACCTGCATTATTGCGAAGCCGGCTTCCGCGCCAGCTACATCGATGTCCGCCAGGTGGTTTACAGGGCTTAGGGTGGCGACGACTAATTTCCGCATGGGATCAATTGGTTCTCCGTCGAACATCAAGTCGATGATGCGGTTCGAGCCGGCTGCTGTTCAACGGCGTGCCAGCCTTCAACAGCGTGCCAAGTCCTGACCGAAGCAGAGCTTCGCGCCTGAATCCGGTCGAGTCCATAAGGGAACAGATGACGTGCGGATGCATGTGCGCGGCGGAGACGTCAGCTCCTGTCGTCGTCGCCTTGGGTGATCAGCCGCGCGCTGCGCTGCCCTGTCAGGTAGATCCATAGCCAGCTCAGCGAAACCGCAAGCCGGTTACGGAAGCCGATCAGGAAATAGATGTGCGCCAGGCCCCAAAGCCACCAGGCCGGCCGGCCGGTGAGCTTGATCCAGCCGAAATCGATCGCGGCGGCGCGCTTGCCGATCGTCGCCAGATCGCCGTCATGCCTGTAGCGGAAAGGCCGCGGGGCTGCGTCGCCGGCAAGCCGGGCCTTGATCGTCGTGGCGACATGCCGGCCCTGCTGCTTGGCGGCGGGTGCTACGCCGGGCACCATGCGGCCATCCGGCCGCAGGACGTGTGCAGCGTCACCGACGACGAAAATCTCCGGGCTGCCCGGCACGGTCAGATCGGGCTCGACCAGCACCCTGCCGGCGCGGTCCGCTGCCGCCCCCAGCCATTCGGCGGCCGGCGAAGCGGCGACGCCTGCTGCCCACAGGATAGTCCTGGCCGGCAGATGCGTTTCACCGAAGACGACACCCTCCGCGTCGCAACGTGTCACGGGCCGACCGAGTTCGACCGTCACGCCAAGCCGCTCGAGCGCCTTGCTGGCATAGTCGGAGAGTTCCGGGGCGAAATTGGGAAGGATACGGTCACCGGCCTCGATCAGCACCACGCGCGTCTGCCGCGTATCGATGTTGCGGAACTCGCCGCGCAGCATCTCGTGCGCCAGTTCGACAATGGTGCCGGCCAGTTCCACGCCGGTCGGTCCGCCACCGACGATCGCCAGTGTCAGCAGCGCCTGGCGCTTGGCGGGATCACTTTCCCGCTCGGCCTGCTCGAAGGCGAGCAGGATGCGCCGTCGAATGGTGGTGGCGTCCTCCAACGTCTTCAGCCCCGGTGCGAAATTCTCCCATTCGTCATGGCCGAAATAGGCGTGGCGGGCGCCGGTGGCCAGCAGCAGCGTGTCGTATCCAACCGCGCCGCCATCATCGAGCAGCACGTTTCTGCCGGCGCGGTCGACGCCGCTGACGGTGGCCAGCAGTGTCGTCACATCCTTGCGCTTGCGCAGGAGATGGCGGATCGGCCAGGCGACTTCCGAGGTCGCCAGCGCCGTAGTCGCCACCTGATAGAGCAGCGGCTGGAAAAGATGATGGTTGCGCTTGTCGATCATGGTGATGCGCACCGGCGCGCCGTCAAGCGCGCGGGTGAATTCGAGACCCCCGAAGCCCGCCCCGACGACGACGACATGATGGCTGGTTTCGTTCATCTCATTCACTCCGGGAGCAGGCTGGCCGGGAGCAGGTTGGCCGGGAGAGCAGGTGGGCCGTGAGGGCCGTTGGCCGCGAGAGCAGACTGGGGTGCAATTTCGCCAAGGCTGATGTAGCGACTTTTGTGCACTGCAACAACATCCGACTTTGCCGACTGCCCGCCCTAACATGTCGCTGTTGTACATGCCCCATCCTGCCGCCGAGTATAATTTTCATCGAAGCAGACGAAAGGAGAGGAACTTGGCTAGCGATCATGACGACGGTCCGGGGCAATATTCCTCGCCGCCTTGCTTCATGCACGAGCTCGACCCGGAATTCCGGGCGCCCCTATCCGATTGGAACGACGTGAAACGATGGCGCAAGGCCGAGCGCGAGCGGCTGATTGCGGCGCGCCTCGCTGTCCCGGCTGAGGTGCGGACGGCAATGTCGCAGCGCATCGGCGAAAGCCTCGACGCGGTGATCGGAGACATTGCCGGCCGCATGGTCAGCCTCTACTGGCCGTTCCGCGGCGAGCCGGATTTGCGGGCCTGGATGGCATCGGTCAACGCGCGTGGTGGCCGCACTGCCTTGCCGATCGTTATCGAGAAAGCCCGCCCGCTTATCTTTCGCGCCTACGTTCCGGGCGATCGGCTGGAAAAAGGTGTCTGGAATATCCCGATCCCGGCTGAAGGCGATCCGGTGCTGCCCGACATCGTCATCTCGCCTGTCGTCGGCATCGATCCGGGACAGTATCGGCTGGGCTATGGCGGCGGCTTCTTCGACCGGACGCTGGCGGCAATGCCGTTCAAGCCGCTGGTCATCGGTGTCGGCTACGAACTGCAGCGCATCGCCACCATCTACCCGCAGCCGCATGATATCCCGATGGACCGGGTGGTAACGGAGGCCTTCAAAGCCTAGGCAAGTTCCGGCTTCATCCCCACCGCCGTCCGGTCGACGATCTCGCGCAAGGCGAACGACGAGTTGATCTTCGTCACATGCGGCATCGCCGACAGCCATTCCTTGTGGATGCGCTCATAGTCGACGAGGTCCTTTGCCGCGATGCGCAGGATATAATCGTATTCGCCCGACATCAGGTGGCAGGACAACACATTCGGGCAGCGCTTTATCGCCGCCTCGAAATCCGACAGTGTCTTTTCGAATTGCCCCGACAGCGATATATGCACGATCGCCGTCATCTGGTGGCCAAGAGCGGCATTGGACAGCCGGGCGTGGTAGCCGCGGATGGTTCCGGATTTCTCCAGATTGTCCAGCCGGCGCGAGCAGGCCGACTGTGACAGGCCGACCTTCTCGGCAAGCGCCGCGTTGGGTATCCGCCCATCCCGTTGCAACGTTTCGAGGATGGCGATATCAATCCTGTCGAGCGGCATTTTTCGGGATTCCTGCGACAATCACGCTGTTTTGCGCAACGATTATCGAACCGTGCCGTCTTGCGCAAGCGTATTCGCAAACACCTACGCGACGATTCGTGGTTCACTGTCCCTCAACAGCGAACATGCCCCAAAAGGCTGGATCAGGAGGAGAAGAAGATGCGCGTCGGCTGCCCCCGGGAAATCAAGAACCACGAATACCGCGTCGGCCTGACGCCGGGATCGGTCCGCGAATATGTCGCGCATGGCCACGAAGTGCTGGTCGAGACCGGCGCCGGCGCCGGCATCGGCGCCGACGACAATGCCTATCGCGCCGCCGGCGCCACCATCGCCAAGACGGCCGCCGACGTGTTTGCCAAGTCCGACATGATCGTCAAGGTCAAGGAGCCGCAGCCCAACGAATGGGTCCAGCTGCGTGACGGCCAGATCCTCTACACCTATCTCCATCTCGCTCCGGATCCGGAGCAGACCAAGGGCCTGCTGGCCTCCGGCGTGACGGCCATCGCCTACGAGACGGTCACCGACGACCGCGGCGGCCTGCCGCTGCTGGCGCCGATGTCGGAAGTCGCGGGCCGCCTGTCGATCCAGGCGGGCGCCACCGCGCTGCAGAAGGCCAATGGCGGCCGCGGCGTTCTGCTCGGCGGCGTGCCCGGCGTGCTGCCTGGCAAGGTCACTGTGCTCGGCGGCGGCGTCGTCGGCCTGCATGCCGCACGGATGGCGGCCGGCCTTGGCGCCGACGTCACCATCATCGACCGCTCGATCCCGCGCCTGCGCCAGCTCGATGATATCTTCGGCGGCCGCGTCCACACCCGCTACTCGACGGTCGAGGCGCTGGAAGAGGAATGTTTTTCGGCCGACATCGTCGTCGGCGCCGTGCTGATCCCGGGTGCCGCCGCGCCAAAACTCGTTTCGCGCGAAATGCTGTCGGGAATGAAGAAAGGCTCGGTGCTGGTCGATGTTGCCATCGACCAGGGCGGCTGCTTCGAGACCTCGCACGCCACAACTCATGCCGACCCGACCTATGAGGTCGACGGCGTCGTTCACTATTGCGTCGCCAACATGCCGGGCGCGGTGCCGGTCACCTCGGCCCAGGCGTTGAGCAACGCGACGCTGCATTACGGCCTGCAGCTTGCCGACAAAGGCCTGAAGGCGCTGGTCGACGATCATCATTTGCGCAACGGCCTCAATGTCCACAAGGGCAAAATCACCAACCGCGCGGTGGCCGAATCACTCGGCTATGAGTTGGTCGAGCCGAAGGCCGTTCTCGCCGCCTGAACCCGCCGCCGATTTCCTCTCCCGACAAAGCCGCCGACGCTCCCGGCGGCTTTTTCCACAAGTAGATTTCACGAATTGCGCTAGGCTGGCCGGTTTTACCCGCGATGCTTGCAATGTGTCATTGTTGTGGCTTTTTTGTTACATCCGCCGGCATGGGCAGGTGCTAGACGGGTGCCGGGTTTTCAAAAGGTAGGGGCAATGATCAACAAACGATTCGCAAAATCTCTTCTTCTTGGCGCGGTTTCCGTACTGGCGCTCGGATCGGCTTCTCAGGCCGCCGACGCGCTTGTGCCGGTGGTCGAAACGTCGGCCTTCAACTGGAGTGGCATTTATGTCGGCTTTGGCGTCGGCGCCGGCGCCAATGTCCACGAGCTCAGCAGCGATTTCCTTCCCGGCTTCTCGTTGAACGGCATTGGTGGTGAAGGCGTATACGGTGAATTGACCGTTGGATACGACTATATGGTGTCGCCGCGCTTCCTGATCGGCGGACTCCTGGACGCCCATATCGGCAACATTGAAACCACGCTCGATGTAGCTGGACTAGAGGCTTCGGTCCGCGAGACCTACGGTTTCGACGCTGGTCTGCGGGCCGGTTACCTGTTCACGCCGAACACTTTGGGCTATGTGCTCGGCGGCTATTCCTGGCAGAAATACAAGCTCGACACCAACGCCGGTTTTGACCTGGATTGGGACCAGAGCGGCTACTTCGTTGGAGCCGGCGTTGAAACGGCCATCAACAGCAACTGGACCATCAAGACAGAATATCGCTATACCCGCTTCGGCACCAATGATGATCTGCTTTCCGAGTTCGGTTTGCCGGATGGGGCCCTCAATCTCGACACGTCGCGGCATACGTTCCAGGTCGGGGCCAACTATCGCTTTGGCGCCCAGAATGGCGGCGTCGCCGCTTTTGAAGCGCCTGCCTACAACTGGACCGGCTTCTACGTCGGCGGCGCCGCCGGCGCGGGTGCGTCGGTGCATCAGATCGAGGTTCCGCCGCTTGGCGGGCTCGAGTTCAACGGGCTCGGCGGCGAAGGCGTGTTCGGCGAATTGAACGTCGGCTATGACCATGATTTCGGCAGCTGGGTCGCAGGTGTCATGGTGGATGCCCGCTACTCCGGCATGACTTCCGAGTTGGAATTTCCAGGCGGATCGATCAATCTGGATACCGATTACGGCTTCGATGTGCTTGCCCGCGTCGGCATGAAAGTCAACGAATCGACACTTGCCTATGTGCTCGGCGGTTACAGCTGGCAGCATTTCGATCTGAATGCGTCTTCGCCCATCGGCGATATCCTCGATTGGGACTCCAGCGGCTTCTCGGTGGGTGGTGGTCTGGAAACCGCCATGTCTAGCAACGTGACCATCGGCCTCGAGTACCGCTACTCGCAGTTCTCGGAGAAGGATTTTTCGTCCGAAATTGGGGCGCCGGATGACACTCTCACCTCCACGCCTTCGTTCCACACCGTCCGCATTGGTGCGAAGTACAAGTTCAACTAATTTTCGAGCCGTCCAGACAACAGTCAAAGCCCGTCGGTCATTCCGGCGGGCTTTTTCTTCGGGTGACGAAATGGGCGGGACAATGCAGGCAGCAAAAAAGCGGAGCCAAAGCCCCGCTTCCTCTGATATCGAGATCTCCCGCCGGTTCATCCGCGGTCGGCAAATCGATCGACAATCATTCCATAACGCGACATTGCGACAGGCGTACGACAGCAGCGACCGATCCGGTCACGCGCGCTCGATCCGGCACTGGTAGCAATTGTTGCGTGCCGAGCGGACATGCACATAGGCGATGTCGTCGCGCTCGAACAAACACTCGGCCCGCGCCGCGATAGCGCCCGTTGGGATGACACCGCCGCTGCCGTAGACGATGCGGTCGTCCCTGCCGTAGCCGCGCACGATGTAGTCGCTGCTTTCAAGAATTTCGGGAAGCGCCTCGGCTTCGGCAGCGCGCTCGCAGGGCTCGGCATGCAGGAAGATCGGACCGGTCTCGGCATAAGGCTGCAATTGCGGAAATGGCCGATAAGCCAGGACAAGGTAGGCTTCTCCAGCGGCGACGTTCTTCAGGCAGTGGCGGCAAGGCACGCCGTCACCGTCGGATATTTTCCGCTCTGGTATCAGGCCATAGGCGTCCGGCCCGCCGCGCTGCAAGGCTCTGACACCTTCCGTGGGCAAGGCCTTGAACTGGATGGTCATGGTGAAATCTCCGATGTCGCTGACCGGAAATTACGTCGCTGCGCCAGCGCTTCCCACCCGATTCCTGCCAATCTGGATCAGTCCATCAGCGCGTCGAGACCGCGCACCAGCCCGGTGATCTCCTGTACCCGCCGGATGGCCAGCAGCGTGCCGGCCACATAAGGGGCGGCGGACGAGCCGGCGTCGTGGCGGATGGTCAGCCGCTCGTCGGGCAGGCCGAACAGCGCTTCGCAGGACAGGATGTAGGAAGGCAGGCGAAGCGCGTGCACCTGCACCCCCTCGCCCGTGCCAACCGCAGCACCGCGCGTTCCCGGCACACCGGAGACCTCCGAGACCGGCCGCGCGGTCGAAGCTCTGCGGACATCGGCCAGCGCTTCGGCAAGCTCGCGCGCGGTGCCGGACGGTGCGTCGGGTTTCCTGGCGCTGGCATAGTCGATGACCTCGACATCCGGCACGTATTTCGCCGCCATCAGGGCAAACCGCTTCATCAGCGTGGCGGTGATCGAAAAATTGCCGGCGGCAATGACGCCGACACGATTGGCGCGGGCTGCAGCATCGATCTCGGCGAAATCGGTCGAACCCAGCCCCGAGGTGCCGATCACCACGTGCCGTCCGTTTTCGATGGCCAGCAGCGCATGGTCCTTCACCACGTGCGGTTTGGTGTAGTCGACCAGCACGTCCGACGGCACCTCCATTGCCTCGGCCAGCGAGGCGGCAACGATGATGCCGTTTGCCGGCAGGCCGACCAGCAGGCCGGAATCCTGCCCAGCGCCGCTGCGTGACACGGCCGCGGCCAGCGCCATGTCGCTTTGCGCCCCGATCGCCAGAACCAGTGCCTTGCCGACCCAGCCGGTCGCACCGGCCATCACCACCCGAATCGTCATTGATCCTCCCATCGCCATTTCGAGCGCCACGCGTTGCCTTGGACGCGTGACGAACGCTCCAACAGTTTGCCTCCAGGCTGAAACATTGATGAAATTCAGCTTGCGGAGAAAATCATGGCCGCATGACGCTGGCCGCACGCTCGGCGAAGGTCATTGGATGCACCATCTCCTTCTTTTGCGCAACCGGTTCAAAGCCGAGCTTCTGATAGAGCGGCAATGCCGCCGGATGGTCGAGGGTGCAGGTCTGCACCGTCACCCGTCTTGGGCCGTGCGACCAGGCGGCGTCGATCGCCGCACCCAGGAACCAGCGGCCGATGCCTTGGCCGGTGGCGTGCTCCATCATGCCGAAATAGGCAAGTTCCACTTCTCCCGGCAGATGCGGCTTCAGGTCGAAAAAGCCGGCCGGCGAGCCGTCGAGATACAGCACCCTGATGTCGCGGTCCTCGCGGTGGATCCCGGCAGAAAGCTCCTCGTCGCTCAGCCTCAGCACGTTGACCCAGTGCCATTTGCGGCCCACCCGATCCATCAAATAGCGGTAGAAATGCAGCGGAATGTCCTTGGTTTTCAGCAATGCGATCTGGCGGTTGTACGGCAGCGGCGGCGAATAGGCCGGCGGCGCATGCATTTCGAGAAACGTCACCGTGACCTCGATGTCTTCAAGCGCGCCGTTTTCCATCACAGTCAGTCCTTGCCCGTCACGACGGGCGTATCGACAAGCCCACCCCATTCGGTCCATGAACCGTCGTAGAGCCTGTTGTCGGTGTGGCCTAGCGTCTCGAGCGCCAGCGTGATCGCCGCCGCCGTAACGCCTGAGCCGCAAGAGGTGACGACCGGCTTTGACAGGTCGATGCCGGCGTCCTCGATCACCTTGCGCAACCGGTCTTTCGACAGCAACTCGCCATCCTCGGCAAGCGCCGAAAACGGCGCATTGCGCGCGCCGGGCATATGGCCCGAGCGGACGCCGGCGCGAGGCTCCGGCTCGGTACCGGCAAACCGGCCAGGCGAACGCGCATCGGCGATCTGGCTTTCTCCGGTCTCGACGATCCGGCGCATGTCGGCCAGGCTGGCGACGCGAGCGGCATCGAAGTCGGCATGGAACACGCAAGGCGCGATCTTCGTCGGCTCCGCCGTCACCGGCCGTCCCTCCGCTTTCCAGCGATCGAAGCCGCCGTCCAATATGTAGACCTGGAACACCCCCATGACACGGAACATCCACCAGGCGCGCGGCGCCGAGAAGAAGCCCGGACCGTCATAGACAACGATGGTGTCGTCGGCCGAAATGCCCATGGCGCCGACATATTGGGCGAAATGCTGCGGCGACGGCAGTGTGTGCGGCAGTGGGGAATCAGGATCCGAGATCGCATCGTGATCCAGGAAACGGGCACCCGGAATGTGCGCTGCGTCATATTCGGCGCGCGCGTCGCGCTTCTGCGCCGGCAAATACCAGGACGCGTCGACGATGGTCAGGCCAGGCTCGCCAAGGCGCTTCTGCAACCAGTCCGCATCGACGGTGAAAGGGCTGTCTTCGGCCATTGTTCTTCTCCTGCCCGCCTTCGACAATCTGTTTATCAGGCCGGCTGTTTATCAGGCCGGCGGCATTGGTCCAAAGCGTATTCGGAAGCGCCGGTTCTCGCGACCCTTCTTCTCGATCTTGCCGATATGTATCTCGCCGACTTCTCCAGTGCTCTTCACATGAGTGCCGCCGCAAGGCTGGCTGTCGATCGAGGCGTTCTCGCCAATGCAGACCAAGCGGATCTTGCCCGTGCCGACCGGCGGCCGAACATTCTTCGATTTCACCAGTCCCGGATTGGCCGCCAACTCCTCGTCGGTGATCAGCCTGACAAAGACCGGTTGGTCGGCCCGCACCAATTCCATCAGCCGGGCCGTCACGTCTTCCCTGGTGAAGCCGGCATCCGGAATATCGAAATCGATACGGCTGTCGTCCTCGGAAACCGAGGCACCGGTGATCGGGAACGGGCAGACGACGGTAAGCAAGTGGCAGGCTGTGTGCATGCGCATCAGCAGATGCCGCCTCTCCCAATCGAGGGCAAGCTTTACCGGCTCGCCGACCTCAGGCACCGCCTGCTCAGGCGGCGGCACATGGATGATGTCATCCTTGGTCTCACCGGTGATGGTGGCGGCAACAGCGATCAGGCTGCCATCGGCGCGTTCGAGGGTGCCCGTATCACCAGGCTGCCCGCCCGACGTGGCATAGAAGATCGTCCGGTCCAGAATGATGCCGCCACGGTCGTTGACGGCGACAACCACGGCATCAGCCGTCCTGAGATAGACGTCGTCGCGAAACAGGGCATCCGTCCTGTAAGCCATCACGCAACCTCTTCGAACGGCACCGAGATTGTGCTGCGCTGTTCCATCCAGCCCGGCACCGGCAGCTGCTTTTGACGCAGGAATTCCGGGTTGAACAATTTCGACTGATAGCGCGTGCCGTAGTCACAAAGCACGGTCACGATGGTGTGGCCGGGACCCATCTCACGTGCCAGCCGGATCGCGCCGGCAATGTTGATGCCGGTCGAGCCGCCGACACACAGGCCTTCCTCCTGGATCAGGTCGAAGACGATAGGCAGCGCGTCCTCGTCCGGAATCTGGAAGGAGAAATCCGGTGTGAACCCTTCCAGATTGGCGGTGACCCGCCCCTGCCCGATGCCTTCGGTGATCGAGCTGCCTTCGGATTTCAGCTCGCCGGTGGTGTAGAAGCTATAGAGCGCCGCACCGAGCGGATCGGCGAGCGCGATCTTGACGTCCTTGCTCCTGGCCTTGAGCCCGAAGGCGACCCCGGCCAGCGTTCCGCCGGAGCCGACCGCCGAGACGAAACCGTCGACCTTGCCGCCGGTCTGGGCCCAGATTTCTTCCGCCGTGGTGCGGGTATGGCCATCACGGTTGGCGACGTTGTCGAACTGATTGGCCCAGATCGCGCCGTTCGGCTCGGACCGGGCCATCTGCTCGGCCAGGCGGCCCGACAGTTTCACATAATTGTTGGGGTTCTTGTAGGGAACGGCAGGCACCTCGATCAACTCGGCGCCGAGCAATCTGATCGTGTCCTTCTTCTCCTGGCTTTGCGTCTCCGGGATGACGATTACGGTGCGGTAGCCAAGCGCCTTGGCAACCAGCGTCAATCCGATGCCGGTGTTGCCGGCCGTCCCCTCGACGATCACCCCGCCCGGCCTCAAAAGTCCGCGCTGCTCGGCGTCGCGGATGATGAACAGCGCGGCACGGTCCTTGACCGACTGGCCCGGATTCATGAATTCGGCCTTGCCCAGGATCTCGCAGCCGGTTTCTTCCGAGGCTTTGTTGAGGCGGATCAGAGGCGTATTGCCGATCGCTTCGATCACAGAACGGGGCATGGAGATTCCTTTATGCTTGCGGCCGAACCCTAGAAACCCGAAGCTTGGGTTTCAAGGCAAGAATTTGCCTGGTCCAGCGGCATTTCCGGGCTGCAATTTCCTAAAACAGATGTTGCGTTGCGCCAATCATTGAAGCTCACCATTGAAAAGCGCTCTTTTCATCCGATTTCTTCACCGCTAGAGCACAGGCCAGGAAAAAGTCGCAGGGCATAGCATGACACTCTATCGGGCCGACCCGAAGCACGGCGTCGCCTGGATTACCGGCGGCAGCAGCGGCATCGGCCGTTCACTGGCCAAGGACCTTGCGGCGCAAGGCTATGTCGTCGCGGTGACGGCGCTCGACGACGATCCGATCGACACGCTTGTTGTCGAGACGGCGCAGATGCCGGGCCACGTCCACGGCCTATCCTTGCGACGTCACCGACGAAGAACGCATGGCAAGGACGGTCGCGGCGATCGAGAAGGATCTCGGCCCGATCGTCTTGGCCGTGTTCAATGCCGGGAGCTATATTGCGACCGCCGGCGAAGACCTCACTGTCCGTGGATTTCGCCAGTCCTTCGATGTCAATTATTTCGGCATCATCAATGGCCTGGTGCCGGTCATCGAGCGCATGCGCGTCCGCGCGCGCGGCCAAATCGTCCTGGTCGGTTCGGTCACTGCCTATTTCGGCTGGCCGACCACGGCCGCCTATGGCGGCACCAAGGCGGCGATCAATATCCTCGCCGAGTCGCTGAAGTACGATTTCGACAAGATGAACGTCCGCATCCAGGTGATAAACCCGGGCTTCGTCGACACCCCGCTGACCGAGAAGAATTTGCTGCCGATGCCCGGGCTGATGCCCGTCAATCGCGCCTCGCGCCGCATGGCGCGCGGCATCAGGTCCGGCGGCTTCGAAGTCACCTTCCCGTGGCGCTTGTGCTGGGGCCTGAAGCTGCTCAGAATCCTGCCGAGACCGTTCTGCCGATGGGTCATCAGCACCGCGACCCGCTGGAAGGCGCGTCCGCTTAATTTCGACCGCAAGCCGCCGAGCGAATAGACCGGCCATCAAAGTTGGCGCTCCCGCCGCCGGCGGGACGTCGTTGCCTGTTTGTCATCGTGGCCATAGGTTGAGATTAATTGCATGGAGTCTGCGATGGGGCGACGGATCGTGCTTGCGGTATTGGGTCTCGCCGTCATTCTCGTCCTTGCCTACGTCTTTGGCCCGCGCGTCCCAGCCGACACCACGATCCGCTTCGATCCTTCGGTGATCGGCGATGACCCGCAAGCCTATCTGGCACGCAAGGAGGCGGCCGTACCTGATATCCACGACGGGCTGGAAAAGGAAATCATCTGGGCCAATCCGATGGTCCACGCCAGGACGCCGCTGTCGATCGTTTATATCCACGGCTTTTCCGCGTCGAAGGGCGAGGTTCGTCCGCTTCCCGACGAGATGGCCGACCAGCTCGACGCCAATCTTTACTACACCCGCCTCACCGGCCACGGACAGGGCGGTGCCGCAATAGCCGACGGCAGCGTCAACGCCTGGATCAACGACTATGAGGAAGCGCTCGCCATTGGCCGAGCGATCGGCGACAAGGTGATCGTCATCGCCACCTCGACCGGCGGCTCGCTGGCAGCCTGGGCTGCGACGCAGCCGGGCGCATCGGACGGGGTGGCGGCAATAGCGTTCATCTCGCCGAATTTCGGCGTCAAGGCTTCCGGCGCCGAACTTCTGACCATGCCGTGGGGCCGAGAGATCGCCGAGCTGGTCGCCGGCAAGGAGCGCAGCTTCGTGCCACGCAATGCGCTGCACGAGAAATTCTGGACCTGGCGCTATCCGATCGCGGCGACGCTGCCGATGGTGGCGCTGACCGAACTTGCCTATGGCGCGCCGGTGGAGAAGGCGACCATCCCTGCCCTCTTCATCTTTTCCGATTCGGACAGGATCGTGCGGCCGGACCGCACCCGCGACATCGCCGGGCGCTGGGGCGCGGCGCACGAACTGGTGCCGGTCGACGATACCGGCGATCGGGACAATCATGTCATTGCCGGAGACGCGCTGTCGCCAGCAACCACAGCTTTCCTCGCGCAGCGCATTGTCGTCTGGGTACAGGCGGTGGTGAAGTAGGTCTCAGGCGAAAAAGGCGACCGAAGCATCGCTCCGATCGCCTTTTTCAATTGTGAGCAGCCGGGCCGAGCCGACCGGCGCGGGCCGGATGCACTATCTGGTTACGCAGCCCGCGCTGCTGGCCGCTTGCCGCCGAAACGACGCTTGTTGTTGCCCTTGAACGCCTTGGCGCCTTCCGGCTTGCGCTCGCCGGCGAAGGCCGGCTTGTCGCCGAAGCGTTTGTTGCCGTTGTTGTGGCCGCCCGGCCGCCTGCCATCGCGACGACCATTGCGATCGTTGGCCGGCTCGAAGCTGCGCTCGTTCTTTTCGGCAGGATTGCGCTGCGGGTCGGGACTGCCGAGATGATCGGCAACGATCGGCAGCTTGGTGCGGATGATGCGCTCGACCTGACGCAGCTTGCTGTTTTCGGACGGGTCGCAAAGCGTGATGGCGATGCCGTCCATGCCGTTACGGCCGGTGCGGCCGATGCGGTGGACATAGCTCTCCGCCTCATCCGGCAGGTCGAAATTCACCACATGGCTGATGCCGGGCACGTCGATGCCGCGCGCCGCGATATCGGTCGCCACAAGAATGCGCACCGAACCCTCGCGGAAATCGTTCAGCGCCTTCTGGCGGGCGTTCTGCGACTTGTTGCCGTGGATGACGGCGGCCTTGAAGCCATCGCGCTCGAGGTCCTTGGTCACCCTGTCGGCGCCATGCTTGGTGCGCGAAAAGATGATGACGGACTTCATCGCCTCGTCGGCGAGCATCGTCGCCAGAACCTGGCGCTTCTGCTTGGTGCGGGCAAAGACGACGCCCTGCACGATCTCGGCCGCCGCAGTGCTGTGCGGCGCCACTTCGACGCGGATCGGGTTCTTCAGCAGACCCTTGGCCAGCTCGGCGATTTCGGCCGGCATGGTCGCCGAGAACAGCACCGTCTGACGGTCCGGCGCGGTCGCCCTGGCGATGCGCTTGACGTCGTTGATGAAGCCCATGTCGAGCATGCGGTCGCCTTCGTCGAGCACCAGCCATTTGGTGTCGGCAAGCACGAGGTCGCCCTCACGCACCAGATCGGTCAGCCGGCCGGGCGTGGCAATCAAAATGTCGACGCCGGGAGCGATCTTCTTCACCTGGCTGAAGCGCGAGACGCCGCCAAGCACGAGTGCTGTCGAGACATGCGCGCCCTTGGCGAGCAGCTTGATCATCTCTTCGATCTGCACGGCGAGCTCACGCGTCGGCGCCAGGATCAGCGCACGAGCGGTCTTCGGCCGGCGCTTGGTGCCGAGCGCGATGATCTTCGACAGGATCGGCAGCGCGAACGCCGCGGTCTTGCCCGAACCGGTCTGGGCGATGCCGAAAATGTCACGGCCTTCCAGCTGCGGCGGGATCGCCTGGGCCTGGATCGGCTTCGGCTCGGTGAAGCCTGCGCCATGGGTAGCCTTGAGCAGCGCGCCCGTAATGCCAAGTGCTGCGAAACCCGAAAGTTCGCCAGTGTCATTACCGGTCAGATTGTCGTTACCGGTCAAAGTGTTTTCGTTGTTCAAAATATTCTTCTTTCACGCGGCTCCTGGCCGCAAACATCAATGGCGGCAGGGCGCAACCTGCCGTCGAAAAACTGTCATGAAACGACAAGGCGGGCGGACGCTATCGTCCGCACGGCTGCGCTGTCGTGCCCGCAGGCATCATGCCACGGGGCTTTTTCGCCGCCTTGCCGATATGCCGGAAAGAGGGAAAACAGACGCAACCAGTCTCATTCGTCGAGAAGGCCGGATAGGTCCCGGCCCAAGCGCCTATGCCGCCGCATATGGCCCAGTTCGCCGCGAAATGCAAGGGCCGTCATGTTGCAGCGCAGCAAAAACAGCACGACGAGCAGCCGTGAAGGTCTGCTCAAACGTCTCCCGGCCATTCCCTCGCCCCATGCTGGACGAACAGAACTCTGTTTGAGTGTCTTTCACCCGATACGCTGGCGATTGGCCAAATTCTATCCACGCCTTCGTCATCCTAGGGCAAAGCAAGGAGCGAAGCGACGCAGACCCTAGGATCCATGCCGTTACGCCAGCCGAAGAATGCAGCGGCTCAGAATGGCGCCTGTATCCGCGACGGTGCCAGCTACCCTTCCACCATGACCTATATGACTGCAAGCCAGAAGCGTGGCACGATCTACATCGGCGTCACCAACGACCTAGGCCGCCGCATGCCGGAGCATAAATCCGGCCAAGGCTCGCGCTTCACCAGCCGCTACGGCGCGCAGCGTCTGGTCTGGTACGAGGAGCACTTCGACTTTTTCGCGGCACCGGGTGGTAGCGTTCGGTTCTGGTCCGCTGCATTCTTCGGCGGATGTCACGGCATGGATCCCAGGGTCTGCGCGCGTCGCTTCGCTCCTTGCTCCGCCCTAGGATGACGAGGTGGAGGAATGCTTCGGCTAATCTCAAACGTTTGCACTGACATCGGCCCGTTTGCGGCGGGCGCTGCCCCAGCGAGCGAAACGGGGGAGCATGGAAAGCGAGAGCGGTTGGTAAGCCGCACCTAACAGACGGCCAGCTATGCCCGCCAGCGTATCGAGACCGACGGCGAAAGCACGGCCAGCGTTGCGAAAACAAGCAGGCCGAAAAGCGGCGCTTGCGCTCGCTTACCGCCATGATTACCACAAATCAGCTTCTCTTTGGGGACCGAGCGATGAAGGACGTGCTGAAGGAACTCGAGCGCCGCCGCGCCATGGCGCGTATGGGCGGTGGCAAGGCCCGTATCGACGCTCAGCACAAGAAGGGCAAACTCACCGCGCGAGAACGCATCGACGTCTTTCTCGACGAAGGCTCGTTCGAGGAGTTCGACATGTATGTCGAGCATCGCTCGACCGATTTCGGCATGGAGAAAACCAAGATCGCCGGCGACGGCGTCGTCACCGGCTGGGGTACCGTCAACGGCCGGCCGGTCTATGTCTTCGCCAAGGATTTTACCGTGTTCGGCGGCTCGCTGTCCGAGGCCCACGCCGAAAAGGTCGTCAAGGTGCAGGAGATGGCGCTGCGCAACCGCGCGCCGATCATCGGCCTCTACGACGCCGGCGGGGCCCGCATCCAGGAAGGCGTGGCAGCACTTGGCGGCTATGCCGAGATATTCCAGCGCAATGTGCTCGCCTCCGGCGTCATCCCGCAGATTTCAGTGATCATGGGCCCTTGCGCCGGCGGCGACGTCTATTCGCCGGCAATGACCGACTTCATCTTCATGGTGCGCGGCACCTCCTACATGTTCGTCACCGGCCCGGACGTGGTGAAGACCGTCACCAACGAGACGGTAACCGCCGAGAGCCTCGGCGGCGCCTTGGTTCACACGACGAAGTCGTCGATCGCCGATGGCGCTTACGACAATGACGTCGAGGCGCTGCTGCAGATGCGCCGGCTGGTCGATCTGCTGCCTGCCTCCAACACGGCTGAAATCCCCGAGATCGAATGTTATCAGTCGGTCACCGATCATGATCTGTCGCTCGACCGACTGATCCCCGACAATGCCAACAAACCTTACGACATCAAGGAGTTGATCCTTAAAGTTGCCGATGAGGGTGACTTCTTCGAGATCCAGCAGGATTTTGCAAAAAACATCGTAACCGGCTTCGGGCGCGTCGAAGGGCGCACGGTCGGCTTCGTCGCCAACCAGCCGATGGTGCTGGCCGGCGTGCTCGATTCGGACGCCAGTCGCAAGGCGGCGCGGTTCGTACGCTTCTGCGACTGTTTTTCAATTCCGATCGTCACCTTCGTCGACGTTCCAGGTTTCCTGCCCGGCACCGCCCAGGAATATGGCGGGCTGATCAAACACGGCGCCAAGCTCTTGTTCGCCTATGCCGAAGCGACCGTCCCGAAGATCACCGTGATCACCCGAAAAGCCTATGGCGGCGCTTATGACGTGATGGCGTCGAAGCATCTGCGCGGCGACATGAACTATGCCTGGCCGACGGCGCAGATCGCAGTGATGGGCGCCAGGGGCGCGGTCGAGATCATCTATCGCAAGGACATCGGCGATGCGGAGAAGATCGCAGCACATACAAAGGCTTACGAGGATCGCTTCCTGTCGCCCTTCGTCGCCGCCGAGCGCGGCTACGTCGATGAGGTGATCATGCCGCATTCGACCCGCCGCCGCATTGCGCGCGCGCTGCGCATGCTGCGCAACAAGGACATGCAGAACCCCTGGAAGAAACACGACAACATTCCGTTGTAAGGCACTGATGTCGCGAAAGCGACCACAGCAAAAGCTCACTCCGCTTCCGCGGCGCCGAACCCTGCGCCCATCGTCGCGCGGACGGCGCCCGACCACGGCGTGGCATGATTGTCGATGCGCATCTGGAAGATAAAATAGGTCGGCGAGCAGAAGCCGACACCTTTCACCTTGCCGATACCAGGCGTGTCGGGCGGCAGCGATTGGCACATGTAATCTTCGCGGCAGAAATGATCGGCCGAGCAAGCCGGCCGGTTGCCGCGATTGACGGCGCCGCCCAAGCACTGGTCGAAATTGTTGGTCGCCACGCAGATGTCGAATTTTTTGCCGCCGACCAGCCCGCAGATCTCGTTCGGCATCGGCTTGCCCGGCTTGAAGCCGGCAAAGGCACGGTCCTTGTCGTTGCAGCCGCGATAGGCGATGCCGGAAGGCACACCGATCTTCGGCGGCCGGCAGGTGTAGGCGGTGCGCGAAATGTCGGTGGCGAAGGCCGCGAACTGGCCGGTAATGCTGTAGCGGTCATTGAAAGGCTGCGTGCCGTTGCTGGCGATCGAGCCGGTCAGGCATGGATGGCCGGAAAACATCTTTTCGCTGTCCTTGGGCAGCAGGCATTGCGCCAGTTTCGTCCGCACCCCCGATGCCGTCGCCAGCGCCGTGCAGACGGTGCCGCCGCCGCATTGCCAGGTCGTGCCGAAGCGGGCCGCATCCTCCGGCATCAAACACGGCATCGCCATCTCGGCCGGTGCGTAAGCGACCTCGCCGGCGTCTTTCCATGCGGCCGGCGGCGCGAAGGACAGCGGGCGGAGGCGGTTCGGCTCTTTGCCGTCGGCGGTCGCACGCAGCCAGGCTTCGCGCCGCGGCATCTCGGCATGAAGATGCGGCGAGATGCCGACCTCGATGCGGTTCAGCGGCGATGTCGTCTTGTCGTCGACGCCGATGAAATGGAAACCGGCGGTCGAACCCGCCTGATGGCAACCCTGGCAGGCGCCATTGTCGAGACGCTCGATCAGCGCTTCCGGTGTGCGCAGCAGCTTCAGCGCGGAATAGTCCAGCCCGGAAAAATCCGCAGGCTGGAACAGCGGCGTGAACGAGTGATTGGCCTGCCTGGCGCTGCCGAAAGTCGACCACGAGACGACTTTCTTCGCCAGGAATTCATTGGGGATTTCGTAGACGCCGAGATCGACCGCCGCGAGATTGGCGCTGATATAGTCGGCAAGTTTTGCTTTCAGCGCGGCGTCTTCCGAGAGCAGCGCCACATCCGGCGTGTTTTCCAGCGGCTTTTCGCTGACCGTCTCTCCATCGATGCCAAAAATCCGCATGAGGTAGGCAGCCTGTCCGCCAAATTGGGTTTCCTGGCCGGAGGGAAAGCGCACCAACTGTGCGTTGAGCTCGAGCTGCTTGAAACTCAGCCCGGCCTTTTCAAGCGGCCCGCCGATGAGCCAGCCGATATCGACGGTCTCGTCGAGCTGCGGCGTCCAGCGTCCGGCAACGCCGACGCAGCCGCCATCGGCGTCCGGCGCGACGCTATAGATGGCATTGAAATTGAACGGCAACCGCGAGGCCAGAACCTTGCCGTTTTTCTTGAAGTTGTAGGCGAGGCGATAGATGAAACGCACCTCGCCGCAGCCCCCATCGCCTCGTATCTCGGCGAAATCACGCCGATCGAGCCGGTTGACGACACCGACCAGCCGGAAGCGCGCGGCGTCGGTCTTCAGCCAGCGCATGTCGATGATGCGGCCGACATTGCCGTCGGTGACTTCATAGAGCGGCCGCCCGCCAGCCTTCATCTCGGCGCGCAGCGCGGCGACATCGCCGCCAATCGTTTCGACGATCTGATGATAGGCCGGCGCATTGTCATAGAGCGTCTTCAGGTCGCTCTTGCCGTCGACATCGAAAATGCCGGCGAAATCAAAACCCCTGGCGTCGAGACCGGCCAGCACGGCCGGATCGTCGACGATCATCACCGGACCTTCGGCGCGCGCCAGGCTGGCCAAGAAAAAATTGGCGAAAATCACAGCGATCAAGGCGAGCCGACGGTTCATTCAGCGGTCATCCCGTTGCGATTTTCGGCAAGCTCGCGCAGCACCGGCACCAGCGCCAGCGGCAAGTCTTCAGCGATCAGCCCAGGTCCGAAACGGCTGCCGGCCTCGGCATGGATCCAGACCGCCGCGCAGGCGGCTTCGAAAGCCGGCATGCCTTGCGCCAGGAAGCCGGCGATGATGCCCGACAGCACGTCGCCCGAACCGGCGGTGGCCAGCCATGGCGCGCCGTTGCCGTTGATCGCCGCCCTGCCATCGGGCGTCGCGATCACCGTGTCCGCGCCCTTGTAGACGACGATGGCGCCGGCGCGCTCGGCGGCAGCGCGCGCCTTGGCCAGCTTGGACAGGGTCTTGTCTCCGGCGATGTCCGCAAACAGCCTGGCGAATTCGCCCTCATGCGGCGTCAGCACCAACGCTGGCGCGTTCGGGCGACGGGCGGCGACGAACAGAACGTTCGCGGTATCGTGAAACGCGGTGATGCCATCGGCATCGAGCACCAGCCCGTCGACCTTGCCGTCTTGCCGCCCCCCGGTGGCCAGTACGCCAAGGGCAAAATCGCGTGTTTTCTCGCCAACGCCAAATCCGGGTCCGAGGACAAATGCCGATGGCCGGCGGCCGTCGATGAATTCCTGCACGTCCGCGATGCTGTCGGCCTTTTTCAGCATGATCGAAGTCAGATGCGCGGCATTCACCTGCACGGCGTTGCCCGGCGACAACACGGTCACCGCCCCTGCCCCGCTTCTGGCCGCGGCAAGCGCCGATAGCCGTGCGGCACCCGTCGCCGACGGCCCGCCGGAAAAGACGCCGACATGGCCGCGCCTGTATTTATGCGCGTCGACGGCTGGGACCGGGAAATTTTCGAGCCAAAGCGGCGGGATGTTCTCGAAGGTTCGCGGTGCAAGCTGCGCAACGATATCGCCGCCAATGCCGATGTCGGCAAGCACCAGCTCGCCGCACATCCCGCGCCCCGGCAACAGCAGATGGCCGGGCTTTTTTCGCGCGAATGTTACCGTGATTCGGGCGCGGAATGCCCGGCCGAAAATCTGGCCGCTCTCGCCTGACACGCCCGAGGGCAGATCGACCGCTACGACGGGCAGGTTCAGTTCTGTCGCAACCTCGACCGCCCTGGCGGCATCACCGGACAGCGGCTTGGACAGCCCTGCCCCATAAAGCGCATCGACCAGGATCGAACCTTTATCGGCAGCAAATTCCGACAGTGGCCGGGGCCTGACCGGGCATTCCGACGCGGCGAGCGCCGCGTCGCTGCCGGCTTTGGGAGAGCCGGATGCCCACAGCAAGACGTCGACGGCGCTGTCCCTTAGAATGCGGGCGACGACATATCCATCGCCGCCATTGTTGCCGGGCCCGCACAGCACGTGGACGCGCCTGGCAGCCGGGAAATGGGCGAGCACTACCGCAGCGACTGCGGAACCTGCATTGCGCATCAGGCCAATGCCGTCGCGTGGTCCGGCGGAAATCGTCAACCGGTCGGCCTCAGCCATTTCGGCCGGAGACAGAATTTCATTGCTCATGGATGCCGATCCGCATTGGCTCAAGCCCGATCCTGTGGTCAAACCCGATCCCTGTGTTCAAACCCCGATCCTTGTGGTCAAACCCCGATCCTTGTGGTCAAACCCCGATCCCTGTGGTCAAACATTGTCCAGTTTTCGGTTCGAAGCAAACGGCGATGAAATGGCACGATCTGTAAGCACATCGTTAGGGACAATGGCGTCGTCGAAGCACAATTGCCCGCGAAATGCTCTATCTGCCCAATTATTGTGCGGACGGTAGCGCCGACAATGTGTAGGTTCCCAGTATCCATGGCGCATCCAACGCAGCGAATGACGCGAATTTAGCCCTCAACGCGGCATGGCATCGAAATCGCGTGATACCGCTTCGAATCCCCTCAAATTGGCACAGTTCGTGCTTGAAAGAGGCGCAAGCGGGGCTCACAACCCGTCTTTTTTGACAGTGGAGGCCACTTTTTACATGAAAAAGATCGAAGCGATCATCAAGCCGTTCAAGCTAGACGAAGTGAAGGAAGCGCTTCAGGAGGCCGGGCTGCAAGGCATCACCGTAACGGAGGCCAAGGGTTTTGGCCGGCAGAAGGGCCATACCGAACTCTATCGCGGCGCTGAATATGTCGTGGATTTTCTGCCCAAGGTGAAGATCGAGGTCGTGCTCGGCGACGACGCGGTCGAAGGCGCGATCGAAGCCATTCGCAAGGCGGCCCAGACCGGCCGCATCGGCGACGGCAAGATCTTCGTCTCCAACATCGAGGAAGTCGTGCGCATCCGCACCGGCGAAACAGGGATGGACGCGGTCTGAGGATTCTGATTTCAGATCATCTCCTCGAAACGTCATCAGACAGGGAAACATGACATGACGACAGCCAAAGACATCATGAAGCAGATCAAGGACAACGACGTGAAATTCGTTGACCTGCGCTTCACAGATCCGAAGGGCAAGCTGCAGCACGTGACGATGGATGTCGTTGAGGTCGAGGAAGACATGTTTGCCGACGGCGTCATGTTCGACGGGTCCTCCATCGCCGGCTGGAAGGCGATCAACGAGTCCGACATGGTGCTGATGCCCGACACCGAGACGGTGCATATGGACCCGTTCTTCGCGCAGTCGACCATGGTCATCCTGTGCGATATCCTCGATCCGATCTCCGGAGAATCCTACAACCGCGACCCGCGCGGCACCGCCAAGAAAGCTGAAGCCTATATGAAAGCGGAAGGCATCGGCGATCAGATCTTCGTCGGCCCGGAAGCCGAGTTCTTCGTGTTCGACGACGTCAAGTACAAGGCCGATCCGTACAACACCGGCTTCAAGCTCGACTCCACCGAATTGCCGTCCAACGACGACACCGACTACGAGACCGGCAATCTCGGCCACCGCCCGCGCATCAAGGGCGGCTATTTCCCGGTGCCGCCGATCGACTCGGCGCAGGACATGCGCTCCGAAATGCTGACCGTGCTCGCCGAAATGGGCGTGCGTGTCGAAAAGCACCACCACGAAGTGGCCGCTGCCCAGCACGAACTCGGCATCAAGTTCGACACGCTGGTCCGCAACGCCGACAAGATGCTGATCTACAAATATGTCGTGCACCAGGTCGCCAACGCCTACGGCAAGACGGCCACCTTCATGCCGAAGCCGGTGTTCGGCGACAACGGCTCGGGCATGCACGTCCACCAGTCGATCTGGAAGGGCGGCAAGCCGACCTTCGCCGGCAACGAATATGCCGGCCTCTCGGAGAGCTGCCTGTTCTACATCGGCGGCATCATAAAGCACGCCAAGGCGATCAACGCCTTCACCAACCCGCTGACCAATTCCTACAAGCGCCTCGTGCCGGGCTATGAAGCACCGGTGCTGCTTGCCTACTCGGCGCGCAACCGCTCTGCCTCCTGCCGCATTCCATTCGGCTCGTCGCCGAAGTCCAAGCGCGTCGAGGTCCGCTTCCCCGATCCGGGCGCCAACCCCTACCTCGCCTTTGCCGCCATGCTGATGGCCGGCCTCGACGGCATCAAGAACAAGATCCATCCGGGACAGCCGATGGACAAGGATCTCTACGACCTGCCGCCGAAGGAATTGAAAAAGATCCCGACCGTCTGCGGCTCGTTGCGCGAAGCCCTGCAGAGCCTCGACAAGGACCGGGGCTTCCTGAAGGCCGGCGGCGTATTCGACGATGACCAGATCGACAGCTATATCGAGCTCAAGATGGCCGAAGTGATGCGCTTCGAAATGACCCCGCATCCGGTCGAATACGACATGTATTATTCGGTCTGACCGGACGAGCTAAGCGACAAACAAAACCCCGCCGGAGCGATCCGGCGGGTTTTTTTGTTTGGGATGGCGAACACTCAATCCAGCAGTTGGTGTTGTCGCCCTGGCAAATGGCCGACGCGACGGAGAACAGTCACGGCGCAGACAGAAAAGTCTGCGCCGTGATGCGTGCTCAAGCGGCAGCCGAAACCTCGGCGCTGGTCGGGACGGAGGCGATCGTCTTCAGGATCTGCGAGGCGATCTGGTAGGGGTCGCCCTGCGAGTTCGGGCGGCGATCCTCGAGATAGCCCTTGTAGCCGTTGTTGATGAAGGAATGCGGCACGCGGATCGAGGCGCCGCGGTCGGCGATGCCATAGCTGAACCTGTTCCATGGCGCGGTCTCATGCTTGCCGGTCAGACGCTTGTCGTTGTCCGGCCCGTAGACGGCGATGTGATCCATCAGGTTCTTGTCGAAGGCGGCCATCAGCGCCTCGAAATAGTCCTTGCCGCCGACTTCGCGCATGTAAGCGGTCGAGAAGTTGGCGTGCATGCCGGAACCATTCCAGTCGGTGTCGCCGAGCGGCTTGCAGTGGTATTCGATATCGATGCCGTATTTCTCGGTGAGGCGCTGCATCAGGTAGCGGGCCATCCACATCTGGTCGGCGGCCTTCTTGGAGCCCTTGCCAAAAATCTGGAATTCCCACTGGCCCTTGGCCACCTCGGCGTTGATGCCTTCATGGTTGATGCCGGCGGCAAGGCAGAGGTCGAGATGCTCCTCGACGATCTGCCTGGCGACGCTGCCAACGTTGCTGTAGCCGACGCCGGTGTAGTACGGGCCTTGCGGCGCGGGGTAGCCGCTCTCGGGGAAGCCGAGCGGGCGGCCGTCCTTGTAGAAGAAATACTCCTGCTCGAAGCCGAACCAGGCGCCCTCGTCGTCGAGGATGGTGGCGCGCTTGTTGGATGCATGCGGCGTCACGCCGTCCGGCATCATGACTTCGCACATGACGAGCACGCCATTGCTGCGCGCGGGATCGGGATAGATGGCGACCGGCTTCAGCACGCAGTCGGACGAGTGGCCTTCGGCCTGCATGGTCGAGGAACCGTCGAAACCCCACAGCGGAAGCTGGTCGAGCGTCGGGAATTCGGCATATTCCTTGATCTGCGTCTTTCCACGAAGGTTGGGAACCGGGGTGTATCCATCGAGCCAAATGTACTCGAGCTTGTATTTCGTCATTCTAGCCTCTCGTTGCTTTGATCACCGAACCTTGGACGGCGCCGGCATGCCAGCCACCCTGCAGCCGACCTGCCGGATTATTAAAAAGCAATTCGTGTGCCATTTTCACCGGCCAAGGATGCGACAAAACTGACGCCGCATCCCGACAAATCCGCTGCCGCGTAATCGCAATGCGCCCGGATCAATCACAAGCATGTTCTGCATAAATAACAGGCAGATACTGATCTTTTTATAATCATATTGCCTAACTGGATTGCAGAACCTATCTTCGGGAATGATTGAATCGGCAAGGCTCTGCACAAGAAGGGAGACCGACAATGGAAATCACTCCTACCCGTCAGTCGGCCAAAATCCTGATGTTCCCGGTGGCAGCGCGCGCTTCTGCCTCCAATTTAAGCGGAAAGGCTAAGTTCGCGGCAGAACTTGCTTCATTGCGCAACCGTACTGATTTCGGAAGCGGCTGGTATCACGAAGCGGCCATCGAGGAAGAAAAACAGGACCGGAACAGCTAAACCTTGCCTCCGCATCGCTTTTGACGAATTGCAAAGCCCGGCGCGATCACTCACGCCGGGCTTTTCATTTTTGCTGTCAGGCAAGGATCAGGTCTTGGCGTGCAAGTCCGTTCCCAGCGTATCCCTGACAAAGATCGTACCGATGACCAGCGACATCGCCGCGATCACCACCGGATACCAGAGGCCGTAATAGATATCGCCGCTGTAGGCGCTGAGCGCGAACACCGTCGCCGGCAGCAGGCCGCCGAACCAGCCATTGCCGATGTGATAGGGCAACGACATTCCGGTATAGCGGATGCGGGTCGGGAACATTTCTACCAGGATCGCGGCGATCGGTCCGTAGACCATGGTCACGTAAAGGACCAGGATGAACAGGACGCCAATGACCTTTGCCCAGCTGACCTGCTCTGGGTCGGCAAACATCGCAAAGGCGCCAGCCGCCGGGACATTGTAGACGGTGATCTCGGGCACCGCCGCTGCCTCATCGGCCGTCAGCAGCTTGTCCTTGATCGCCCGGTCGGCAGCAACCGTCGTCTTGTCGCCGGCGCGGATTGCGGCGGCGTCGAGCTTCAGTTCCGGATTGGCCGCGACGAAGGCGTCAAGCTTCTGGTCGGCGACCTTGGCCGCAGCACGCTTCAGCGGATAGCCGCCGTCCCGCAATGCAATGTTGATTGCCTTCTTGAACGCGGCGTCGCTTGAAGTTGCCTTGTCTGCGGCTGCCACGGCGTCATAGGACGCCACCGTTGCGGTGCCGATCTTGACGCTGGCCGCGGTCCCCGGCGCCGCTGTCGTGACAATGTCATAGGGCACTGAGCTCTTGGCAAGGAAGTCCGTCGCAATATCGCACGACGTCAGAGGCTTGCGCGTTCCGGTCGGATTGAACTGGAACTTGCAGTCGCCAGGCGCAGCGGTAATCGTGGCACGGGTGTTTTGCTGTGCGGTGGCGAGCGCCGGGTTGGCTGCCCAGGTCAGCGCCTTGAACAGCGGGAAGGTGGTGACGATCGCCAGCGCCAGACCCGCCATGATGATCGGCTTGCGGCCGATCTTGTCGGAGAGCCAGCCGAACACGACGAAGAAGATCGTGCCGAGCGCCAGCGCGATGGCGATCATGATGTTGACCGACTGGCCATCGACCTTGAGCACGTTCTGCAGGAAAAACAGCGCGTAGAATTGGCCATTGTACCAAACCACGGCCTGGCCGGCAGTAAGGCCGAAAAGCGCCAAAATGGCGATCTTGGCATTCTTCCACTGTCCGAAGGCTTCCGTCAGCGGCGCCTTGGAGCCCTTGCCCTCGTCCTTCATGCGCTGGAAGGTCGGCGATTCGGCAAGCGACAGGCGAATCCAGACCGATATGCCGAGCAGAATGGCTGAGAGCAGGAATGGAACACGCCAGCCCCAGGCATCGAAATCCTCCTTGCTCAGCGAATTTTGCACGATAAGAATGACGACCAGCGACAGGAACAGGCCAAGCGTCGCCGTCGTCTGGATCCACGACGTATAGAAGCCGCGGCGGTCGTCGGGCGCATGCTCGGCCACATAGGTCGCCGCACCACCATATTCACCACCGAGCGCCAGGCCCTGCAGCATGCGCAGCGCAATCAGGATAATGGGCGCTGCAATGCCCCAGCTTGCCGAACCAGGCAGCAGGCCGACCAGGAAGGTCGACAGGCCCATGATCATGATGGTGACGAGAAAGGTGTATTTGCGACCAACGAGATCGCCGATGCGGCCGAACACCAGCGCGCCGAACGGGCGCACGAGGAAGCCAGCGGCGAAAACCAGCAGCGTAAAGATGTTGCGCGTCGCTTCCGGATATGAGTTGAAGAATGTCGAGCCGATCGCTGCAGCCAATGCGCCGTAGAGATAGAAATCGTACCATTCGAAAACGGTGCCGAGCGAGGAAGCGAAGATGACTTTCTTCTCTTCCCGCGTCATTCCGCGGCTTGCTCTGCCGGCGGTCACTGCCATTGCCATGAATTCGTCCTCCCGTGACATCTCGCTGTGCTTGATGCTGCGCGGTGTCGCCTCTGGGCTCGAACTCGGGCAGCTATCGCCGCGAGAAGTGACAGAAAGCGCCGCCCAGAGGCAGCCCGTCTTTGGGATTATGACTTTGGTCCAATGCATCGGTCCGAAGATCGGAATCGATCTTCGGAAAGCACGATGCATAGTGCGCCCAACTGGACGCACGTCTCTCTGATGGGCAAGGCGAAACGAATTGAGGGGGCGGCGATTGCCGTCAGCCCTTGAGCGCCTCGAGGAGACCGACGGCGGCCATCATGTCGCGCTTGCGGTGGGCACGGCGGGCGACGGCTTCCGCGTCATGGCCCCAGTGCTCGGCCTGCCAGTCCTCGTCGACATGACCGGCGGTCCAGGCTGCCTCGCCGTCGATCTCGCCGAAATCGACGGCCAGCGCCAGCAGAGCCGATCCCGTCAGCGACGTCATGACGTGGATGGCGGCAAGCCGGAGCGGGTCTGCACGCTGGGCTAGATGAACGCCGAGCACCGCAATGCTCTCGCGCGGCTGCTCGACATGGATCACCCCTTCGGCGAGGTGAAACCGGGCGCCGAGCGCGCTGCGCGCCCAATCGATGACGGGATCCCAATATTCGTTCTGCCGGTCGACGAGCCCCTGGGGGGCGTCGGCGCGATAGCAGAGCAGGTCGGACGAGGCGAAGCGCAGGACGTCCTCCAGCACCGCCTGCGGGTCGCTGGCGACGCCGTCGATGGCCGTATTAACCAGACGCATGACCGGCATCGTCATCGGGTCGATCGTCTCACCTTGCGCAGCGAACTCGCCGGCGACCAGAGCGGCGGCTTTTTCGGTCGGCAGGATCAGAAGCGCTTTGCCCGGCGTGCGGACCGGCTTGCCATCGAGATGAACGGCAAAACCAGCTTCGGCCGGTGCGACCGAGACGGCTTTGTAGAAGCGTTTCGGCAGGTGCGTCTTCATCTGGATCTGAGCACGGCGTACCGGATCCGGATCGGAAAGCTGCTTTCCCGCTTCGAGGTCGTTGAGAATATCGCGCATGCCGGAGCCTTTCATCCGGGGATCTGTTTTCGGGCCGGCCGATTCACGATGATCAGACCGGCTGCGATGAGGCCGAGTGCCAGGAAAATACGGATGGTCAGCGGCTCGTTCAAGAAGATGGCGCCGCACAGCACGCCGAACACCGGCGACAGGAAGGTGAAGCTCGACAGGCCCGATGCCGGATAGCGCCGCAGCAGCCAGAACCAGAGCACATAGGTGAAGGCGACGATGTAGACCGCCTGGAAAAGCAAGGCCAAGGTCGGCAAAGCGGCGAAGTCGCGGACGGGCGGCCCGGCGAAAGGCAGCACCAAGGCGCCGACCATCGCAGCGCCTGCCAGTTGGTAGAGCAGCAACTTCTCGGCGCTCGTTTCCGCCAATTTCGTCCGCTTGATGACGATGTAGGTCAAGGCCCACAAAATGCCGGCGCCGAGACTGAGCAGATCACCAATCAGAGTCGCACCGTTATCGGCGCTCAACTGGTCGGAGAACACCGCGACCAAACCGGCGAAAGCGAGCAGAAGGCCGACGAGCCGGCGCGCGGTGATACGTTCGTTCAGCAGGAAATGCCCGCCGACCAGCACCCAGAACGGCATGGTGTTGACCAGCAAGGTGTTGCGCGCGACGGTCGTCTGCTCGAGCCCGACATAGAGAAACAGGAACTCGAGACCAAAGAGCGCGCCCGCCAGAATGCCGGCGACAAGCGTTCCGTCGCGGCTGAAAAGCGCAATGCCGCGCCAGCGGCACCAGACGAGAACGCACAGCCCGCCGATGACCGACCGTGCGATCGACAGGAAGACGGGATCGTAGCCGGCATAGGAGATCTTGGCGGCGACGTAGTTCAGCCCCCAGGAAAAGGTCAGCCCGACCATGATGGCGGCGGCCGCCATGTCGACCCTGTCGCGGCGGTCGAGCGTATCGGTGGCGATACCCACTGGAACTAGTCCTCCGCGCTGGCGTCGTCGAAGCCGATCAGGTTCCAGCTCTGGCGCATATGCGGCGGTATCGGTGCGGTGACGTCGATAAAACCCTTGTCGGGATGCGGGATGACGATGCGGCGCGCGTGCAGATGCAAGCGGTTCTGCATGCCGCCGGGAAAATCCCAATTGGTGTCGGCCTCGAAATATTTGGGATCGCCGATGATCGGGCAGCCGATGTGAGCGGCATGGACGCGAAGCTGGTGGGTGCGGCCGGTATAAGGCTCCATCTCCAGCCAGGACAGGGTCTGCGCCGCCTGCTCGATAATCCGGTAATAGGACACTGCGTGGTCGGCGCCCTTTTCGCCATGCTTGGCGACGCGCACCCGATCGCCGTCGGGCGTCGGCTCCTTGATCAGCCAGGTCGAGATCTTGTCCTCGCGCTTCGGCGGAACGCCCTTGACCAGCGCCCAATAGGTCTTCTTGGTCTCACGCGCCCGGAACGCCTCGGCAAGCTTCATGGCGGCAAGTCTGGTGCGGGCGACGACCAGCACGCCTGACGTGTCGCGGTCGAGCCGGTGCACCAGACGCGGTTTCTCGCCCTTCTGGCTGCGCCAGGCTTCCAGCATGTCGTCGACATTGCGGGTGACGCCTGAGCCCCCCTGGACGGCAAGGCCGGCCGGCTTGTTGAAGACAAACACTTTTGGATCTTCATGGATCAGCATCTTGGCCAGAACGTCGGCGTCGCCCTGGTTGCGGATCGAGTGTCCGGTGAGCGGGCTCTCGCCCTTCTTGTCCACTTCGAGCGGTGGGATGCGAACCGTCTGACCCGGCTCGACGCGGGTATCAGCCTTAACCCTGCCGCCATCGACGCGGATCTGGCCGGAGCGCAGCAGTTTTTGCAGATGGCCGAAGCCAAGACCCGGAAAATGGGTCTTGAACCAGCGATCGAGCCGCATGCCCGCCTCGCCGGCCTCCACCGTGATCTGTTCTACGCCTGCCATTGTTCGTTTTTACCCGTCTCTAGCGCATGACCTGAAATCGAAGTCGATTTCGAAAAGGGTGATGCGCAAATCAAAAAGCTACAGCGTCCTTGCGCGTCCTAAGGGACACGCGGTGCTGTAAGCGGGGGCAATAGCATTAAGGCAGGCTTCTTGCGAGCCAAAGACCCAGAAACAAGGCAATGATCGCGCCAATGAGGCTGGCAAGGGCGTATCCGAACGCCGGCAGCGTCGCGCCACGCTCCCACAGCGTCGCAAAATCGAGCGAAAAGGCGGAGAAAGTGGTGAAGCCGCCAAGTATGCCGGTGGCAACGAACAGCCGAAGCTCGTTCGGTCCGCCGTAGCGCCGCGCCAGGGTTGTTATGAACAGGCCCATGGCAAAGGAGCCGACAATGTTGATCGCCATCGTGCCCCAGGGAAAGCTCGGGCCGACAAGACGCAATGCGACGAAGTTGACGACGTGGCGGAGCCCGGCACCAATAGCGCCGCCTGCGGCAACGAGGAGGAGATTGATCATCGCCGTTTACTGCCCTTGCAGGGCACTCCCGGTCAATCCCTCCCGTTTGCGCTTGGCGTCGGGGAGACTGCACAGATTGTTGAACGCGTCAGAAATCGCTTCTCACGCCCATTGTCGAGCGAGAACATGCCGCCCCTGCCCGGCACTACGTCGATGATCAAATCAGTATGTTTCCACGCCTGATACTGCGAAGCACTGATATAGACCGGTGTTTCGCCGATATCGCCGAGCCAAACGTCATTCTCGCCAACGATGAAATCGCCTTGCGGATAACACATGGGCGATGAACCGTCGCAGCAACCGCCGGACTGATGAAAGAGAACCGGACCGTGATCGGCAATGATTTCCGCCAGGAAGGTCTTGGCTCCCGGCGTGGCGGAGACTTTCCCCAAGGAAACTTTATCAGGCATGCTGACATCCTCAAATGATCGGGGCGCGGCGATGCCACCGCGCCCTTCAAGATCGCGCATGATCTGCCTGAAGGAGCCTCGCACTCCAGCGCGGGAAGCGATCAGAAGAAACCGAGCCTCTTCGGGCTGTAGCTAACCAGCATGTTCTTCGTCTGCTGATAGTGATCGAGCATCATCTTGTGGGTCTCGCGGCCAATCCCGGACTGCTTGTATCCGCCAAACGCCGCATGTGCCGGATAGGCGTGGTAGCAGTTGGTCCACACACGGCCCGCCTGGATCGCGCGGCCGAAGCGATAGCAACGGTTCGCGTCGCGGCTCCAGATGCCGGCCCCCAGCCCATAAAGCGTGTCATTGGCGATCGATAGCGCCTCATCATCATCCTTGAAGGTGGTGACCGAAACCACCGGACCGAAGATCTCCTCCTGGAAGACACGCATCTTGTTGTGGCCCTTGAACACCGTCGGGTTGACGTAGTAGCCGCCTGCCAAGTCGCCGGGCAGATGGTTCTGTGAACCGCGCCTCAGCACCTTCCTGCCGCCCGATGTCGAAATAGGACAGGATCTTCGCCAGTTGTTCAGACGATGCCTGCGCGCCGATCATGGTCGCCGGATCGAGCGGGTCGCCCTGGACAATCGCCTCGACGCGCTTCAACGCGCGTTCCATGAACTGGTCGTAGATGCTCTCATGTACCAGCGCACGGCTCGGGCAGGTACATACCTCGCCCTGGTTGAGCGCGAACATGACGAAGCCTTCTATCGCCTTGTCGAAGAAGTCGTCGTCCTCGGCTGTCACGTCCTTGAAGAAGATGTTGGGGGATTTACCGCCGAGTTCCAGCGTAACGGGATCAGATTCTGGCTTGCGTACTGCATGATCAGCCGGCCCGTCGTCGTCTCGCCGGTGAAGGCGATCTTGGCGATGCGCGGCGATGACGCGAGCGGCTTGCCGGCCTCGATGCCAAAGCCGTTGACGATGTTGAGCGCGCCGGCAGGCAGCAGATCGCCGATCAGGTCAATCCACAGCAGGATCGAGGCAGGCGTCTGCTCGGCTGGCTTCAGCACCACACAGTTGCCGGCGGCGAGCGCCGGTGCCAGCTTCCAGCAGGCCATCAGCAACGGGAAGTTCCAGGGGATGATCTGGCCGACCACGCCCAGCGGCTCATGAAAATGATAGGCGACCGTGTCGTCATCGATCTGGGACAGGCTGCCCTCCTGGCCGCGAAGCGCCCCGGCAAAATAGCGGAAATGATCGATGGCGAGCGGCAGGTCAGCGGCTGTCGTTTCGCGGATCGGCTTGCCATTGTCCCAGGTCTCGGCGAGCGCGAGAAGATCGAGGTTCTCCTCCATGCGGTCGGCGATGCGATTTAGGATCAGCGCACGCTCCGCTACGCTGGTGCGGCCCCAGGCATCTTTTGCCTTGTGCGCGGCATCGAGCGCAGCCTCAATGTCGGCAGCGTCGGAGCGGGCAATTTCGCCCAACGGTTGACCGTTCACCGGTGAGATGTTCTCGAAATATCTTCCGGATTTCGGAGCAACCCATGTGCCGCCGATGTAGTTGTCATAGCGCTTGGCAAAGGGGGCCTTGGCCGTGCGGAAAAATTCAACCTTGTTCATTGTTTTCCTCCCAGGAACCGGCGCCACGGAATGTGTCGCGTCACGAGGGAGAGTTGCCGCATGACCCGGGCTTGTCAGCCCCTGCCAATCGGTCGCTGGCGCCGACTGTCGCAGTTCTGCGACAGGTTCGCGTCTGAAAAACTCAGTGCGGTCGCCGGATGCCGAACCGGGCAAGCTTGCGATGGAGCGTGGCGCGCGAAATACCAAGAGTTTGGGCAGCGGCAGAAACATTGCCGTCGGCACGCGTGATCGCCCGCTGGATCACGCCGCGCTCTGCCTCGCCCAGTTCTTCGGCGGCGTTGGCGGAGTCGCCGAGGATGTCGGCGGCTGGCAGTCCTTTGGTCAAGCCCTGTTGAGTGATGCCGAGAGCCAATCGCGCCGAACGCGTCGCACCGACCACCAGATCATCGGCATCGACAGCTAGCAATGTGCTGGCACCGCACTCGGTCGCTGGAGCCAGCAGGATGCGGGCATTCGAAAAGGCCCGACGAAAATTGTCCGCTTCGATGCGACGTGCAGCATCGCCTACTGCCACGGAGATCAGGTTGACGAAGTCTTCGGTCAGATCTGACCTGCATGACGACACATCGAGCGCAGCGGTGCCTTCGCTGTCCTCACTCCACACCGTGCCTGTCCACAGACCCCATTCGTCGAACGTGTCGTCATCGGCGGAAGCACCTCGGCGTTCGATCGGAATACCGTCGCGATCGGCAAGCATCACGCAGCAACCGATGCCGCCGACTGCCAAATACAGGCGATCAAGGCTCGCATCCGCAGCACGAAGCAGCGGCTCCATTCGTTGCCGCGCCTGCCTGAGTTCCCCCTCGGTCAGACGCCTCGGCGCCTTTCGTTCTGCGGGATCGAGCCCATGCAATGTAAGCGAGCGCCTCCAGGAGGCGATCAGCGCGGAGCGGGCGGCATCGTTGGTGGCGATGGCTGCCTGGACTACATCCGCGTGATGGGCCGGCTGTCCGCTCACCTCTTTCTCCCGGAGCGAGATGCCGCTTCAACCTCCCGGCAGCATTGCTCGCATGGCGTTCTACGGGATCGCTGGCCGATGCCGCTATAGGACGATGGTTCAACACTGCCGCCCGAGGACATCTCGTGCCGAAGCGTGAGAGTTGCAGAGCTTGGCAAGCCTACTTTTGCCGCTCGCCGCGCAGCTTCGCCCAATAGTCGAGCCGTTTCCTGATATCACGCTCGAACCCGCGCTCGGGAGGGTCATAGAATGTGCGGCGGCCCATCTTTTCCGGAAAATAATCCTGTCCGGAAAAAGCGTCCGGCTCGTCGTGGTCGTAACGGTAGCCGGTGCCGTAATCTTCTTCTTTCATCAGCTTGGTCGGCGCGTTGAGGATGTGTTTGGGCGGCAGCAGCGAGCCGAACTCCTTCGCCGCCTGAGTGGCGGCCTTGAAGGCGGTGTAGACGGCGTTGGATTTGGGCGCGCTGGCGAGATAGACTGTGGCTTCGGCGAAGGCGAGTTCGCCCTCCGGCGAGCCCAGATAGTCGTAGGCATCCTTGGCGGCGTTGGCGATGACCAGCGCCTGCGGGTCTGCCAGCCCGATATCCTCCATCGCCATGCGCACCAGGCGGCGGCCGAGATAGAGCGGATCTTCGCCGGCGTCGAACATGCGGGCGAGATAATAGAGGGCGGCATCCGGATCGGAGCCGCGCACCGATTTGTGCAGCGCCGAGATCAGATTGTAGTGGCCGTCCTGGCCCTTGTCGTAGATCGGCGCGCGGCGCTGGACGATGCGCTGCAGGCCCTCGGCGCCGAACACCTCGCCTGACTTGGCGGCGCGCCAGACCTCTTCTGCCAGCGTCAGCGCCGCGCGGCCGTCGCCATCGCTCATGCGGACGAGCATCGCCCTCGCCTCGTCGTCGAGCGGCAGCGCCCTGCCCTCGGTGTCCTCGGCCCGGGCCAGCAGTTTGGCGATGCTGTCCTCACCGAGCGAATGGAAGACCAGCGCGCGCGCGCGGGACAGTAGCGCCGCATTCAGCTCGAAGGAGGGGTTTTCGGTGGTGGCGCCAACCAGCACCACGGTGCCGTCTTCCATCACAGGCAGAAAACTGTCCTGCTGGGCCCGGTTGAAGCGATGGATCTCGTCGACGAAGAGCAGCGTCTGACGGCCGTTGGTGCGGCGCAGCTTCGCCGCCTCGAACACTTTCTTCAGGTCGGCGACACCGGAAAACACCGCCGATATCTGTTGGAACGCAAGGCTGGTTTCGCCGGCAAGCAGCCGCGCGACCGTGGTCTTGCCCGTCCCGGGCGGCCCCCAGAAGATCATCGAGCCGAGCGAGCCGGAGCTGATCAGCCGCGTCAGCGCGCCGTCGGGTCCGGTCAGATGCTCCTGGCCGACGACCTCGCTGAGGTTCTGCGGGCGCAGTCGGTCGGCCAGCGGCCTGCCGGGAGGCGTCTTTTCCGGTTCATCGACACTGAACAGATCGGCCATGCACGTCTTTTCGTTGGAGCGCGATCTCGTCCGAAGGATCGACGCTCGGGCTCAGTAACGCAACACCTGGCGCAGTATCTGCCCGCCGCGCTCGACGGTAAAGCGCCACCAGCGCGTCTCCTGCATGGCTGCCTGTTCCAGGGTCGCGGCGGTATCGATGGTCAAGCCGTTGACCTCGCGAACGATGTCGCCCGGCTGGAAGCCGAAACCGGCTGCGGGCGAACCGCGATTGATGTCGATCACCGTAACGCCCTTGACGTCCGTGCGGATGCCGAGCCGCTGGGCGAGCCGCGGCGATAGTTCCGCAACCTTGGCGCCGGAGAACGGACTGCGACCGCGCAGTGTCACTTCCGCGAGTTTTGCACCTTCCGGCGCACGCTCCAGCGCGATGTCCATCGCCGCCTGCTGGCCTTTGCTCAGAACGGCGAAGCTGGCATTGGTGCCGATCGACAGCGTCGCCATCCGGTAATCCAGCGCCTCGATGCTCTCGACCGGCGTGCCATTGAGCGACAGCACGACGTCACCGGCCTTGAGCCCCGCCTTGGCCGCCGGCCCGGCTTCGTCGACGGACGAAACCAGCGCCCCGGTCGGCGTCTCCAGACCAAGCGATTCGGCGATTTGCGGCGTCACGCGCTCGAATTCGGCGCCGATATAGGGCCGCTCGAAGAAGTCGCGCCCGGCCTTGGCCGCATCGGCAAAAGCGCGAACCATGTTGGAGGGAATAGCAAAGCCGATGCCGATCGAGCCGCCGCTGCGGCTGTAGATCGCCGTGTTGATGCCGACCAGTTGGCCACCCATGTTAATCAGCGCACCGCCGGAATTGCCGGGATTGATCGCGGCGTCGGTCTGGATGAAGAAACTGGAATCGGAAACGCCGATGTGGCTGCGGGCAAGCGCCGAAACGATGCCGCTGGTGGTGGTCTGGCCGACACCGAAGGGGTTGCCGATGGCCAACAACAGGTCGCCGACCTCGAGCGCGTCGGAATCGCCGATGGCGACGACCGGAAATGGCTTGTCGGCGGAGATCTTGAGCACGGCGAGGTCAAGCGTCTCGTCCTTGAGCAGCACCTTGCTGTCGAATTCACGCCCGTCCGCGGTGGCGACCTTGACCTGATCGGCGTCCTTGATGAGGTGGAAATTGGTGACCACTATGCCTGTCGGGTCGACCAGCACGCCGGAGCCGAGCGAAGACTGCGCACGCGGCTGCGAACGGCCGAAGAACTCTTCGAAGAACGGATCGCCGTCGAAGGGCGACCTCAACTTGGCCGTTTGCGAGGCATAGACATTGACCACGGCCGGCGCCGTCTGCTTGACCAGCGGCGCAAACGACAGTTGCATCTCCTCGCGGCCGAACGGCACGCGCTTGTCTGGACCGGAGGTGGCATTTTCGCCTTCGGCGCCGCGCAACATGTCGGTCAGCACGTCGGACAGACCGGGATCGGCCTTGGTGTCCTGAGCCAGCGCCTGCCTGGCGGCCGGCACGAGCGCCGCCGCCATGAAGGCGCAGAGTAGAACAAGGGACATCCGTTTTACGCGCATTCCGAATCCTCCGGGGTCGGGCGCCATTGTCCCGACGATTGTGCAAAATGAAAGGCTAAGTCGATGTAATCGAATTATTCTCGAGGAAAAGACATGGGCTTAAGTCAAGACAGTCCCCGCAATGCTCCCTACCGCTTCCAGAACGCACAAAAGGGCCCGCAGGCCCTTTTGAACTCCTTGAGGGAAAACCGAAGCTTATGCGGCTGCGGCTTCCTCGTCGGTGCCTTCTGCCTCGATGCGGGCACGGTCGCCGGCGCCCTTGGCCGAGGTGTCGCGATCGACGAACTCGATGACCGCCATGGCGGCATTGTCGCCGTGGCGGAAGCCCGCCTTCATGATGCGCAGATAGCCGCCGTTGCGGGTGGCGTAGCGCGGCGCGATTGTGTCGAACAGGCGCTTGACGACGCCTTCATTGCCGATCTGGGCAATCACCTGGCGGCGGGCGTGCAGGTCGCCGCGCTTGCCGAGCGTCACCAGCTTCTCGACGATCGGACGCAAATCCTTCGCCTTCGGCAAGGTGGTGAGGATCTGCTCATGCTCGATGAGCGACACGGCAAGATTGGCAAACATCGACTTGCGGTGGCTTATGCTGCGGGCGAACCGGCGGCCTTTAAATCCGTGGCGCATGGCTCTTCTCCTGGTGTTGTGGGCGGTTGGCCCGGCTGTTTCGTTTTGTGAATGGTCAATAGTGAATGGTGAATGGAAGGGCTCTACCTCTCCGAAGTCGCCGACCGACGACCATTCACCATTTCACCATTCTCAATTCACCGGTCAGTATTGGTCTTCGTAGCGCTTGGCGAGGTCTTCGATGTTTTCCGGCGGCCAATCCGGCACTTCCATGCCGAGGTGCAGGCCCATCGCCGCCAGGACTTCCTTGATCTCGTTCAGCGACTTGCGGCCGAAGTTCGGGGTGCGCAGCATCTCGGCTTCGGTCTTCTGGATTAGGTCGCCGATATAGACGATGTTGTCGTTCTTCAGGCAGTTGGCCGAACGCACCGAAAGCTCGAGCTCGTCGACCTTCTTGAGCAGCGCCGGGTTGAAGGCAAGCTCGGTCACCTGCTCGGCGGCGACTTCCTTCTGCGGCTCGTCGAAATTGACGAACAGGCCAAGCTGGTCCTGCAGGATGCGGGCGGCGAAAGCCACCGCGTCCTCGCCCGAGATCGAACCGTCGGTGTCGATCGTCATGGTCAGCTTGTCGTAGTCGAGAACCTGGCCCTCGCGGGTGTTCTCGACCTTGTAGGAGACCTTCTTGACCGGCGAGTAGAGGCTGTCGACCGGGATGAGGCCGATCGGCGCGTCTTCGGCGCGATTGCGGTCGGCCGGCACGTAGCCCTTGCCGGTATCGACGGTGAACTCCATGCGGATTTCTGCGCCCTCGTCCAGCGTGCAGATGACGTGGTCGGGATTGAGGATCTCGACGTCGCCGACCGTCTGGATGTCGCCGGCCAGAACAGCGCCCGGTCCCTGCTTGCGCACGACCATGCGCTTGGGGCCGTCACCTTCCATGCGGATGGCGATTTCCTTGATGTTCAAGACGATGTCGGTCACGTCCTCGCGCACGCCGGCGATGGACGAGAATTCATGCAGAACGCCGTCGATCTGCACGGCGGTCACAGCCGCGCCACGCAGCGAAGACAGAAGCACGCGACGCAGCGCATTGCCGAGGGTCAGACCAAAGCCGCGCTCGAGCGGCTCGGCGACCAGCGTGGTCAGCGTCTTCTTCTTCGAAGAGAACTCGATCTTGTTCGGCTTGATCAGTTCCTGCCAATTTTTCTGGATCATGATGCTTTCCTTCCGTTGACCCGCCACCATCCAATCGTGGCGGGCGACCTGGAATGCCGTGGAGGAACGCTCCTGGCGTTCGCGCGGCGTTCGGTAATTTTTTCCCTAAAGCGCGTAGCGCTTCAGGTCTCTGTTCTTATGCCTGTCGTTGCCCCAAACCGCTGCGCTCTCGGTTCAGGCCCGAGGCAATGCTTGGGCGACAATCTTTAGACGCGGCGCTTCTTGCGCGGGCGGCAGCCATTGTGCGGGATCGGCGTCACATCACGGATCGAGGTGATGGTGAAGCCTGCTGCCTGCAATGCGCGCAGCGCCGATTCACGACCGGAGCCGGGTCCGCAGACCTCGACCTCAAGCATGCGCATGCCGTGTTCCTGGGCCTTCTTGGCAACGTCCTCGGCAGCCATCTGGGCGGCGAACGGGGTCGACTTGCGAGATCCCTTGAAGCCCTGGGCTCCCGCCGACGACCAGGCAATCGAATTGCCCTGCGCGTCGGTGATGGTGATCATCGTGTTGTTGAAGGTCGAGTTGACGTGGGCAACGCCCGACGAGATATTCTTGCGTTCGCGACGGCGAACACGTGTGGCTTCCTTGGCCATGATGGTCCTTTCAGTTGATCTCTACACCGCCGTAATACCAGCGGCTCCACCTTCGTATGGGAGTAGGGAATAGGGCAGTAAGGGAGTAGGGAAACGCGCAATCCAATTGGCGGCTGTTCCCTACTGCCTTACTCCCCTATTCCCCTAAATTACTTCTTCTTGCCGGCGATCGACTTCGCCGGACCCTTGCGGGTGCGCGCATTGGTATGCGTGCGCTGGCCGCGAACCGGCAGCGAGCGGCGATGACGCAGGCCGCGATAGCAGCCGAGGTCCATGAGCCGCTTGATGTTCATCGACACTTCGCGGCGCAGATCGCCCTCGACCTGGTAGTCACGGTCGATCGTCTCGCGGATCTGCAGCACTTCCGCGTCGGTCAACTGGTTGACGCGACGCTCGGCCGGGATGCCGACCTTGTCGACGATCTCCTGGGCGAAGCTCTTGCCAATGCCATGAATGTACTGAAGCGCAATGACGACGCGCTTGTTGGTCGGAATGTTGACGCCGGCTATACGAGCCATGTTCTTCTCTTCTCCATGTGGGCCGGACAAGCCGGCGCTATCAAAGTTGCCCCGCGTCCGGTGGAGGCCGGCCCATGCGGGAGTTTCCAGTTCAAAGCGGCTGCCTTGCCCTTGCGGGCAAGCAAGCCTCATGCCTGATAGGAAGACGGGCCGCCATACCCCAGCGAACCGCTCCAGTCAAGCGTAATCGTTTATTTTCCGTTCGCAGACCGTTGGGCCGCCGCTGGGGTTGCAGCCGTGAGCACCGCTTCGATCTGACGCGTCACCGCATCGATGTCGGCCATGCCGTCGACACCTCTGAGCTTGCCCTTGGCATAGTAGTAGCCGATCAGTGGCGACGTTTTCTTGTAGTACTCCTTCAGGCGCTCTTCGAACACCGCCGGATTGTCGTCCTTGCGCACCGGCAGACCCGCTGCCTTAGCCTCTTCGGCGCGCTTGCCGATTCGACCAACCAGCGCCTTGTCGTCGACGACAAGTTCGATGACGGCGTCGAGAGTGAGGCCGCGAGCCGCGAGCATCGATTCAACTGCGTCCGCCTGCACCAGGGTTCGCGGATATCCGTCAAGGATGAATCCCCCGGCACAATCGGCCTGATCGATGCGCTCAGCGACGATGGCGTTGACGATGGCGTCGGAAACCAGTTCGCCAGCGTCCATCACCGCCTTGGCCCGTTTGCCGACTTCAGTGCCGGCCTGGACAGCAGCGCGCAGCATATCGCCCGTCGAGAGTTGGGGAATGCCGTATTTTTCTACCAGTCTTTGTGCTTGTGTCCCCTTGCCCGCCCCTGGCGGCCCAAGCAATATCAACCTCATCTGGCCTTCTTCCCCCCGCGCAGCTTCGACTTCTTGATCAGGCCCTCATACTGGTGCGCGATCAGGTGACCCTGAATCTGCGCCACCGTGTCGAGCGTTACACTGACCACGATCAGAAGCGATGTGCCACCGAGGTAGAATGGTACGCCAGTCGCTGAAATCAGGAACTCGGGCAGCAGACACACCAGCACCAGATAAATGGCGCCGACGACAGTTATGCGGGTAAGGACATAATCGATGTAATCGGCGGTGCGCTCGCCCGGACGGTAGCCCGGAATGAAACCCGAATGCTTCTTGAGCTGGTCGGCGGTGTCCTTCGGGTTAAAGACGATCGCCGTATAGAAGAAGGCGAAAAATACGATCATCGCCGCATAGAACGCCATGTAGAGCGGCTGGCCATGACCGAGTGCCGCCAGGACGGTGCTGGCCCAGGCTGGCATGTTGGTCGTCTGCGAGAAGCCGGCGACCGTGGCCGGCAGCAACAGCAGCGAAGAGGCGAAGATCGGCGGAATGACGCCGGCCGTGTTGAGCTTGAGCGGCAGGTGCGAGGTGTCGCCCTGGAACATGCGGTTGCCGACCTGGCGCTTGGGATACTGAATCAGCAAGCGCCGCTGGGCGCGCTCGAAGAACACGATCAGCGCGATGACGACGACGGCAAGAACGATGATCGCCAGGATCAGGCCGGTCGACAGCGCGCCGGTGCGGCCAAGTTCCAGCGTACCGGAAATGGCTTGCGGCAGGCCGGCGACGATGCCGGCAAAGATGATCAGCGAAATGCCGTTGCCAATGCCGCGGGCGGTGATCTGCTCGCCGAGCCACATCAGGAACATGGTGCCGCCGACCAGCGTGATGACGGTCGAGATGCGGAAGAACATGCCGGGATCGGTGACGATGCCGTTGCCGCCTTCCAGTCCAACTGCAATGCCGTAGGCCTGGACCAGCGCCAAAAGCACGGTGCCGTAGCGGGTATACTGGTTGATGACCTTGCGGCCCTGCTCGCCTTCCTTCTTCAGCGCCTCCAGTGACGGGATGACGGAGGTCATCAGCTGCATGATGATGGAAGCGGAGATATAGGGCATGATGCCGAGGGCAAAGATCGCCATGCGCTCGACGGCGCCACCGGCGAACATGTTGAACATGCCAAGCACGCCCTTGCTCTGCGACGAGAAGGCCTGGGCGAAAGCGTCGGGATTGATGCCGGGCAGCGGGATATAGGTGCCGAGGCGGTAGACGAGCAGCGCGCCAACGGTGAACCAGATGCGCTTTTTCAGATCCTCCGCCTTGGCGAAGGCCGAGAAATTCAGATTCGAGGCTAGTTGTTCAGCAGCCGAAGCCATGCCTGATTCTCCGCTTGGTCACGCTCGATGGCCCGCAACTCAGGCGGCGCGTGTCACCGAAGCTCACGAGATAAGCTCCGGACTGCAAACATGCAAGCGGCCGCGTTGACGCGGCCGCCATATTGAGCGGATCAAAGCGCAATCGAAAGCGAAACCTGTCCCACGCTACGTGTTCCACTCTGGCGATCGCGCTTCAAATCGCCGTTACTCGGCTGCTGCCTTTTCCGGCAGCTTCACCGAACCGCCGGCCTTTTCGATCTTCTCGATGGCAGCCTTGGAGGCGCCGGCCACGTCGAAGGCAAGCTTCGACTTGATCTCGCCGTCGGAGAGGATGCGCACGCCGTCCTTGACGCGGCGGATGACGCCGGCCGCGACCAGCGCTTCGGCGGTCACGGTCGTCTTGGCGTCGAGTTTCTTGGCATCGAGCGCAGCCTGGATGCGGGCCAGCGACACGACGGCAAAGCTCTTGGCGAAGATGTTGTTGAAGCCACGCTTCGGCAGACGCCGGTAGAGCGGCATCTGGCCACCCTCGAAGCCGTTGACGGCGACGCCCGAGCGCGCCTTCTGGCCCTTGACGCCGCGACCGGCGGTCTTGCCCGAGCCGGAACCGATGCCGCGGCCGAGACGCTTCCTGGAATGCGTCGCGCCGTCCTTGTCACGCAGATCGTTGAGTTTCATCTGAGTTCTCCTGCGCTCTGGTTCAGCCCTCGTCCACGACGCGGACGAGATGCTGGACGGCAGCGATCATGCCGCGCACGGAGGGGGTGTCCTCCAGCGTGCGCTGCTTGTGCATCTTGTTGAGGCCGAGGCCGACCAGCGTCGCGCGCTGCTCCTTCGGCCGGCGGATCGGCGAACCGATCTGCTCGACGGTGATGGTCTTGGTTGCTTTCTTGGCCATGGTCAATATCCCTGGTCAGCGTCGACTATTCTTCGGCCGCAACGGCGGTGCCGCGGCGGGCCTGAAGGGTCGAATACTTGATGCCGCGCGCGGCAGCCACATCCTTGGGATGCATCTGGCTCTTCAGCGCGTCGAAGGTGGCGCGAACCATGTTGTAGGGGTTCGACGAACCCATCGACTTGGCGACCACGTCATGCATGCCGAGCGTCTCGAAGACGGCGCGCATCGGGCCGCCGGCGATGATGCCGGTACCCTGCTTGGCAGCGCGCAGCAGAACGCGTCCGGCACCCCAGCGTCCTTCGACGTCGTGATGCAGCGTACGGCCCGAGCGCAGCGGCACGAAGATCATGTCGCGCTTGGCCGATTCGGTCGCCTTGCGGATCGCCTCTGGCACTTCGCGCGCCTTGCCGTGACCGAAGCCGACGCGGCCCTTCTGGTCGCCGACGACGACAAGTGCTGCAAAGCCGAAGCGCCGGCCGCCCTTGACGACCTTGGCGACGCGGTTGATGTGGACGAGCTTGTCCACCATGCCGTCGTCGCGCTCTTCGCGATCACGGCCGCGGCCGCCATCCCTACGTTCCTGTGCCATATCCTGTTCCTTGTTTTTTTCCGGAAGCACGGTTGATGATGATATCCGGCACCTCTGTGGGTTGCCGGGGGCGAAATTCATTTTTCCCTTCGCATGATCTTATCCGAAAAGTCTGCAACTTTTTGCTGCGCAAACCTCCGGTTCGGATCATGCTTCAGAAACTCAAGCCACCTTCACGGGCGGCCTCGGCCAGCGCCTTGACGCGGCCGTGATAGATGTACGGCCCGCGGTCGAAGACGACCTCCTTGACGCCGGCCTTCGCGGCGCGCTCGGCGATCAGCTTGCCGATTGCCACAGCCGCGGCAGTGTCGGCACCGGTCTTGAGGGAACCCTTGAGGTCCTTCTCCAGCGTCGAGGCGGCAGCGATGGTGTGGCCCTTGGCGTCGTCGATCACCTGGACGTAGATGTTCTTCGACGTGCGGTGGACCGACAGACGCGGACGCTCGCCGGCGACCTTCTTGATCTGGCGGCGGACGCGCTGAGCGCGGCGTTGGGTGGAGTCTTTCGAGCCCATGATATCAGTTCCTTGCCTTCAAAAAACGGGGGCAACCCTGTGCGGTAGGACAAGCCTCCCGCGACCGCTCCCCGCGGCGTTGACTTGCAGTGAATGGTGAATGGAAAAATGGTGAAAGGTAGAAACCAGGTGCCGCCCGGCTCCTGCTCTATCCTACTGCCATTTTACCATTCACCATTCACCATTGACGAAACTACTTCTTCTTGCCTTCCTTGCGGACGATCTTCTCGCCAGCGTAACGAACGCCCTTGCCCTTGTACGGCTCAGGACCGCGATATTCGCGGATCTCGGCAGCAACCTGACCGACCTTCTGCTTGTCGATGCCGGTCACGGTGATTTCCGTCGGCTTCGGCACGGTGATGGTGATGTCCTGCGGCGTTTCGTAGACGACGTCATGGCTGAAGCCGAGCGCCAGCTGCAGGTTCTTGCCCTGCATGGCGGCGCGATAGCCGACGCCGGTAATCTCGAGCTTCTTTTCGAAACCGTCCTTGACGCCCTGCAGGATGTTGACGATCTGCGTGCGCGACATGCCCCATTTGGAACGGGCGGTCTTGGTCTGGTCGCGTGGCTGGACAGCGATCTCGCTGCCTTCCATCTTGACCAGCACTTCGTCGTTGACCACGAACTTCAGCTCACCCTTGGGGCCCTTCGCCGTGACGGTCTGGCCGTCGACGGTCGCGGTCACGCCCTGCGGCAGCGAAACGGGTTTCTTTCCAATACGAGACATTTTGTTGTCCTCGTCACTTCTCTTGTTTCAGGTCTCTGTTTCGAGCGTGATCTTGTCCGAATCCGGGTTCCACTTTTCACAGCGTGGTTCGGTTCGGGATCGCGCTCCAGATCAGAAGATCTGGCAGAGGATTTCCCCGCCGACATTCTGTTCACGCGCTTCGTGGTCGGCCATCACGCCCTTCGGCGTCGAAAGGATGGCGATGCCGAGGCCGTTGGCGACGTGCGGGATCGACTTCGCCGAAACGTAAACGCGACGGCCCGGCTTCGAGACGCGGGCGATTTCGCGCACCACCGGCGCACCGTCGAAATACTTCAGCTCGATCTCGATTTCGGACTTGCCGTTGTCGAAGTCGGTCTGGCTGTAATCGCGGATATAGCCTTCCGCCTTCAGCACGTCGAGGACGCGGGTGCGCAGGCGCGAGGCCGGCGTCGAGACGCTCGACTTCTTGCGGCCATAGGCGTTGCGGATGCGGGTCAGCATATCGCCGAGAGGATCGCTCAATGACATGTTATGTCCTCCTTACCAGCTCGACTTGACCAGGCCCGGGATCTGGCCGTTGTTGCCGAGATCACGAAGCGCGATGCGCGATACTTTGAGCTTGCGATAGTAGGCACGCGGACGTCCGGTGACTTCGCAGCGGTTGCGGATGCGGATCTTGGCCGAGTTGCGCGGCAGTGCCGCAAGCTTCAGCTGAGCGCGGAAGCGCTCTTCCATCGGCTTGGACTGATCCATGATGATCGCCTTGAGGACCTTACGCTTGGCAGCGTACTGGTCCACAAGCTTGCGGCGCCTGTTGTTCTTCTCGACTGAGCTGGTCTTTGCCATTTCAGATTTTTCCTTTTCTCGCTGCCGTTACTGGCGGAAGGGGAAGTTGAAGGCCTTGAGCAATGCCCTGGCTTCGTCGTCCGTCTTCGCAGTCGTACAAACGATGACGTCCATGCCCCAGATCTGATCAACCTTGTCGTAGTTGATCTCCGGGAACACGATGTGTTCCTTGATGCCCATGGCATAGTTGCCACGGCCATCGAAGCTCTTCGGATTGAGCCCGCGGAAGTCGCGGACGCGCGGCAGCGCGATGTTCACGAGGCGATCGAGGAACTCGTACATGCGTTCCTTGCGCAGCGTGACCTTGGCGCCGATCGGCATCTTTTCGCGGACCTTGAAGCCGGCGATCGAGTTGCGCGCATGGGTGACGACGGCCTTCTGGCCGGCGATCAGCGCAAGATCTTCCGCCGCGATCGACGGCTTCTTCGAATCGCCGGTCGCCTCGCCGACGCCCATGTTCAGCACGATCTTGTCGATGCGCGGAACCTGCATCTCGTTCTCGTAGCCGAACTGCTCCTGCAGCGCCTTGCGGATGGTCTCGTTGTAGACCTGCTTGAGGCGCGGCGTGTTCTGGGCAGTCGCCTGCTTGGTTTGAGCCTTAGCCATTGATGACTTCTCCCGAGCGCTTGGCGACGCGCACCTTCTTGCCGTCCTTCTGGAAGATGAAGCCGACGCGGGTCGGCTTGCCATCCTTGGGGTCGGCCAGCGCGATGTTCGACAGCTGGATCGGCGCTTCCTTGGTGATGATCCCGCCCTCTTGGGACTGGGACTGCTTCTGGTGACGACGGATCATGTTGACGCCGCGCACCAGCGCGGTGTCTTCCTTCGGCTGTACCGAGAGGACTTCGCCCGAACGGCCCTTGTCCTTGCCGGCCAGCACGACGACCTTGTCGCCTTTTCTAATCTTCTGCATTGGTCCGGCTCCTTACAGCACTTCAGGCGCGAGCGAGATGATCTTCATGTGGTTCTTGGCGCGGAGTTCGCGCGGAACCGGTCCGAAGATACGCGTGCCGATCGGCTCTTTCTTGTTGTCGACGAGAACGGCCGCGTTCTTGTCGAAACGGATCACGCTGCCGTCCGGGCGGCGGATGTCCTTGGCCGTGCGAACCACGACCGCCTTCATCACATCGCCCTTCTTGACGCGGCCGCGCGGGATGGCTTCCTTGATCGACACCACGATGATGTCGCCCACGGAAGCGTATTTCCGCTTCGAGCCGCCCAGCACCTTGATGCACATGACACGACGGGCGCCGGAATTATCCGCGACGTCGAGGTTTGTTTGCATCTGAATCATGACTGGCCGCCTTCTTCTCTTCTAACGGGACGGGCTCAAAGCCCCTCCCCGGTCTGTCCAAAATTCGTTGTTTACGCCTGGTCCGAAGACACGACGGTCCAGCGCTTGTCCTTGGAAATCGGCTTCGATTCCTGGATGAACACCTGATCGCCGACCTTGTGGGCGTTGTTCTCGTCGTGCGCCTTGTACTTCTTGGTCATGCGCACGGTCTTCTTCATCACGGGATGCGTGAAGCGCCGTTCGACCTTGACGACAACCGTCTTCTCGTTTTTGTCGCTGACGACGGTGCCCTGCAGAATGCGCTTTGGCATGGTTTTCGTCCTTAAGCCTTCTTAGCCGCGGACTTTTCCGCAGCGATGGTCTTGATACGCGCAATGTCCTTGCGGACCTGCCTCACGCGCGCGGTCTTCTCGAGCTGGCCGGTGGCCTTCTGGAAGCGCAGGTTGAACTGCTCCTTCTTCAGGCTGGCCAATTCGTCGGTCAGCTGGTCCTGGGTCTTGGTCCGGATGTCTTCGGCTTTCATGATCAGCCCGTCCTTATTCTGCGATGCGCTGTACGAAGCGCGTCCTGACCGAGAGCTTGGCCGCGCCGAGACGCAGCGCCTCACGGGCGGTTTCCTCATTGACGCCGTCGATCTCGAACATGATGCGGCCGGGCTTGACACGCGCCGCCCAGTAATCGACCGCGCCCTTGCCCTTGCCCATGCGGACTTCGGTCGGCTTCGACGTCACCGGCACGTCCGGGAAGATACGGATCCAGACGCGGCCGGCGCGCTTCATCTCGCGGGTGATCGCGCGGCGGGCCGCCTCGATCTCACGCGCGGTGACGCGGTTCGGCTCAAGCGCCTTCAGCCCGAAACCGCCGAAATCCAGATTGGTGCCACCCTTGGCGGCACCGTGGATACGACCCTTGAACTGCTTGCGGAACTTTGTGCGCTTTGGCTGCAGCATCGTTCTAACTCCAATTCTCAACTGTCTCAGGCGTTTTCGCGACGGCGACCGCGTTCGCGCTCACCACCACCGCCATGCGCATGATCGCCCTCGGTAGCGCGGCGCTCCGAAGCCATCGGGTCGTGCTCGAGGATTTCGCCCTTGAACACCCAGACCTTGACACCGCAGATGCCGTAGGCGGTGTGTGCTTCGGCGGTGCCGTAGTCGACGTCGGCGCGCAGCGTATGCAGCGGCACGCGACCTTCGCGATACCATTCCATGCGCGCGATCTCGGCGCCGCCGAGACGGCCGGCGCAGTTGATGCGGATGCCTTCGGCACCGAGGCGCATCGCCGACTGCACGGCGCGCTTCATGGCGCGGCGGAACGCGATACGGCGCTCGAGCTGCTGGGCGATCGACTGGGCGACCAGCGTCGCGTCGATCTCCGGCTTACGCACTTCGACGATGTTCAAATGCGTCTCGGACTTCGTCATCTCCATCAGCTTCCTGCGAAGCTTCTCGATGTCGGCGCCCTTCTTGCCGATGATCAGGCCCGGACGCGCCGCATGGATGGTGACGCGGCACTTCTTGTGCGGACGCTCGATCACGACCTTCGAAATCGCAGCCTGCTTGAGTTCCTTCTCAAGATACTTGCGGATCTTGATGTCCTCGTGCAGCAGCTTGCCGTACTCGCCGGTGTTGGCGAACCAGCGCGAATCCCAGGTCCGGTTGATGCCGAGACGCAGACCGATCGGATTGATTTTCTGGCCCATTATGCGGCCTCCACTTTTTCTTCGACTTCACGAACGACGATCGTGAGGTGCGAGAACGGCTTCTCGATACGGCTGGCGCGGCCACGGCCACGGGCATGGAACCGCTTCATGACGATCGACTTGCCGACATAGGCTTCCGCCACGATCAGCGCATCGACGTCGAGGTCGTGGTTGTTTTCCGCGTTGGCGATCGCCGATTCCAGCGTCTTCTTGACCGTGCCGGAAATCCGCTTGGCCGAGAATTCGAGATCGGAAAGCGCTGTCGCGACCTTCTTGCCGCGGATCAGCGCGGCAACCAGGTTCAGCTTCTGCGGGCTGATACGGATCGTGCGCAACACGGCGCGCGCTTCGTTGTCAGCAAGCCTGCGCGGAGCTTTGGCCTTGCCCATGATTATTTCCTCTTCGCCTTCTTATCCGCGCCGTGACCGTAATAGGTCCGGGTCGGAGCGAATTCACCGAACTTGTGGCCGACCATGTCCTCGTTCACCGAAACGGGAACGTGCTTCTGGCCGTTGTAAACACCGAAGGTGAAGCCGACGAACTGCGGCAGGATGGTGGAGCGACGGCTCCACATCTTGATCACCTCATTGCGACCACCTTCACGAACCTTGTCCACCTTCTTGAGAAGGTAGCCGTCGATGAAGGGGCCTTTCCAAATCGAACGAGTCACTTGGCGTTACCTCTTCTTAGCTCTTGCGCTGATGGCGCGAGCGCAGGATGAACTTGTCGGTCGCCTTATTGGACCGCGTCTTCTTGCCCTTGGTCGGCTTGCCCCAAGGCGAAACCGGATGGCGGCCACCCGAGGTGCGGCCTTCGCCGCCGCCGTGCGGATGGTCGACCGGGTTCATGGTCACGCCGCGGTTGTGCGGACGTTTTCCCCGCCACACCGTGCGGCCTGCCTTGCCGTCATTGATGTTGCCGTGGTCCGGGTTGGACACGGCGCCGACAGTGGCCATGCACGAGCCGTGGACGACACGCTGCTCGCCTGAGTTGAGGCGCAGGATCGCCATGCCCTGGTCACGGCCGACGAGCTGGGCATAACCGCCAGCCGAACGGGCAACCTGGGCGCCCTTGCCCGGCTTCAGCTCGATGTTGTGGACGATCGTGCCGACCGGCATCGAGGCCAGCGGCATCGCATTGCCCGGCTTCACGTCGACCGCTTCGCCGGCCACGATCTTGTCGCCGGCAGCAAGGCGCTGCGGAGCGATGATGTAGGACAGCTCGCCGTCGTCATACTTGATCAGCGCGATGAAGGCGCTGCGGTTCGGATCGTATTCGATACGCTCGACTGTGCCGACAATGTCGAACTTGCGGCGCTTGAAGTCGATGATGCGGTACGTACGCTTATGACCGCCGCCGATGAAGCGGGCCGTGATGCGGCCGTAATTGTTGCGGCCGCCCGATTTGGTCAGGCCCTGGGTCAGGCCCTTGACGGGCTTGCCCTTGTAGAGGCCCGAGCGGTCGACGATGACCAGCTGGCGGGTGCTCGGCGTTATCGGGTTGAATTTTTTCAGTGCCATGTCTGTTGTCCTCGCGGTCTTGCTCAGAGACCCGTCGCGACGTCGATCGACTGGCCGTCGGCCAGCGTCACAATCGCCTTCTTGACGTCGCTCTGGCGGCCGATCGTGCCGCGGAAGCGCTTGATCTTGCCCTTGCGGACAAGCGTGTTCACGGCCATCACCTTGACGCCGAACAGCGCTTCGACGGCAGCCTTGATTTCCGGCTTCGACGCCTTCTTGGCGACGTTGAATACGACCTGGTTCTGCTCGGAAGCCATGGTCGACTTTTCGGTGATTGCCGGCGAGACGATCACGTCGTAGTGACGAAGGTCGGTCATTTGAAGCGCTCCTCGAGAGCCTCGACGGCGGCCTTCGAAAGGACCAGCGTGCCGCGGCGCAGAATGTCGTAGACGTTGATGCCCTGGATGGGCAGCACGTCGATGTTCGGGATGTTCGTCGCCGCCAGCTTAAAATTCTTGTCGAGCTCGGCGCCGCCGATCAGCAGGGCGTTGGACAGGCCCAGCGTCGCGAAATTCGCGATCAGCGCCTTGGTCTTGGCCTCGGTCAGCATCAGCTCATCAATGATGATGAGCGAGGCGCTTTTGGCTTTGGCCGAGAGCGCATGCTTGAGGCCCAGCGCACGCACCTTCTTCGGCAAATCGTGCTCGTGGCTGCGGACGACCGGGCCGTGGGCCTTGCCGCCGCCGCGGAACTGCGGAGCGCGTGCCGAATGGTGACGGGCGCGGCCCGTACCCTTCTGCTTGTACATCTTGGCGCCGGTGCGGGCGATCTCGGCGCGACCCTTGGTCTTGTGCGTGCCCTGCTGCTTCTTGGCAAGCTGCCAGCGAACGACGCGCTGCAGGATGTCCTCGCGCGGATCAAGGCCGAAAATCTCCTCGGAGAGTTTCACCTTGCCGGCGTCCTTGCCGCCAAGCGTTGTGATCTTGAGGTCCATTATTCCGCTCCCTCTGTGGCCGGGGCATCTACTGTGGCCGGGGCATCGTTCTTGGCGCCACCATTGGTTGCAATGGCGCGGATTGCGGCGGGCTTCGGCGCATTGGCCGGCAGCGCAACCTTGGCTGCGTCACGGACCAGGATCCAGGCGCCCTTCGAACCGGGAACCGCGCCGCGGATCAGGATCAGACCGCGATCGGCATCGGTCGAGACGACCTCGACATTCTGCGTGGTGACGCGGGTGTCACCCATGTGGCCGGCCATATGCTTGCCCTTGAACACCTTGCCCGGGTCCTGGCGCTGGCCGGTCGAGCCGTGCGTACGGTGCGAGACCGAGTTGCCGTGGGTCGCGCGGCCGCCGCCCATGTGGTGCCGCTTGATGACGCCCTGGAAACCCTTGCCGATCGTGGTTCCCGTCACATCAACCTTCTGCCCTACGACGAAATGATCGACGGTAATCTCGGCGCCGACATCGATCATGTTGTCGGCGGAGACGCGGAACTCGGCAACCTTGGCCTTCGGCTCGACGGAAGCGGTCGCGAAATGGCCGCGCATCGCCTTCGACGTGTTCTTCACCTTGGCAAGGCCAACGCCGAGCTGGACGGCGGTATAGCCGTTCTTCTCCTGCGTGCGCTGCGCCACGACCTGGCAGTTCTCCATCTGGAGAACGGTGACGGGAACATGTTCCCCGGCATCGTTGTAGATGCGGGTCATTCCCACCTTCTTTGCAATCACACCTGAACGCATCGGTTCATTCCTTTAGAGTTCCCTGTCGGGGCTTTCGCCCCTCCACGCCTCTTGTTCCTTCAGAGTTCCCTGTCGGGGCTTTCGCCCCTCCACGCCTCTTGTTCCTTCAGAGTTCCGGGTCGCCCCGCCGCTCTGGTTCCTTAGAGCTTGATCTCGACGTCGACACCGGCGGCAAGATCGAGCTTCATCAAAGCGTCGACCGTCTGCGGGGTCGGATCGACGATGTCGAGCAGACGCTTGTGCGTGCGCATCTCGAACTGCTCGCGGCTCTTCTTGTCGACGTGAGGCGACCGGTTGACCGTGAACTTTTCGATCCGCGTCGGCAGCGGAATGGGGCCGCGGACGTTGGCACCGGTGCGCTTGGCCGTCGACACGATTTCCCGCGTCGAGGCGTCAAGCACCCGGTGATCAAACGCCTTCAGGCGGATGCGGATATTCTGTCCGTTCATGCGTCACTTCCTTGTTCTGGCGCGGCGCGGGCAGCGCCCGCGACAGATCGGTTTAAGTCCAAATTACTCTTTGATGGTGACGACGATGCCGGCACCGACGGTGCGGCCGCCTTCACGGATGGCGAAGCGCAGCTTCTCTTCCATGGCGATCGGCACGATCAGCTCGACATCGACGGTGATGTTGTCGCCCGGCATCACCATCTCGGTGCCTTCCGGCAGCGACACGATGCCGGTCACGTCGGTCGTGCGGAAGTAGAACTGCGGCCGGTANTTGGTGAAGAACGGCGTGTGACGGCCGCCCTCGTCCTTGGTCAGGATGTAGGCTTCGGCGACGAACTTCTTGTGCGGCTTGACCGTGCCCGGCTTGGCCAGAACCTGGCCGCGCTCGACACCTTCACGGTCGACACCGCGCAGCAGCGCGCCGATGTTGTCGCCGGCCTGGCCCTGGTCGAGCAGCTTGCGGAACATCTCGACGCCGGTGCAGGTCGTCTTGGTG
>NZ_AZUX01000022.1:0-111895 GCF_000513915.1 Mesorhizobium sp. WSM2561
CCTGGGACATTGCGCGCTCGAATGGCATCGGCGAGCGCCATCCGACAGTTTGCGATAGATGAACTAGCGCTGCCGGACAACAATAGCTACCGCAGCTATGTTAACGTTGGTCGGGACGCGGTGACATGGGCCATCTTCGCCGCGCCGGAATTCTCGCTGACGCCACGAACATGGTGCTTTCCGGTGTTCGGATGCGTTCCGTACCGAGGATACTTCTCCAAAAGGTCTGCGATTGAAACCGCTGTCGAACTTCAGAGACAGGGCCTGGACGTCTATGTGACGGGCATCACTGCATATTCCACGCTTGGCTGGTCAAGTGACCCGCTGCTAAGTACAATGCTCAGCCAAGATGAAACGTATCTTGCAGGGCTAGTTTTCCATGAGCTGGCCCACCAACGCGTCTATGTGAAGGACGATTCCGCATTCAACGAGGCATTCGCTGTCGCCGTCGAAACAACCGGCGTGAGAAAATGGCTGCACGCGGCTGGTGATACCGGCGAATTGCGCCGTTACAAAGCCGACCGGAGGCGCAGAGCTCAATTTCTTGCGCTGGTGTCGCAGACCCGGGACGAGCTAAGCCATGTCTATGACGGCAGCGCTACCTCCGAGCAGAAGCGGGCCGCGAAGATAGCCGCGATCGAACGGCTGCGGATGCGCTACCGAGAGATGCGCGACAGTCGCTGGCGTGGATACCAGGGATACGATGTCTGGTTCGATTCTCCGATCAACAACGCGAAGCTCGCCGCGACTTCCGTCTACGGCGATCAGGTGGCGACGTTTCTCCGCTTGTTCGATTTGTGTTCGGGCGACTATCCACGGTTCTTCGCGTCGGTTCGACGGATCGGAGCGTTAGACAAGGCTTACCGCGCCGAAGCGCTCAAAGCAGCAGATTCATGCGATAGCCGGTCAAATCCGAAGGCCAGAAGCGGCGAGTCGGTCGCCGATGTGCTCGGCAGCCGGCGCAGGTGATTGAATTGACCATTTGTCGGCCGATTTCCTAGGAACTTTGACGTCGGCGGGGCCGGAAGCCGCATGTCGGCCTACAGAAGCCAAAAGCGGACTTGCCTGAACTCCCCCGGCGGATCCTGGACCACAATGGTTGCCGGCGGGCCGTGGCGCCTCAGCCTGCGCCCTACGAGGCCGAAAACCTCACGCTCACGCCGCGCTGCCGAAAATAAGCCTGCATCAGCTTGCGGCCCGAACGGTTGTTCTGCGCCAGTCTGGTCGGATCGAACACCGCCTGTTTTATCCCTTCTCGTGTCATCGCCGCCTTGAGCGTCGCGATATGCGCGTCGATGTCGGCATTGTCCGCCCGGAGGGAGGCATAGATACTTTCGGTCGCCTCGGCCATGGTCGGTTCGCTCACAGGTGTCGTCCTTTGGTTGGTTGAGCGGCGGCTTACCACAGATTCGCGGCTCCGCCGATACCGATGAGACGGCTAGATGGGCGGCAACAGTGTCCCTTGGGACTTAAAAGGGATGCCGATGACGGGCACCGGCGGCTACCGCGCCATAAGGATCGGCATCGACGGATCTTCAAGCATCGAGACGGTGACGCCACCGAAGATGCGCTCGCGCAACCGGGAATGACCGTAAGCGCCCATCACCATCAGGTCGGCGGCGATGTCGAGCGCGTGCCGGCGAAGCACGTCGACGACTGAATGGTCCAGGCTGGGCAGCCGGTCGACCGTGACATTCACGCCATGCCGCGCGAGATAGGCGGCGGCGTCGGCTCCGGGTTCGGCCCCGTGGCGGTACTCGTCCTCCACCGGATCGACCATGACGAGGTGCACCTCATCGGCGCCTGGCAGCAGGCCGAGGGATTCGCGGACGGCACGCGATGCCTCCAGACGGGCGTCCCATGCAATCAGCACGCGTTTCGGCTTCAGGGTCGGCTGCGCCCCCGCGGGGATGAGCAGCAAGGGCTTTCCCGAAGAAAACAATGCGCCTTCGATCGCTTTGCTTTTCAGCGTTTCGTTGGCGAGCAGCTCCGGTCCAATGACCGTAATGTCGGCATAGCGGGCACGGCGGCCGATGGTGTCGTCGGCCCAGCCGGCTTCCGGATATTCGCTGGAGACATCGGCCGAAAGCACGCTGCCGGCGAGAAAAGCCGACAGGTCAGCAGTCCGCTTCTTCAACAGATCCTCGACGGCCCGACGCTCGTCGAGCCAGGCTTCTGAAACGACCGCGGCATACTCCCCGACTGGTGGCGGCGCAGCTACGGCAACGACCAGAACAGCAAGATGGGCGCCGATCTCGTTGCACAGGTCGGCGGCAGGCTTGAGATCACCGTCTCCCTCGTGTGGTCCCGTAACGGCAAGTATCGTCCTGAAAGCCATGGCGGCTGCTCCCGATTTTGCCCCAAAGCCCAATCGTCGTTGCAACAACAGCGAGACGGCCCGGCGCGCTGCTAGCGCTGAGTCAAGAACGCCGCCGGTCATCATTTGATCCGTATCAACATGCCCACGTGCCGACGCCAACAGGTTTCAGGCCGCTGGAGGACGCCAAGAATATCCCCGAACACCGGAGCAGCAGCATCACGGAACGCATTCGTGACTTGGCTGGTTATATCCAGGCGCTGTGGCAGCAAGGGCCTGATGGCGTGGAATTTCAGCGACCACGCTCGCTGGCTTCCCCAGGTTGGGTACAAAACAAAGAGGCATCCGATGATCGTCGAGGATCAGCAATCCGTGGCCGCGATGTTGATGGACCCTGCCGCATATGGCGAGAGCGGACCGGTCGAGGCGATCGAGACCCATATCTCGCGGATCTTCCTGGTTGGCCAGCGCGCCTACAAGATCAAGCGAGCGGTCAAGCTGCCCTATGTCGACTTCTCGACCCCGGCGCTGCGGCTCGCCGCTTGCGAGAAGGAGGTCGAGCTCAACTCCAGGACTGCCCCCGGCCTCTATCTGGGGGTACGGCGCATCACCCGAGAGGCCGGCGGCGAGTTGGCCTTCGACGGAAGCGGCGAACTGGTCGATGCGGCGATCGAGATGGTCCGCTTCGATCAGTCGAAGCTGCTCGATCGAATGGCAGTCGGTGGCGAACTGACGCCTGCGCTGATGACGGATGTCGCGCGCATGATCGTGCGCTATCATCGCGGCGCGCCGGAGGTCCACAAGGGCAGCGGATCCTCGAACCTGGCAGGCGTGCTCGCCATCAACGAAGCCGGCTTTGCCACCAGCCATGTTTTCGAGCAAGCCGAGATAAAGCCATTCACCGGGAATTTTCGCACCACCCTCGCCCGTCATTGCGAGTTGCTCGATCGGCGGGAGACGGCAGGCAAGATCCGACGATGCCACGGCGACCTGCATCTGCGCAACATCTGTCTCTTCGACGGCGAGCCCCGCCTCTTCGATTGCATCGAATTCAATGACCAGATCGCCAGCATCGATGTGCATTACGACCTGGCTTTCCTCCTGATGGACCTCTGGCATCGCGGCTTTCCGGAGCTCGCCAACCTGGTGATGAACCGCTATCTCGACGAAGCAGACGACGAGGACGGCTTCATCCTCCTGCCGTTTTTCATGGCAGTGCGGGCCGCGGTGCGCGCGCATGTCACCGCAACCCAGATCGAGGAAAGCGGTGACGATTCCAGCGGGCTGCTTGCCGAGGCCAGATCCTATTTCGAGCTTGCCCGAACACTTCTCGAGGAAAAGCCTCCTCGGCTGATCGCCATCGGCGGCTTGAGCGGTTCCGGCAAGACGGCCGTTGCCGAGGCACTCGCCGCACATGTTGGCGCGCCGCCCGGCGCACGCATTGTCGAAAGCGACCGCATTCGCAAAGCCCTGCATGGGGTGCCGGCCGAAACGAAGCTGCCGGACAGGGCTTATCGACCTGATGTGTCGGACCGCGTCTACCGCGAAATGGCATGGCGCGCCGACTTGATCCTTGCCGAAGGCGGTTCGGTGGTCGCCGATGCCGTCTTTGACCGGCCGGCCGATCGCGACCGCATCGAGAAGGCGGCAAACGGCAGAGACGTTGCTTTCGCCGGATTCTGGCTGGAGGCGGATCCGCTCGTTCTTTGGCGACGGGTAAGCGAGCGCCGGGGTGGTCCTTCCGATGCCACCATCGATATCCTTTCGCGGAAATTGCAGCGAAAGGCCACCCCGTCCAACTGGCGCAAGGTCGACGCCGATCGAAAGCTCGCCGATATCGCCGCAGAATTGGCCAAGGTTCCGGACGCGGCCGCTTTTGCGCGGGATCCTCCACTCAAGACCGCATCGTGACGGCGACGATCGACGCGCATACAGGGGTAAATGGGCATGACGCAGGAAAAACTGGTGGTTTGCGGCAAATGCGGCGGGGTCAATCGCCTGCCGCCGGCACGCGATGCCGGGGACGCGAAATGCGGAAAGTGCGGCTCCAGGCTGTTCTCGGGTCACCCGGCAGACGTCGATGCACAGAGTTTCGATCGCCAGGTCACGCGAAGCAGCCTCCCCGTCGTCGTCGACATCTGGGCACCGTGGTGCGGTCCGTGCAAGATGATGGCGCCGGCCTATGAAGCGGCAGCCAACGAACTGGAGCCGCATGTTCGCCTGATCAAGCTCAATTCCGACAATGAGCAGGCCGTTGCAGCCAGGCTCGGCATCCGCGGCATCCCGACCATGATCCTCTTCCATGGCGGACAGGAGGTTGCGCGCACATCCGGCGCAATGACGGCGGGACAGATCGTCAGGTGGGTCCGCGATCACCTGCCGGCTGCAGCCTGAAAGCTGCCACTGCGTGGATTTCACTGATCGCCGTGCCCAGCACGACGGGCGATCTGATGGCCGACGCTGAACACACAAGCCATACGATGACCTTAAGATATTCGACATCGGACGACGAATTTTCATATGATGACCTCGCTTTTGGCCCGCACTGGGAGTATGGATCCTCAGGATCCGGCAAAGTTGGGAGGACCCATGCAGCAGGCCGAACATCGAACGTCCCGGCGGTCGTTCGTCTCTCAAGTTGCCGATGCGCTGCGCGACCAGATCGAAGCCGGCTTTTATGCGCCTGGCGATAAATTGCCGACAGAACCAGCGCTGATCGACCGGTTCGGGTTCAGCCGCACCGTGGTCCGGGAGGCCATTGCCGCGCTTCGTGCCGATGGGCTGGTGGAATCGCGGCAGGGCGCCGGCGTCTTCGTTCTCGGCCCGAAACCCGTCGACGAGGGATTGAAGCTGTTCACCGACGAAACGAACAAGATCTCGGACATCATCGAAGAGCTCGAGCTGCGCATCGGCATCGAAGTCGAGGCAGCCGGCCTTGCCGCCGCCCGCAGTTCGCCGGCGCAAGAGGCCGAAATCGAGGCCCAGGTCGAAAGGTTCGCCGACCTCATGGCGCAAGGGCAACCCACGGACGATGCGGACTTCCAGTTCCACATGGCGATTGCCGCCGCAACCAACAACGCCAGGTTCAAGGCCTTCCTCGAACATGTCGGCCGGCGGATGATCCCGCGGGTGAAGTTCAAGACGATGATGGGCGGCGTCGACCCCTTGCCCAATCGCGACCATCCGATCCTGCAGGAGCACAGGGAAATCGCCGATGCGATCCTCGCCCGCGACCCGGAAAAGGCGCGTGAGGCGATGCGCCGCCATTTGGTGACCGGGATAAAGCGCTATCGCGCCCTGACCGTCCGGCGCCCGACAAATCAGGACAACACCGCCGGTTGACTCGTCGGGATACTCATCATATGAATCGAGATGACATCATATTAATTTGTGGGATGAGTTCCTTTGTCGCCAGATGAAATCAAGTCGCGTGTCGCTTCAGGGCTGCTGTCGTTTCCGGTCACGCATTTCAATGAGGATTTCAGCCTCAATCTCGAAAGCTATCGCGCGCATGTCGAATGGCTGTCGGGGTTCGGTGCCGCTGCCCTGTTTGCGGCCGGCGGCACCGGTGAATTCTTCTCGCTGTCGCCGGAAGAGGTCGCCGACGTTACCCGCGCGGCCAAGGATGCCTCCGGAGGCGTGCCGATCATCGCCGGCTGCGGTTACGGCACGGCGCTCGCCACGGAAATCGCCCGCCGCGCCGAGGCTGCGGGAGCCGACGGCCTCCTGCTTCTGCCGCATTATCTGATGGAGGCCTCGCAAGAGGGGATATTTCGCCATGTCAAAGCCGTGTGCCAGTCCACCGGCCTCGGCGTCATCATCTACAACCGTGCGAACTCGGTCGCCAATGCCGACACCGTTGCCCGCCTTGCTGACGCGTGCCCAAACCTAATCGGGTTCAAGGACGGCACAGGCAAGGTCGATCTTGTCCGCCACGTCACCGCAAAGCTCGGCGATCGGCTCTGCTACATCGGTGGCATGCCCACGCATGAGCTGTTCGCCGAGGGCTTCAACGGCGCCGGCGTGACGACTTATTCCTCCGCGGTGTTCAACTTCGTGCCGGAATTGGCACAGCGCTTCTACAGGGCGATGCGGACAGGCGATCGCAATGTGATGGAAGAAATCCTGCACGGCTTCTTCTTCCCGTTCGCGGCTCTGCGCGATCGCGAGCAAGGTTATCCGGTGTCGATCATCAAGGCCGGCGTCGAACTCATCGGACGGACACCCGGCCCGCTTCGGCCGCCGCTGACCGATCTGAAGCCGCAGGAGAAAGACGTGCTGCGCGGACTGATCGAGAAGATCGCCGCCTAGCCGCCGCGAGATCGGCAAATCGTCGGCCGAACGGGATGAGGAGGATCGTCTCGTGCGGCAGCCAAAACGGAAGATCCCAAATGGAAGATCAAGGGAGGAGTGACATGAACAGAAGCATTCATACGATTGCAGCTGTCGTTTTGATGACCGCTGCCGCGCCATCGGCCGTCGCACAGGAAGCGGCGCAGGAGATCCGTATCGTCCTGCCTGAGCAGCCGGCCAATCTGGAGCCCTGCGGCACCATCATCACCAATGTCGGCCAGATACTCAGCCAAAACGTGGTTGAATCGTTGACCGTCATCGATCCGAACAGCGGACAGCCCCAGCCGAAACTGGCGACGGAGTGGACCAGCGTGGACCCGACCACCTGGCGGATCAAGCTGCGCGAGGGCGTCAAATTCCAGGACGGAACCGAACTCAATGCGGATGCGGTCGTCTTCTCCATCAACCGGATGATCAGCGGCAAGCTTACCTGCAGCAACATTGCGAAATTCGGCGATGCCAAACTGACGCTGACGCCGGTCGACAAGCTGACCGTCGAAATAAAGTCGGACAGGCCCGAGCCCATCATGCCGACGCTGTTGAGCGTGGTCATGATCGTCTCGCCGAAGACGCCGGTCGACCAGGCGGTGAACGATCCGGTCGGCACCGGCCCGTTCACGCTGTCGACCTTTTCGCCGCAGACCGTGGTGCTCGACGCATTCGACGGCTACTGGGGCAACAAACCGCAGATCACCAAGGCAACCTATGTCTGGCGACCGGAATCCTCGATTCGAGCCGCCATGGTGGAGACCGGGGAAGCCGACCTGACACCGTCGATTGCCATCCAGGACGCCAGCAATCCGGAGACGGATTTCGCCTACCTGAACTCCGAAACCACCGCCATCCGCATCGATACCGCCGAGCCGCCGCTCGACGACCTGCGCGTGCGCAAGGCGCTCAACCTGGCGATCGACTGGGAAGGCCTTGCGCAGCTGTTCGGCGACGACGTCAAGCGTGCGTCGCAGATGATCGTCTCCGGGATCAACGGCCATGACGATGCGCTCGAGCCCTGGCCGTACGATCCGGAAGAGGCGAAAAGGCTCATCGAAGAGGCGCGCGCGGCGGGTGTCGCGGTCGACACCGAGATCAAGCTCATCGGGCGAAACGGTATCTATCCGAACGGCGCCGAAGCGATGGAGGCTATGATGACGATGTGGCAGGACGCCGGCCTCAACGTCAAGCTTACCATGCTCGATGTCGCCGACTGGCTGCGCTATCTGCAAAAGCCGTTCCCGGCGGAGCGCGGCCCCAATATCCTGCAGATGATGCATGACAACAACAAGGGCGATGCGGCCTTCACGGTGCCGATCTTCTATCGATCGAGCGGCAGCTACTCGACCTTGGCCGACCCGGCATTCGACAAGCAGATAGACGAGGCGCTGGCGGCGACCGGCGAAGCCCGCACCAACAGCTTCAAGGCGATTTTCGGCAAGGCCCGCAACGAAGTGGTGGCGGACATCCCGATGTTCCACATGATCGGCTACACCCGGGTTGGCACCAGGCTGGAATGGAAGCCCGATATCACCACCAACAGCGAAATACCGCTGGCCAATATCGCCATCAAAGACTGAGCGATACGGGGGGCGCCAGGCCGATCGTCGCCCTGCGCCCCCTGACCCGTTGCCTCCGTCGAAATCCGCCGAAGGGCATCCGAAATGATAACCTATCTTGGACGCCGGGCGTCGCACAGCATCCTGTCGGTCATCGGTCTTTTGACGCTGGTTTTTTTCCTGACACGGCTCACCGGCGATCCTTCCGCCTTGTACCTGCCTCTGGACTCGACTGCGGAAGCTCGGGCCGCGTTTGCGCGGTTGAACGGCCTCGATCAGCCGATCCATTGGCAGTTTCTGGGATATCTGCGCGATCTGCTGCAGCTGGATTTCGGTGAATCGCTGCGCCAGAACCGCTCGGCGATGCAGGTCGCGCTCGAGGCGTTCCCGGAAACGCTGAAGCTGGCCGTCGTCGCGATCACGCTGTCGACCGCCTTGGCAATCCTTGTCGGCTCTCTGGCGGCCGCGCGGCCGGGCAGCATCTTCGACCGTATCGCCAGCCTCGTCTCGCTGGCCGGCGCAAGCGCGCCGGATTTCTGGGTCGCCATCGTCGGCATCCTTGTCTTCGCCGTGGGGCTCGGAGTTTTGCCGACATCGGGCACCGGCAGCTGGGCGCACTGGATCATGCCGACCTTCGTGCTGATGCTTCGCCCTTTCGGTCTCCTGGTGCAGGTCGTGCGCGGAACCATGCTGTCGGCGCTTGCCTCTCCATACATCAAGACCGCAAGGGCCAAGGGCCTGCCGCGGCAGAAGATCATCTTCGGGCATGCGCTTCGCAACTCGCTGCTGCCGGTCGTCACGGTCGCCGGCGACCTGGCGACCAGCCTTGTCAACGGCGCCGTCGTCGTGGAGTCGATATTCGGCTGGCCCGGCATCGGCAAGCTGATGATCGATTCGATCATCCAGCGCGACTTTGCCGTCGTCCAGTCGACCATTCTGGTGACGGCAACCGCCATCTTCATCCTCAACATCGCGATCGACCTGCTCTACGCGATTCTCGATCCGCGCATCCGGTACTGAGCCATGACGATCATCACCCCCGACATCAAGCCGGCGGCCGTTCCAGGCAGCGGCCGCGTGATTTTTGCCTATTTGAAGCGCGACAGGCTTGCGCTCGCCGCTGCTATTTTCCTGGCGATCGTCGTCATCGCGGCGGTCCTCGGCCCGTGGCTGGTGGGCGACGCCGCATCGCGGCTCGGGCTGCGCCAGCGCAACCTCGCCCCGTTCTCGCTGGCCAGTGGCTGGATCTACGTCCTTGGCGCCGACACCCTCGGCCGGCCCATCCTGGCCAGGCTGATTGTCGGCGCGCAGAACACGTTCGGCATTGCCGCGGCGGCGGTGTTCGCGTCGATGCTGGTCGGTGGAACGCTGGGCCTGATAGCGGGCTATTCGGAGCGCTGGCACAGCCATCTCATCCTGCGCCTGGCCGATGTCGTCATGAGCTTTCCCTCGCTGCTGCTGGCGCTCATCGTGCTCTACACGCTGGGTCCGAGCATCACCAACCTGGTGATCGTTCTCGCCGTGACGCGCATGCCGATCTACCTCAGAACGGCGCGCGCGGAAGTGCTGGAGCTGCGCGAGCGCATGTTCGTCAGCGCGGCGCGAGCCATGGGCGCGAAGCCGGCCCGGATCATCATCCGGCACATCGCCCCCCTGGTCCTGCCGACATTGGTGACGATTTCCGCCATTGATTTCGCGACCGTCATTTTGTCGGAATCGGCGCTGAGTTTCCTTGGCCTCGGCATTCAGCCACCCGACTTCACCTGGGGTGCGATGGTGGCAAACGGCCGCGGCTATCTCGCCACCGCCTGGTGGATCGCATTCTGGCCAGGCCTTGCAATCATGCTGACGACGCTGTCGCTCAACATCCTCTCGAACTGGGCGCGCACCGTTGCCGATCCGCAGCAACGCTGGCGCCTTCAGACATTGCGAAAAGCTGCCCGATGAGCGACGCGACCATTCTCAAGGTCGAGGGCCTGACCGTCGATTTTCTGTCGGATGATCAGCCGGTACGCGCCGTCGACGATGTCTCTTTCCACGTCAGCCGTGGCGAGACGCTGGTGATCCTCGGCGAAAGCGGTTCGGGTAAGAGCGTCAGCACCAGCACGGTGATGGATCTCATCGACTGTCCGCCAGGCGACATCGTGGCCGGCTCCTGCCTGTTCGATGGCGTCGAACTGTCAGGCCTCGGCGCCGAGGCGCGCAGAAGCATCAACGGCCGCAGGATTGCGATGATCTTTCAGGATCCGCTCGCCTATTTGAACCCTGTCTACACGGTGGGGCGCCAGATCGAGGAGGTTTATGAGAGCCACGGCGCAGGGAGCGGCAAGGGCGCACGCGCCAAGACGATAGAACTGCTTCGGCGCGTCGGCATTCCAGAGCCGCAAACCCGCGTCGACTTCTATCCGCATCAGTTCTCGGGCGGACAGCGCCAGCGCGTGATGATTGCCATGGCGATCGCGTTGAAACCGGACATCCTGATCGCCGATGAGCCGACGACCGCTCTGGACGTCAGCGTGCAAGCGCAGATCCTCGATCTGCTGCGCGATCTCCAGCGCGAAACCGGCATGGCGTTGATCATGATCACCCATGACCTCGAAGTCGCCGCGTCCATGGCGGACCGGATTATCGTCATGAACGGCGGCAAGGTCGTCGAGAGGGGCATCGCCAGGGAGGTCTTCAGCAATCCGCAGCACGCCTATACGCGCCGCCTCATCGCCGCCCTGCCCCATGGCAACGCAGCGGAGGCGCCGAACAGGCGTTCGACGACGATCGCCAATGAAACGCTGCTCAAGGTGGAACATCTCACCAAGCACTATGAGCTTGCTTCCGGAGCTTTTAGCAGCAAGCGGACGTTCAAGGCGGTGGACGACATAAGCTTCGAGGTCAGGAGAGGCGAAACGCTCGGCATCGTCGGCGAGTCCGGGTCCGGCAAATCGAGCGTCGCGCGCATGCTGTTGGGGCTGAACGCGCCAAGCACCGGCAAGGCTGTCTTTGCCGGTGAGAACATCTTCGACATGAACGGGAAGCGCCTCATGGCGTTTCGGCGCAAGGTCCAGATGGTCTTCCAGGACCCATACGGATCGATGAATCCGCGCATGCGCGTTTATTCGATCATTTCCGAACCCTGGGTGATCCACCGCGATATCCTGCCGAAGGACAGGTGGAAGGCTCGAGTGGCAGAGCTCCTGGAATTGGTTGGGCTTTTGCCGGAGCACGCCGAGCGCTACCCCCACCAGTTTTCCGGCGGACAGCGACAGCGCATCGCCATTGCGCGCGCGCTTGCCAGCGAGCCGGAACTGATCGTCTGCGACGAGGCGGTTTCGGCGCTCGACGTCTCTATCCAGGCGCAGGTGATCGACCTTCTGGCCGACCTTAGGACGAGGCTCGGCCTCTCCTATATTTTCATCACCCACGACTTGCCGATCGTGCGCCATTTTGCCGACCGGATCATGGTCATGAAAGACGGACGGATTGTCGAGGAAGGCCAAACCGCGGCGCTGTTCGGGGCGCCTCGCCACGACTATACGCAAAGCCTGCTGCAGGCTGTGCCGCAGCCCAAATGGCTTACGCAGGCTCAATAGTTCCTGGATATCGGCCTCGATTGTCCGCGCGCGCCCAGCTAGCGTTGCCGATTGATGGACCGAATGCGCTTGACAAAATGGCGAGCGCCCGCTCAATTTGACCCATTCACCAGGGGGGTCCCGGCAAGGGGCTGAGATACTGCTGGCTTTCGCGGCGCAGTGACCCGTTGAACCTGATCCAGTTCATACTGGCGTAGGGACGGTGCAAGCGCTTTGCGGGAGTCCATGCCCGAAAACCTGTAACCAGGCAGACCAAAGCGTCTTTTCATCCTTCCGGCACAGAACTGGGTCTCCAATGCATGAGCAAAGGAGCCTCAAAATGAATGCCATCACCCCCGCCGTGTCGACGGGACCGCTGCCCGCCTCGAGGAAAATCCACAAACCCGGCCTGATTCACCCGCAGATCAGGGTGCCGATGCGGGAAATCGCCGTCCATCCGACGGCAGGCGAACCGCCCGTCACCGTTTACGATCCGTCCGGCCCCTATACAGACCCGACTGTCGAAACCAGCATCGAAAAGGGCCTCGCCAGGTTTCGTCATGAATGGGTGACGGCGCGCGGCGACGTCGAATTCCACGATGGCCGCAGTGTCAGGCCGGAGGACAACGGCTTTGCGTCAGGTGAGCGCCTGACGCCGGAATTTCCCGTGCGCCACCGGCCGCTAAAGGCAAAAACGGGCAAAGCGGTGACGCAGCTTGCCTATGCGCGGGCCGGGATCATCACCCCTGAAATGGAGTTCGTCGCCATTCGCGAGAATCTCGGCCGCGAGAGCTTACGCAGCGGGATACAGCGCGACGGCGAGTCTTTCGGCGCGGCGATCCCGGACTTCGTCACGCCGGAATTCGTGCGCAACGAGATAGCGCGCGGACGGGCTATCATTCCCGCCAACATCAACCACCCGGAGAGCGAGCCGATGATCATCGGCCGCAATTTCCTGGTCAAGATCAATGCCAATATCGGCAATTCAGCCGTCACCTCGTCGATGGCCGAAGAGGTCGAAAAAATGGTCTGGGCGATCCGCTGGGGAGCCGACACCGTCATGGACCTGTCGACCGGTCGCAACATCCACAACATCCGCGAATGGATCGTCCGCAATTCGCCTGTGCCGATCGGAACCGTGCCGCTCTACCAGGCGCTTGAGAAGGTCGAAGGGATCGCCGAGCACCTGACCTGGGAAATCTACCGCGATACGCTGATCGAACAGGCCGAACAGGGCGTCGACTATTTCACCATCCATGCCGGTGTGCGGCTGCACTACATCCCGCTGACGGTCGACCGGGTCACCGGCATCGTGTCGCGCGGCGGCTCCATCATGGCCAAGTGGTGCCTGCATCATCACCGCGAAAGCTTCCTCTACGAGCATTTCGAGGAAATCTGCGACATCTGCCGCGCCTACGACGTGTCGTTCTCGCTCGGCGACGGCCTTCGTCCCGGCTCGGTCGCCGACGCCAACGACGCGGCGCAGTTCGCCGAACTGGAAACGCTCGGCGAGTTGACAAAGATCGCCTGGGCCAAGGATTGCCAGGTCATGATCGAGGGGCCGGGCCATGTTCCGATGCACAAGATCAAGGAGAACATGGACAGGCAGCTCGAAGTCTGCGGCGAGGCGCCCTTCTACACGCTTGGGCCGCTGACCACCGACATCGCACCCGGCTACGACCACATTACCTCAGGCATCGGCGCGGCGATGATCGGCTGGTACGGCACGGCGATGCTCTGCTATGTCACGCCCAAGGAGCATCTCGGTCTCCCCGACCGCAACGACGTCAAGACGGGCGTCATCACCTACAAGATAGCCGCGCACGCCGCCGACCTCGCCAAGGGTCATCCGACGGCGAAGCTCCGCGACGATGCGCTGTCGAGGGCGCGGTTCGAGTTTCGTTGGGAAGACCAGTTCAACCTGTCGCTCGACCCCGAAACCGCGCGCTCCTTCCACGACGAGACCTTGCCGAAGGAGGCGCACAAGCTGGCGCATTTCTGCTCGATGTGCGGGCCGAAATTCTGCTCGATGCGCATCTCCCACGACATTCGGGCCGAGGCACAGAAAGAGGGCATGGCGGCGATGGCCGCGAAGTACCGCGAGGGCGGCAATCTTTACATGCCGGTGGACGGCGAACCGCCCATGCCGAAGATGCCGGAGCCGTCATGAGGCTGCTGGTCAAAGGGGCCGGCGTCGCCGGCCTCACCGCCGCCTTCGAACTCGCCGCCCGCGGTGCTGCGGTAACCATTGCCGAGACCCGGCATGGCCTTGGCGGCAACGCATCATGGATGGCCGGCGGCATGCTGGCGCCCTGGTGCGAGCGCGAAAGCGCCGAGCAGCCGGTGCTGGATCTCGGACGCGATGCCGCCGACTGGTGGGATGCGGCCCTGCCGGGTCATGTCAGGCGGGCCGGAACGCTCGTTTTGGCAATGCCGCGGGATGCGGGCGAACTCGACCGGTTTGCAAGCCGCACGTCGGGTCATCGGCGGGTCGACGAAGACGAAATCGCGCTCCTGGAACCCGATCTCGCCGGCCGCTTCCGTCGCGGGCTGTTCTTCCCGGGCGAAGCCCATCTCGACCCACGCCGTGCAATGGCCGCGCTGCATGAAAAACTCGCCGGAAGCGACGTCGAGTTCCGCTTCGGAGTGGACGCCCGGCACATGACGGGATTCGACCGCGAGATCGACTGCATGGGAATGGCGTCCAGCGATGAAAGGCTTCGCGGCGTTCGCGGCGAGATGCTGATCCTGCGTACACCGGACATCTCGCTGTCGCGCCCGGTCAGGCTGCTGCACCCGCGTTTGCCGCTCTATCTGGCGCCGCGCGCCGACCACCATTTCATGGCTGGTGCAACGGTGGTCGAGAGCCTGTCCACGGAGCCGGTCACGGTACGGGCGATGATGGAACTCCTGAACGCCGCCTATTCGGTTCATCCCGCCTTCGGCGAGGCCGCGATCGTTGAGACGGGCGTCGGCATTCGTCCGGCGTTTTCCGACAACCTGCCGCGCGTCGAAGCGCATGGCAGGACCGTCGCGATCAACGGGCTCTACCGCCATGGTTTCCTTCTGGCCCCCGCCATGGCGCGCCGGGCGGCCGACCTTGTTTTCGATTCTGACAAACCGGTGGAAGTTGCTGATGAAACTGACGGTCAACGGCGAAGCGCATGAGATCACCGCCGCCACCCTGGCGGAGCTTCTCGCAGCGCTTGACTACGAAGGCACCTGGCTTGCAACGGCCGTGAACAGCGACCTTGTGCACGCGACTGAGCGGGCGCTGTTCCAGCTGAAGGACGGCGACCGGATCGAAATTCTCTCACCCATGCAAGGAGGTTAGTGACGTGATCGAGCTTTACGGAACCAAGCTTTCGTCGCGCCTGCTTCTCGGCACCGCACAGTACCCCTCGCCCGCCATACTTGCCGATGCGGTCAAGGCATCCTGCGCGTCCGCGGTGACCGTCTCATTGCGCCGCGAAGTGGCCGGCGGCAAGGGTGGCGAGAAATTCTGGTCGCTTATCCAATCGCTGCGGCTGCATGTCCTGCCCAACACCGCCGGTTGTCACTCCGTCAAGGAAGCCGTCACGACCGCAAAGATGGCGCGCGAGGTCTTCGGCACGAACTGGATCAAGCTCGAGGTGATCGGCAATCATGACACGCTGCAGCCTGACGTCTTCGGCTTGGTCGAGGCCGCGCGAATCCTGTGCGACGACGGTTTTGCTGTATTTCCTTACACGACGGACGATCTCGTCGTCGCCGAGCGATTGCTGGAAGCCGGATGCAGGGTGCTCATGCCCTGGTGCGCGCCGATCGGTTCTGCGCTTGGACCGGTAAATATCACCGCGCTCCGCTCGATGCGCGGCCATTTCCCGGATGTCCCGCTGATCGTGGATGCGGGCCTCGGCCGCCCATCTCACGCGGCTCTCGTGATGGAACTCGGCTTCGACGCGGTGCTCCTCAACACGGCAGTGGCCAAAGCCGCCGATCCGATCGGCATGGCGCGCGCGTTCGGCAAGGCGGTCGATGCCGGCCGTGAGGCCTATCGTTCCGGCCTGCTCGAGCCGCGCGACCTGGCCGTCCCATCGACGCCGACAATTGGCCGGGCAGTCTTTCAATGAAACTCGATCCTTTTTATCTGATCGTCGATAGCGCCGCCTGGATTGAAAGGCTGGCGCCGCTCGGCGTCAGGCTGATGCAGCTTCGCGTCAAGAACCTCGCCGAGGCTGCGTTGCGCGCCGAGATCCGCAAGGCGAAGGCCTTGTGCGCCCGATACAAATGCCAGCTCATCATCAATGACTTCTGGCGGCTGGCGATCGAGGAGGACTGCGATTTCATTCATCTCGGACAGGAAGATCTGCAAGCGGCGGACCTTACGCGGATAAGGGCTGCAGGTCTCCGTCTCGGCCTCAGCACGCACGAGCATCTCGAACTCGAAACAGCCCTTGCCGCCAGACCGGACTATATCGCGCTCGGCCCAGTCTATCCGACCATCCTGAAACAGATGAAATGGGCGCCGCAGGGGCTCGAACGGCTTGGCGAATGGAAGCGCCGGATCGCGCCGACACCTCTGGTCGCGATTGGCGGCCTCAACCCCGACCGGCTCGAGGGCGTCTTCGGTTGCGGTGCGGACAGCGCCGCGGTAGTGACCGACATTACATTGAATGCCGATCCGGAAGCGCGAACGCGCGAGTGGCTCGAAAAGACGGGCCGATGGCGTTGAGGCGCGAACCGCATGTGCTTGTCGTCGGCGGATCGGACTCCAGCGGCGGCGCCGGCATAGCCCGCGACATTGAGACGATCTCCGCCCTCGACTTGCGCACCTGCCTTGCCGTTACCACCGTGACGGTGCAGACGCATGAAGCCGTCACGGAAATCCACAAATTGCAACCCGGGCTGGTGGCCGATCAGATGCGTGCCGCGCTGCAAGCCAACGCGGTAGGGGCGATCAAAATCGGCATGCTCGCAACGGAGCAAATCATCGTCGCCGTCGCGGATGTGCTGCGCCAAAACCCACAGATACCGGCAGTCATCGACCCGGTGCTGGTCTCTTCTTCGGGTTGGCCGCTTCTGGACGCAGGCGCTATCGGTGTCCTGAAGCATGAACTCATCCCGCTTTGCCGTCTCGTCACACCCAACCTCATCGAACTGGCTGTCCTTGCCGGCTCAGACCTGGCCATCGACGAGGACGGCGCATTGCAACAAGGTCAGAAATTGCTCACCGCTGGATTGCAGGCCCTGCTGATCAAGGGCGGCCACGCCGCGGGGTGTCGATCGACGGACATCCTGCTGCGCGCCGATCAAGAGCCCATCCGCTTCGATGCGCCGCGTCTTGGCGGATCGATGCGCGGAACGGGTTGCGCGCTGGCCAGCGCCATCGCCGCGCATCTGGCAAACGGAAGCCTGCTTGAAGACGGCGTGCGCAAAAGCAAGCTGTTGGTTTTCGAGAAGCTTCGGAAATCGATCTCTCGGGATTGAGGCAGTTGAGCTTGGCGGCGGAGGCTTTTCTGGGCAGCAAGCTGGCGGCCGGTTCTTCGCCTCCCTTCGGAGAGTCTCTCAGACAGCACGTGAAGTAAATCGCCTTGTCGGGTCTTGTCTCAAGCGATGTCGTCGCGAATGCAGGCCTTCAAATGGCCATCGGACGTGGTTGCCCGCAATGGCGGGACGATTCCGGCGCAAGCGTCGAGGGCAACCGGGCAACGGGTTCGGAAAACACACCCAGTCGGCGGATTTGCCGGGCTTGGAATGTCGCCCTTCAGCACCTGCCGGCCTTGCCTGGCCAGCGGGTCGAGCGACGGAATGGCCGAGAGCAGCGCGCGCGTATAGGGATGCTGCGGCCGGGCATAGAGCGCGGCAGCAGGCGCGACTTCCATGATGCGGCCGAGGTAGAGAACGATCACCGTGTCGCAGATATATTCGACGACGGCCAAGTCATGCGAAATGAACAGCATGGTCAGGCCGAGCCGGACCTGTAGGTCGCGCAAAAGATTGATGATCTGCGCCTGGATGGAGACATCGAGAGCAGAGACCGGCTCGTCGGCGACGATGAATTCAGGTTCGAGCGTAAGCGCCCGGGCGATGCCGATGCGCTGGCGCTGCCCGCCCGAAAATTCGTGGGCGTAGCGATCATAGGCATCGACCGGCAGCTCGACCGCAGCAAGCGCCTTCTCAGCCTTCGCCCGCCGCTCGCGCCTGCTGCCGATGCCCTGAATATCGAGGCCTTCGGTCAGGATCTGACCGATGGTCATGCGCGGCGACAGGCTGGCGAACGGATCCTGGAAAATATATTGCATCTTGCGGCGCTGGCGAGCCAGCGGCCCGGCGCTCAGCTTGGTGATATCGACGCCGTCAAACCTTATTTCGCCGGACGTCGGCTCGATGAGACGCAGTACCGAGCGGCCGATCGTGGTCTTGCCGGACCCGGATTCGCCGACGAGGCCGACCACTTGGCCGCGCGCGATGTCGAAGGAAATATCGTCCAGCGCCCTGACGACGGGGCCGCGCGAGAACGCCGTCGGCGCAAAATGCTTGGCCAAGTTCCTGACCGAAAGGAAGGGAACGTCCACTATCAGAGATCCTCCCAGCGCAAACAACGGCTTTGCTGGGTCGACGTCGCCGCGAACAATGGCGGTACAGCAGTGCGGCAGGCATCGACAGCCAGGGCGCAACGCGGCGCGAAAGAGCAGCCCTTGGGCAGCAAGGCCAGAGATGGAACATTGCCGGCGATGGTCGGCAGCGGCGTTCCTGCTGCCTTCAGCGTAGTAGCCTGGCCAAGCCGCGGCACCGAACGCATCAGCCCGGCGGTGTAGGGATGACGCGGACGGTTGAACACCTCGCTCACCGGACCCGATTCCACGATGCGCCCGGCATACATCACCGCGACCCGGTCGGCGATCTCGGCAACGACGCCTAGATTGTGCGTGACGAACAGAATGCCCATGCCGCGTTGCGCCTGCAGCGCGGCCAGCAGGTCGAGAATCTGGGCCTGGATGGTGACGTCGAGCGCGGTGGTCGGCTCGTCGGCGATCAACAAGGTCGGATCGCACGACAAGGCCATGGCGATGGTGGCGCGCTGGCGCATCCCTCCCGACAGTTCATGCGGGTATTGCCGCGCCCGCCGATCTGGGTCGGGAATTCCGACCTGAGCCAGCAGCCGCACGGCATCAGTGGCCGCATCACGATGCGACCTGCCGAGATGGATGCGGATCGGCTCGGCGATCTGTTCGCCGATGCTGTAGACCGGATTGAGGCTGGTCATCGGCTCCTGGAACACCATGCCGATGTCGTTGCCGCGCACCTTGCGCAGCGACTCGGGATCGAGCCCGGTCAGTTCGGTCACCGTGCCGTCCCTGCGCCGCAGCGCGATCGAGCCCTCTGCGATGCGTCCGATCTTCTTCGGCAGCAGGCCGATGATCGACAGGCTGGTGACCGACTTGCCCGATCCCGACTCGCCGACCAGCGCAACCGTCTCGCCCGAACCTATCACCAGGTCGACGTCCTGCACGGCGGCGATGTCGCGTCCGGCGATACGGAACACCGCCCGCAGACCGGAAATCGAGAGGATCGGAGCGTCCACGGTCAGCGCAGCAAGCCGACGTCGCGAAGGATGATATCGACCTTTGCGGCTTCCTCGTCGTTCAGGCTGCGTTGCGGCCGCGCCATGGTGTTGGAGGCGATGATGCCGAGGCTCCTCATCGCGGTCTTGAAGGCGCCGACCCCGGCCGAGCCGGCGCTCGTCCTGCCGAGCGAGATCCAGACGATCTCGAACAGCTTCAACAGCCGCTCCTGCTCCAGGCGGGCCTCGGCGTGCTGACCCGCCTGCATCAGGTTCCACAGCCTGACGTAGCCGTGCGGGTCGACATTGGCGAGGCCCGGCACGACCCCATGCGCGCCCATCGCAAGCACGCTGTCGACCAGGATCTCGGACCCGGTCATGCCGAAAAAATTCGGATCGTCAGCCATGTCCTTGAGCACATAACGCAGATTGCCGTCATCGCCGCTGGAATCCTTGATGCCGGCGATAGCGCCCTCGCTGGCAAGGCCGACGGTGGTCTGGCGCTCCAGCTTGACATGGACGCAGACCGGGATGTCGTAGGCGACGATCGGGATGTCGACCGCGTCCTTGATGTAGCGGAAGTGATCGCCGATCTCGGGCTGGCTGGTGCGGGCATAGAACGGCGCGGTGACCACGACTGCGTCAGCGCCGGCCGATCTGGCTGTCAGGGCGTGGTTGATGACGCGATCGGTTGTCGGGTCGATGACCCCGGCGAAGATCGGAACGCGGCCATTGTTGACCTTGACCGCGTGCTCGAGGATGGCCCGGCGGCCGGCCTCGTCATGGAAGACCACCTCGCTGGTCGAGCCGAGCACGAACAGGCCGTGAACGCCGCCGTCGAGCAGGTTTTCGATGGTCCGCGTGAACGACGCAAAATCGACACTGAGATCGGAATGGAGTGGGGTGACGACGGGTGGCACGACACCGGTAAACAGGGGCATTTTTTCAAAAACCTTCAGGTCAGTTGAGATCGGAACGAGGGTCGAATGCATCGCGCAGGCCATCGCCGATGAAGTTGATGGCCAGCACGGTGAGCACGAGTACGGCGCCGGGAAACATCCATTGCCAGGGGTATTGCTCGAGCACCACGGTGGAGCGGGCGAGATTGAGCATGTTGCCCCAACTGGCTTCGGGCGGTGCGATGCCGAGGCCGAGGAAGGAAAGGCCGGCTTCGAGCAGAATGGCATTGGCGATCTGCAGCGTGGCGTAGACGACAAGAATGTCGATGCAGTTCGGCAGGCCGTGGCGGAACAGGAGATGCGGCAGCCCCGCCCCCATGCCACGGGCGGCGACGACGAAGTCGCGCTCGCGCAGTTCGAGCAGCCGCGCGCGCACCATGCGCGACAGCACCGGCCATGAGAGCAGCGAGATCACCAGTATGGTCGGCGCGATGCCGGTGCCGGCGATCGAAGCGAGCACGAGCAGGAAGATCACCGGCGGCAGCGTCATTGCGAGGTCGACGAAGCGCATCACCGTGCCGTCGACAAGGCGCCCGCCGAAGCTGGCCACGGCGCCGACCAGGAAACCGATGACGATCGAGATGGCGACCGAGCAGACGGCAACCAGCAGCGAGATCCGTCCGCCTTGCAGCAGCCGGGCCATGACGTCGCGGCCGACGCCGTCGCTGCCGAGCCAATGAATGGCGGACGGTCCCTTGTTGATCGCCCTGAGATCGATGGCGTTGGGGCTGAACGGCCACCATAGGGAATAGGTCGAGACCGCCAGCAGGATGGGGATGACGATAAGCAGACCGGCGCGCGCCGCTCGATTTTCAAAGAAGCGGTCGAGCGCGCGGCGGAGCGGTCCCTTGGTTTGCGGCCCGGCTGTCGGGACGACTGTCGGATCTGGCGCGGTGATCGTCATCACGACACCTGGATGCGCGGATCGACGACGGCATAGACGATATCGGTCAGGAGATTGACCAGAATGACGCAGATGCCGATTACCAGAGTGGCGCCCATGATCACCGGGTAGTCCCTTGTGCCGACGGCGTTGACCAGCAGCAGGCCCATGCCCGGCCAGTTGAACACGCTTTCGAGGAAGATGGCGCCGCCGATCGCGATGCCGACCGTCGACCCGATCAGGGTGATGACCGGTAAAAGCGCATTGCGGGTTGCATGCTTGATGATCACCCAGAATTCGCGCACGCCCTTGGCACGTGCGGTCCGTACATAGTCCTGGTTGAGCACTTCCAGCAGCGACGCGCGCATGTAGCGCATGATCAGCGCGGCGTGTCCGATGGACAGCAGGCAGGCGGGCAGGACCAGGTGCGCGAGCACGTCCGCTACGGAAAAAGGCGCGCCGGCGGTCTGCATGCCGCCTGATGGCGCCCAGCGCAGCAGCACCGAGAAAAAGTATAGTCCCAGAAGTGCCGTCAGAAACGCCGGGCTGGAGATGCCGACGAAGGAAACCACCGACAGCGCGATGTCGGGCAGCGTGTTACGGCGGACGGCGCTGAAGATGCCGGCGGAAATGCCGAGCACGATGGCGATGGCCAGGCCGGTGCCCATCAACAGCGCGGTCGGGCCGATGCGCTCCATGACCAGCGGCAGCACGCCAACGCCGCTGCGCTGGATCGAATAGCCGAAGTCGCCGCCGAGCGCAGCGCGAAGCCAGGCGAGGTATTGCACGGGAAGCGGCTGGTCGAGCCCAAGCCGGTCGCGCAGGACTTCGAGGTCGGAAGCCGACATCGGGCTGGACGGGTTGATATAGGCGTCGATCGGATCGCCGGGCGCCAGCCGCAGCAGGATGAAAATGAGGACGCTCAGGGCGACCAGCATCAACAGTCCTGTAGCGCTGCGGCGGGCAATGAAACTCAGCATTGGCTGTCCGTGGCGATGGTGAGCGGAGCCGGCATCGTGCCGGCCCGTTTCGTTGGCGGGCCGGAATGGCCAGTCAGCCGTTTCACTGGATGTCCCAGCGTTCCGGGTGAGCCGCATAAGGACCGCCGCCCGGCGCCGGCGTCCAGACAAAGTCACGCAGCTTGTTGGAGGCTACGCCATAGCGGTTGGCCACCCATAATGTCGCCCAGGGCAGATCCTTGTTCATCACCTTGCAGACTTGCTGCCAGGATCGATCGATCTTGGCCGGATCGGTCTGGGTGAGCGCAGCGTCCAACGCGGCGCTGAGATCATCGAACTCGATGCGCATGGTGTTGAAGCCTGCCGGCGGAATCTGCGACTTGTTGAGACCCGGGCTGATGCCGGCCGGATTGGGACCGTTCTGCAGGCCGGCATAGACCATCGCAAACGCGTTCCAGTCCGGCGTGCCTTCCTTGTAGACGATGCCGTTATAAGTCGGCGTATCGACGACGCGCGGCACTACATTGATCCCGACCTCGGCCAGCATCGACTGGATGGCAGCCATCACGTTGGCGGCTTGCGGCGAGCCGTAATAGGTCAGCAAGGTGATCGGCTTGTCGCCGTTGATCTTGTCCCAGCCCGCCTCGGCAAGCAGAGCCTTGGCCTTTGCCGGATCATAGGCATAGGGTTCGAGACCTTCGGGAAGCAGGTGCGGCGCGACGTAGCCGCAATTGGCCGGTTTGGCCGCGCCGCCATAGAGGCTCTCGATGATGGCATTGCGATCGATCGCGTACATGATCGCCTGGCGCACGCGAACATCCTTAAAGAGCTCGACCTTCTGGTTGAGGCCGATGTAGTTGACCACATAGGAGGCGCCCTCGATCACCTTGAAATTGCTGTCGCTCTTGAAGGTTACCGCGTCGTCGGGCTCGACATAGGTGAACTGGATTTCGCCGGCGCGCAGCGCCGCGACGGCCGCCGCCGGGCTCTCGAAATACCTGTTGATGAGCACGTCGACCTTCGGCTTGCCGCCGCGATAGTCGTCATCCGCTGCCAGTTCGACATATTGATCGCTGACATAGCGCTTGAACTTGAAGGGGCCGGTGCCGACCGGCGTGGTGGACCACCAGGTGCTCGTGGCCAGCGTTTCCGGCGGCATCGCGGCCAGGGCATGCTCCGGCAGGATCATCACCTGCGAGAGAATCGACAGGAAGGAGCCGTTGGGCTTCGACAATTTGACGACCACGGTGCGATCGTCCGGCGCGTCGACCGACGCGATGTCACCGAGGCGCGCGGCAAACAGGCTGCCGGAGGCCTTGTTCCTGGCAAGCTCAAGCGTGAACTTGACGTCCTTGGATGTGAACGGCTTGCCGTCGTGCCAGCTCTCCTGGGCAAGGTTGAACGTGTAGGTCAGCTTGTCGTCACTGACCTTGTAGTCCTTGGCCAGATCGCCTTCGAGCTCGGTCAGTTCGGCGTTGTAGATGACCAGCGGTTCAAAATAGGTGCTGAGCCAGGTAAAGCCGCCGGTCGCAGCCAGCGGATTGAAGTTCTTGGGAAAGCCGCCGGGGCCGACATCGAACCCCCCGGTGATGGTCTTGACGCCCTGTGCCTGGACGCTGGTGGCAAGGCTAATGCCGCCGAGCAGCAGCCCGGTGATGGCCAGATGACGAGCTATAGTTCTGATGCGCATGGTTTCCTCCCTTGGCAATGTCAGGTAGTCCGGCGTTGGGTCAGGTAATCCGGTTTTTGGCGATGACTTGCTGAATACCCCTGTAGTGGTCGTCGAGGCGCTCGCGCGCCCGGTCGACATCCTTGGCGGCGACCGCCTCGACGATCTCGTGATGGTCGCGCCACGTCGCCAGCGGCGTCGGATTGTCGAGGCTGGTGAAGTTCGAGGCCTTGTTGAACGCCACCCAGAAGATGTCGATCAGCGCGCTCAACATGTGATTGTTCTGGCAGCGGAACAGCAACTGGTGGAATTGCTGGTCCTCTTCGGCAAAGCTTTCCTGGCGCTCGGCGCGCCGCCGCATGCTTTCGGTCAGCTGGCGCAGCGCGGCGATGTCTTCGGCGCTGATCATCTCGATGGTTTTTGCGATCAGGCCGGTCTCAAGGACGCGGCGGATCTCGCGCAGTTCCTCGACGTCGCGCAGCGAATCCTGCAGGCCGTATGCCAGATTATCCAGCAAGGGCTTGAACGAGAATTCCTTGACGAACACGCCAATGCCGCGACGCGTCTCCAGAATGCCGATCGACTCCAGCGCCTTGATCGCTTCGCGCACCGAGTTGCGGCCGACGCCGAGCCGCTGCGCCAGGAAGGTCTCCGGAGGCAAGGGGTCCCCCGCCTTGAGCTGATTGCTCTGGATATATTTCCTGAGGCTCTCCTGCACGCTGACGTGAAGCAGCGGCGGTCGGGTCAGCGGTTCGATCGATTTTTGTTCCGGGTTCAACTTGGTTTCCGAACTCGATTTGGGTTCCGGCATTTTTCTCCCAGCGCCGCTGCAATTGCGGCCGATGGCGCGTCGCAAAGCGGTCGATGCTTGTAGTATAGCGACTTGTAGGATATCCTGCAAGTAAGAGGATACGTCACCTGAATGAAGATCGTCTTGGCCGGCTCAAGCCATTGGCACGCTGAAATGCATCTCGACGCTGCACGTTTTTGCGGCGCCGAGATTGCCGGCATTTGGGATGAGGACGCGCAGCATGCGCGCGCCTTCGCGACGCGCCAGCATTTGCCGTTCATCGCCGACTTTGCGAAAATCCTCTCCAGCCCGCCGGACGCGATCCTGCTGATGGGGCACCCTTCGACGATACCGGCGCGGGCGCGCGCCGTCATCGAAGCCGGCATACCGCTGATCCTGGAAAAGCCGGCGGCGAGCAGCGCCGCAGCGTTGGCTGTGCTCAGCGAGTTGGCGAGGCAGCACCAGGCCTTTGTCAGCGTTCCCCTGCCCAACCGCTTTGGGCCGGCCGCCACTGCCTTTGAACGGCTGCGCAGCCAAGGCCGCGCCGGTGCGGTCGCGCATTGCCAGTTCCGGCTGGTCAATGGCCCGCCGCAGCGCTATGCGGCCGACGGCGTCGCCTGGATGGTGGATCCGGCGATCGGTGGCGGCGGCGCACTGAGGAACCTCGGCATACACGGCGTCAATGCCGCGCTCGGCCTGGCAACCGGCGAGCTCAGGCTAAAAACCGTCTCGATCGAGAACCGCATTCACCGCGCCCCGGTCGAGGACCATGCGCTGCTTGTGCTGGAAGACGCTGCCGGAGCGTTGTTCGTCGTCGAGGCCGGATACACTTTTGCTTCGATGCGCCCCGGCGGCGATTTCGAATGGCGTATCGTCAGTGAGAATGCGACCCTCATCGACTATGGCGAGCGCGCCTTCTGTGCGACGCTCGACAATGGCGCTATCATCGAATTGCCGATCGAATTGCCGGCGACGCGCTACCGCCTGTGCATGAGCGACACGCTCGACCGGCTGGCTCGAAAAGCGCCGCCGGCGACTTCGGTCGATGACTATGTTGCGGCGATGTCGCTGATCGACGCCGCGTATGAAAAGGCAGGACGATGATTGGAATAGGCATTATCGGAGCGGGCGATTTCGGCGCCGCCCATGCAAGGGCAATCAAGCAGGTGCAGGGCCTGCATCTCGTCGCATCGTGCCGCGGGAATAACGATGCCCTGGCCGCCTTCACCAGCGAACATGGTGGTCGCGGCTACACCGACTGGCGCAAGCTGCTCGACGACAAGGATGTCGAGGCAGTCCTCATCGCCAGTCCTCACCATCTCCATGCCGAAATGGCCATCGGCGCGGCGAACGCCGGCAAGCACGTCATGCTGGAAAAACCGATGGCGCCGACGGCGGCGGCCTGCGATGCGATCAACGCCGCCGTGGCCGCTGCTGGCGTCAAGCTGATGGTCGCCCATCTCATGCATTTCGCGCTGCCTTGCATGGCGGCCAGGCAAATGCTTGAGCAAGGAACGCTCGGCCGGCCGCTCGTCGGATCGAGCTGGATCATCAAGCTGTGGATGGAGCACAATCGCCGCGACTGGCATCTGCGCAAGGCCACCGGCGGCGGCATGCTGTTGACGGCCGGCATCCATGCGCTCGACCGCCTCGTCTGGCTCATGGATGACGACGTCGTGTCGGTGAGCGCCATGCTTGGCGCCATGTCCCATGATCAGGCAGCCGACGACACCGCCCTGCTCGGACTGCGCTTCGCCGGCGGCGGGCTCGGCCAGGTGCAGAGCGTCGGCTATCGCAATGGGGCGGCCGGCTACGTCATGGAGCTGGTCTGCGAGCAGGCAACGCTGCGCATCGACATGGACCGCGGCACGATGCTTGGCCGCGACACGGCCTGGACCGACCTGCCCGGCTCGTTCGAGCCGAACTGGATGCATGCCGCGCTGGTGCGCGAATGGAGCGCGATGCGCGATGCCATTGCCGACGACAAGCCGGTGCCGGTCGACGGCGCCTATGGCCGCAAGATCATCGCCATTATCGAGGGCGCCTTTGCGTCGAACGAAACGCGCCGCGAGCACGAGATCGCCGATGCGCCCTGAGCTCGACGATCACCCGAGCCACTTGCCCGCAGACGCGCCGCGCGGCGTCTGGGGCGCGGTGATGCTGGCCATCGACGATCGCGGGGCAATCGACTGGGAAGCGACGGAGGAAACGATCGCCCGGCTCTGCGCATCAGGCGTCGACGGCATCTATTCCAATGGCACGGCCTGCGAATTCCACTGCCAGACCGAGCCCGAGTTCGACCGGCTTTGCGCCTTGGTGGCCGCGATTGCCGGCCGCGCGCGCCTGCCCTTCCAGATCGGCATCAGCCAGTCCAATCCGCGCGTCGCACGCGAGCGGCTGATGCGGGTGTCGGCGCTTCGTCCGGCCGCGGTGCAATTCACCTTGCCCGACTGGTGGCCGCCCAGCGACGGCGAGGTCATGCGCTTCGTCGGCGGCCTTTGCGAGACCGCGCCCGACATGCCGCTGGTGCTCTACAATCCACCGCATGCCAAGCGCCGCCTGACGCTCGAAGGCATCGCCAGGCTGCGTGCAGCGGTGCCGTCGCTGGTCGGCGCCAAATTGCCGGGCGGCGACGCCGGTTGGTACGCCGACATGCGCCGCGAACTGCCGGGATTTTCGGTCTTCGTGCCCGGCCATACGCTGGCGACGGGATTTGCCCAGGGAGCGCATGGCAGCTACTCCAACGTCGCCTGTCTTAACCCCAAGGGCGCGGTAATGTGGTGGCAGACGATCCGCACCGACGTGGCGGCCGCTGCCGAGGTCGAGACGCGCATCCAGGCCTTTCTCGCCACCCACGTACTGCCCTTTCGCGCTCGCTATGACGTCAGCGATGCGGCGCTCGACAAAGCGATGGCGGCGGCCGGCGGCTGGGCGCCGCTTGGCCCGCGACTGCTCTGGCCTTACAGCTCGGTCCCCGACGAGGCGATCGCGACGCTGGCCGAGGCCGCACGCATGACCTTTCCCGAATGGTGGCAGTGACCTCGGCTATCGCATGTGCCTGCCCCCTGATCCAAGGGGAACAACCATGGCCTGTTCCGGAATTGACGCCTGACAGACTCGTGGTCATGCTGGACCGATGACAAGAGGTGTACTGCTGGACCTCGCAGGCGTCATCTATGATGGCGAGACCGCCATACCAGGCGGGATCGACGCCGTCACGCGTTTGCGCCAGGCCGGCTTGGCCATACGCTTCATAAGCAATACCACGCGCTCGTCGAAACAGAGCGTTCTCGAACGTCTGCAGGCGATGGGACTCACCGTTACCAGGGCAGATGTTTTCACCCCGGCGCACGCTGCACGCGATTGGCTGCTTCGCAATGGCCGAGCGCCATATTTGCTGATTCACCCCGGTCTTGCGCCGGACTTTTGCGAACTGCCGGATCGCGACAAGCGCGCCGTCATCGTCGGCGATGCCGGAGACGCCTTCACCTATGGGGCGTTGAATGACGCGTTCCGCGAGCTGAGCGCCGGGGCCGAATTGCTGGCCCTTGCCACCAACCGGACGTTTCGGGATGCCGACGGCGAGCTCAGCCTCGATGCGGGGCCATTCGTCGCGGCATTGGAATTTGCCTCGCTGAAACGCGCAACCGTTCTCGGCAAGCCGTCGTCGGAATTCTTTCTGTCGGCGCTGGCAAGCATGGACTGTCCGCCAGACCAGGCGATCATGGTCGGCGACGACGCCGAGGCCGACATAGCTGGCGCGCTAAGCGCCGGACTGTCGGGCGCATTGCTGGTGAGGACCGGAAAATACCGGCACGGCGACGAGAAACGGTTTGATCCGCGCCCGACCGCAACCGTCGCCGATCTCGCGGCGGCGACCGACTGGATCCTTGCGCGCCGGGACTGAACCGGCCGCACAGCGTGCGCTTCGCTCGAGATATCCGGGCTAGGTCGTCTGGCGCTCCATTTCCACCTCGGCCCCCAGACTTTCGATGTCGCGGAAGATCGAAGCGACAGCCAGCGTGCGCCCTTCGCGCTTGAAGCGGAGCAGGCAATCCCTGGCAACGATGTCGCCATCGATCGCGATCTCGTCCCATTGCACGGCATGGCCGACATAGTTGATGGGAACATCGTAGTGCTGGCTCCAGAAGAACGGCACGGCGACGAACTTCTGGCGATGGCCGAGCATGTTGAGGGCCGCGGTTTGCCCCTGCCGCTCGGCAACCACCCAATGCTCGACCCGAATGTTCTCGCCACTGTGAGGATCCGGCCACCGCGCAATGTCGCCGGCCGCGAAGATGCCTGGTGCGCTCGTCTCCAAAAAGGCGTTTACGACGACACCGCGGTCAAGGGTGAGCCCCGCCGTTTCGGCAAGCCCTGTCCGCGGTCGCACGCCGATGCCGGCGACGACGAGATCCGCCGCCAACGTATCGCCACCGCCGAGTTTCACCTCGCTGGCGTCGATGCTGCTCGCAGTGTCCTCGAGATGGAATACGACACCATTCTCCTCATGCAGGGCGCGGATGAAGTCGGCCATTTGCGGACCCATGATCCGTTCCATGGGCCGTTTTTCCGGCGCCACGACATGAACTTCGATCGAGCGCGACCGTAGCGCCGCGGCAACCTCCAGGCCAATGAAACTGGCGCCAAGCACGACGGCGCGGCGCGCAGTCGTGGCTCGCTCGATGATCGCCTTGCAGTCTGCGAACGAGCGCAGCGTGTGAACATGTGGCTGGTCGGCGCCTTGTATGGTCAGGCGAACCGGTTCGGCTCCGGTCGCCAGGAGTAGCCTGTCGTAGGCAGTCCAGGCCCCGTCCGCGAGCACAACCTCGCCAGAACGCGTATCGATGCTGGCGACATCCGCATTGAGGCGCAGGTCGATGCCGTTCTTCGAATAGAAGCTTTCTCGGCGCAGCGGAATCCAATCCTCCGGTGCTTTGCCGGCGAGGTAGTCCTTGGAAAGATTGGGCCGATCAACCGGCGGCGCTTCGTCGTTGCTGAGCATGACAATGCTGCCTTGATAATGTTCGCGCCGCAGTGTTTCTGCCGCCGCGAAACCGGCGGCGCCGCCACCGACAATGACGATTTTTTCGGGAGCCTGGCTGGAGCCGCCAGGGCGCGGCTTGGACACCGTCCGCTTGCGTTTCTCGCCCACGACTATCCGATCATCGCGTTGTTCCACCGACCAGCACGCGAGTGGACTGAAAGCAGGGGCGCGCAAGGCCTCGCCTGTACGCAAATCAAAACACGCGTGATGCCAGGGACACCGGACGGTGTCTTCCGCCACAAGACCGTCGACGAGCGGCCCGCCATAATGTGTGCATGTCGCGCCGATGGCGAAGATCTCGGCCCCGCGGCGCACCAGCAGCACCGGCTCATCGCCGCAATGGCCGAGGAGCTTTCCGCCGTCGGCAAGGTCGGATAACGCGATACCCTCGACCAGATCCGGCCCGGTTGGTTTGGCATGATCTTCAGCCATTTTCCTCTCCCTTGGCGCGATCCAGAAGATCGCCTGTACGGCCGAGAAGCGGGAAATCGTCAGGTCACCAGCCTCGGAATACCTTCTGCTTGGCCAGCGCGCCTTCAGGTTCTCGGACACCGCTTGTGCCCAAACGTCCGGCCGCGTCATTCGTTGCCAGTTGCGCAGTACACGCCGTCGATTTCCTGGCGTTTGGATTCGTTGCCGAAGGAATGACGCCGTCGCGTAAACTTTTTCGCCGGACATGCGTTGTTCGTTCTCCAAGCCAAGGAGACAGCCATGCAGATGAAATCGGAAATCGCCGGCGAGGCCGCCAAGCAACGCCACATCCAGCGCGGCATCGACGCCAAGGACAAAACGAAGGGCAACGGCAAGCAACAAGGCGCCATGCAGGCCGGAGCACGCAAATATCCCGAGCCGCCCTTTCCCGAGCAGCACCAGCCGAAGCCAGGGCATGAATGGGCGATAGAGCCGGCGCCGCTTTACGACGCGCCATTCTATATCGGATCAAAAAAGCTGGACGGCAAAGTGGCCGTCATCACCGGCGGCGATTCCGGCATCGGCCGAGCCGTGGCCGTGCTCTATGCGCGCGAAGGCGCCGATGTGGCGATCGTCTATCTGTGCGAGGACAAGGATGCTGAAGAAACCAAGAGGGCCGTCGAAGCCGAGGGCCGGCGCTGCACGCTGGTCAAGGCCGACGTCAGCGAACGCGACCACTGCCACAAGGCTGTGACTAAGGTGGTGAAGGAATTTGGCCGGATCGACGTGCTGGTCAACAACGCCGCTTTCCAGGTCCATTCCAGCGACTTCAGTGAGCTGACCGAGGAGCATTTCGACACGACGCTGAAGACCAACCTCTACGGCTATTTCCACATGGCGCAGGAGGCCCTTCCGCATATGAAGCCTGGTTCGGCGATCATCAACAGCGGCTCCATAACCGGCATCGAGGGCTCGAAGCAGCTGGTCGACTATTCGATGACCAAGGGCGGCATTCATGCCTTCACGCGCGCGCTGTCCGGCAACCTCATCGAAAAGGGAATTCGGGTGAACTGCGTGGCGCCAGGCCCGGTGTGGACCCCGCTCAACCCGTCGGACAAGCAAGCCGGCGACGTCTCGAAATTTGGCGCAGACACGCCGATGAAACGGCCGGCGCAACCGGAGGAAATCGCGCCGGCCTATGTGTTCCTCGCCTCGCCGCATTGTTCAAGCTACATCACCGGCGAGATATTGCCGATCATCGGCGGCTACTGAGAACGTGTCGCCCGCACTGCCTCGATCATCGTGGACCTCTCGCCTGTGGCGGAGGTAGCGGCGATCTCAGATATGAAATGGTCGACAGATGTATTTCATTGCCTTGGCGACGGACTATGACGGCACGCTGGCGCACGATGGGATCGTAGTCGAAAAGACGCTTGCAGCCCTCGAACGGTTCAAGAAAAGTGGCCGCAAGCTCATCCTCGTCACTGGCCGCGAACTGCCCGACCTCAAGCGGGTTTTTCCCGAACTCGGCGTGTTCGACAAGGTCGTCGCCGAAAATGGGGCGTTGATCTACACGCCTGCCAGCGAGGAAGAACGTGCGATCTCACCGGCGCCGGCGCCGAAATTTGTCGCCAGTTTGAAGAAACGCGGCGTCAAGCCGCTTTCAGTCGGACGGTCGATCGTCGCGACCTGGGAACCACACCAGGCAACAGTTCTTGAGGTCATCAAGGAACTCGGGCTGGAGCTGGAAATCATCTTCAACAAGGGCGCGGTGATGGTGCTGCCCACCGGCATCAACAAGGCAGCCGGGCTGGCAGCCGCACTTGAGGACCTCAAGCTGTCGCCACACAATGTGGTCGGTATTGGCGATGCTGAAAACGATCATGCGTTCCTGCGGGCCTGCGGCTGCAGCGTCGCTGTCGAGAACGCCCTTGCGGCGGTCAAGGATACAGCGGATCTTGTAACGCGCGGCGCACGTGGAAAGGGCGTCGAGGAACTGATCGAAAAACTGGTAAAGCGTGATCGGGAATTTGTCCGAAAAGGCCGTGACTGCATCCTTCTCGGTTCGGTCGGCGGCGACGAAGTCTATCTGACGCCGACCGACACGGTTCTGATCGCCGGAAGCTCCGGCATCGGCAAATCCACCTTGGCCACCGCGCTGACGGAACGCTTCGTCGAGAACGGATTTCAATTCTGCGTTTTCGATCCGGAAGGCGACTATGATGGCCTCGAAGGCGCCGTCCGGGTAGGCGATGCCTCAAGCGAACCGACAAAGGCACAAGTGCTCGACCTGATCGAAAAGCCCGACACCAATGTGGTCGTCAACGGGCTGGCGTTGCGGGTCAATGAGCGACCAGGCTTCTTTGCCGACCTGCTCCCCGGTCTTGGCAATTTCCGCTACCGTACGGCGAGGCCGCATTGGCTGGTCATCGACGAGGCGCATCATCTTCTGCCCAAGAGGCGCGACGACACGCGCGCCATCCTGTCGTTGGAATTGCCGGGCACTGTCCTGATCACCGTTCATCCGGAAGCGATCTCGACCGACGCCCTGCGTCTGGTCACTGCCGTCATTGCGCTCGGTCCCAAGGCCAAGAATGTCATCAAGGCCTTTTGTCAGGAGACGGACACCAAGCCGCCAAAGGATATTCCCTCGCCAAAAGGCGAGCGTGTGCTGTTCTGGCGGCCGCAAGCCCGCAAGAAAATTGCCATGGTCAAAGCGATCGAGCCGCGCCAGTCGCTCAAGCGTCACAGCCGCAAATATGCAGAAGGTCAACTCGACGAGGCCGGCAGCTTCTATTTCAGAGGTCCCGACAACGCGATGAACCTCCGGGCCCACAACCTGATGATCTTCGCTCAGATTGCCGAGGGCATCGACGACAGAACCTGGGAGCATCACCTGCGCGCCGGCGACTATTCCGAATGGTTTCGCCGACAGATCAGGGACAAGGATCTGGCGCGCGAGACCGCCGAGGCGGAAAAGGACGAAATGCTCTCGGCGCAGGAAAGCCGCAAGCACGTTCTGGATGCGGTGCGTCGCCGTTATACGGCTCCTGCCACCGCCCCGGAGGAATAGAGAGGAATAGGGTGCGAAAGGATCGCCCACGCACATCATTCTCGGAGGCACCGGCCGTGTTGGTTCTCTGCAGCCATGTCGCTTTTACAGCAGGGCGAAGCAGTGGTCGGTTGACCGCGTCATCCACGCCGAGTTCCCTTTCATCCATGGCGTTTTGACTGGTCAGGGTTCACTATATCCAATGGCAAAGAGGCGCAGGTCATAGGCCTCGGGATCGCGACGAAAGATCAACGCGCCCTTCCGTTGGGAATTCTGTGGGACATAGTCGAGCGTAGCGCTGCTATCCTCGACGACCTCATCGCCGTTGCGGAGCTCACCTTTGATCTCGACAGCAGCAACTGATTTCCCCGCCCTGTTTGCAGCGGCGAACTCGACCACGTAGCCCCCCTCGGTGACCGCGACCGCGAGCGGCACCACAACGATCCGGGCGGTCCCATCGCGCGTGCTCACGCCATCGACGACAAGATAACCGAGCACGGCAACCAGGACTACGGAGCTTATGCCCGCCACGACCCACTCCGTGACCGAAGTCCCGGGTTTGCGTGTCTTTGCTTTGTTGTCGGACTGCTGCTTCTGTTGCTTGTCGCCTTTTGCGGGGTTCCTTGTCACAGAATGAGCCTCGCAACCGCCGCCCCGAGCGCGCCAGGAAACGACAGAACCACGACTGCACTGAGTGTCTCCGAAAAGCCGGCGCCATCGGTCCTGCCGAAGGTCCACAAGATGTAGAGGTTCACAAGCATCACCAGGACATAGCCGACGATCGCATAGCGAAAGAAGATGCTGACGAATCCAGCGCCTGGCTCGGGACTGTGCGAGCCGCGGAATTCGAACTCATAGACGAAGGCGTGCATGAGAGCGAGGGTGACCACCACCAGGGCGATTTCCTGCCAGGGCTCCATCTTGTAGGCGATGAGGACGACCTCTTCCGTCGGTGCGATGTTCACCGATAGAAATAGCGCTCCGACCACCATCAGGAACAGCTCTCCGGTGTAGCCGGGCTCGGGAATGTCCTCCTCCTCCAACAAACTCGGGCCGAGCTGAGCGCGTGCCAAGGATGCCCCGAGACTGCCCGGGACAATTTGCACCGCAATTTTGCCAATCACCTCCCGTAGCGGCATTTCGGCGGTCACGATGCCGAAAATAAACAACACCGCCGTAGCCGCCACAGCGGCCACAAGTATCGCCACAAAAGCATCGGCGATGCGGTCGCGCAGCGCCACCGTGTGGCGAAAGCCTCCGTACTTGTGCAGCAGCACCAGCATTGGCAAAGTGACAGCGAGGAACAGGGCGAGCCGCAGTGGGTGAAGGTGAAAGCCCAGCGCCCAGGCCTCCATGGTCATCAACACCGGGGCGGCGAAGATCAACGCTCCGGCAAAGGCACGGCCAAGACCAATCCAGAACTCACGCGGCGTTAGCGCATGCCTGACGATGATCTCGGTTGGCGCCACGTCCGCTCCTCAGAGATAGCCTGCGGGGAACAATGTTTCCTGGACAATCTTGTTCCGGACCGCTGCATCTTCGCCACAGCCGAACGGCGCTGCGATGTTCAAAGCCAAGCCAAACCTGTTGGGAACTCGCGAGCCAGCTTTCCGTTCAACCTCTCGATCGAAATGACAACCCAAAGCCGACACAGCGTCTGGAGTGAAATCATGAAATCGCAGCTCGTCGCCGAAAGCGCCGGACAAAGGACGTTCGTTGTGGTGCTTGATCCCGGCGAGGAAGCGTTCGCGGCGCTCACATCTTTCGCTGTCGATAACGATATTGGCGGCGCCTCGCTGACCGCGCTCGGCGCCTTCGAAAAGGCGACTGTCGGCTGGTTCGACATCGAGGAAAAAACTTATCGGAAAATCCCGGTGCTGGAACAGTGCGAGGTGCTCAGCGCGATCGGCGACGTTGCGATCGGCGACGACGGCAAGCCCAGCCTTCACGTCCATGCGGTGCTCGGATTGCGCGACGGCAGCACGAAGGGCGGACATCTGCTCGATGGCATTGTTCGGCCTACACTCGAAGTCACTTTGGTGGAAACGCCTGGTCATCTGCGCCGCAGAAAACGTCCGGAACTCGGCATCGCCTTGATTGATCTGGATGCCTGAACACGGATCAGGCCAGGTCCGCTGAACTGCGTTCCGGTCCGATCATCCCTTTTGTTTGATTTGTTTAGCATCCGCGGGCGCCTCGGGTGCGGTCTCCCAGCCGAACACGCTGCGGCCGCCGAGCAGATGCGACTGATCGAACTCTCCGGCAACGATTTCCTTCAGACTGGGGCCGGTGACATAGCGTTCGACCTGCCGCGACTGCTCGTCGAGCCGCTTCAAGGCGCCGAGTTCTTCGTCGCGACCGAGCCTGGCCTTGTGGACGGCCGACTTCAGCACGCCGATCGTCTCGTCATAGACCTTCAGCGGCACGGGGAATGGATGCCTGTCCTTGCCGCCATGTGCCAGCGAGAAGCGCCCGGGATCGGAAAACCGGCATGGCGCGCCATGCAAGACCTCGGCGACCAGCGCCAGCGCCCGCACCGTGCGCGCACCGACGCCGGGCACCAGGAGAAGCTCGGAGAAATCGGCGGGGCCACGCTCGGCAGCCGCCGCCATGTTGCCATGAAGACGACGCATGACGACATCGCTTTCGCGAACGTTGTGGTGCGCCGGCATGACCAGATGCGGCAGCATTGGCTGATCGGGCTCCGGTGCGACAGCCACATCACGTTCGAGCGCGGCGAACTCCCTCAGAATGCGATCCGGTCCGAGAACCTGCAGGAGATCCAACTGGCCCTTGCGCGAGGCATCGGCGCGGCGGTCGGTCAGGTTGACGATCTCGCCCTGGTTGGCGCCTTCGATGGCGGCATGCGGCTGGTCGACGAAACTCTTCAGGCCTTCGGACAGCCAGTGATAGCGGCGCGCCACCTTGCTGTCGCCGTTCATGCCCTGCTGCACCACGACCCAGTCGCCGTCATCGGTGACGATAAAGCCATGCAGATAAAGGTCGAAGCCGTCCTGGACGGCGGCGCTGTCAACCTTGGCGACAAGCCGGCTGGCGGTTGCCAGGCCTGCTCCATCGAAGCCGACGCGTTCGCCGATGGCGGCAAGCTCGTGCGGGGTCTTGCGTGAATGCGCGCCGCGGCCGCCGCACACGTGAATACCGAGTTCGCCGGAGAGCGGAGCCAAACCACGTTTCAGGGCACCGATGACGCTGGTCGTGATACCGGAGGAATGCCAGTCCATTCCCATGACGGCGCCAAACGACTGGAACCAGAAGGGATGCGCCAGCCGGCGCAGCAGCTCCTCGCGACCGTAATGGTGAATGATCGCCTCGCACATGACGGCTCCGAGGCGCGTCATACGGTCGCCGAGCCATTTCGGCACGCGTCCGCCATGAAGTGGGAGGTCTGCGCTTCCCGATCGTTGTGCCAAATTTTTCTGCCTGTTTCGACCTATGCCTTGCGTTCAACAGATAGTATCGAAAGCAGTGTGAAGAAGCGATGATGCCAGTTCGCTTGGATTACAAACCGATCGCAATTCAATTCAGCTGGGCCATTCGGGTACCATCGGCGGCCTTGCCGGTTACCGGTCGGCCGGATTTCCGACCGCCGGATCGCGCCGCCTTGAATATCTTCCCACACGCGGCAGCTCGTCGCCAAATTCCACCCACGGCAGCTTCATGTCCCAATAGGCGTGAGCCTGCGGCGCAAAGCGCTCGGGGTGGTCGAAGAAGCCGATCGTCAGATAAAGTTCCTCGGGAAGCCCCTGGTCGAAGTAGGCTATGGATGTCCCGCAATCGGCGCAGAAGGTGCGGAGCACGCCTCGGGTCCTTGAGAATTTTTTTGGCGCGCCGGTGAGCAATCTGAATTGGGCCGGCCGATAGCCGACCCAGACGGTCAGTGGGCTGCCTATCGCCTTGCGACAATCGTCATCGTGATCGGAGCAAATCCAGAACGGGTCACCATGCATCTCAGCACTTATCGAACCGCAAAAACAGGAGCCGGTCTCGATTCTGGTCATCGAACTATCGCTTCTGATCGAGGCGACCGTTGCGGGTACAGGGTCCGCAGGGTGATCGAATAGCGGTGCGCGGAAACCGGCGGGATGCTGTGCTCCCATTCGGTGCGCGCCAGGCCCGTCATCAGGTAAGCCGACCTTGGCTCGAGGGTGACGGTCACGCGAGCCCATCTCGTGCCGTTCTTCCGGCGGAGCCGAAAGCTGCATGGCGCAAGAAGAGAAACGCCGGCCACGGCATCGAACTGCGGCTTGTCGCGATGCCAGCCGATACCCGCGCCGGGCCGATACTCGTTGATCAAGACGTGCACGAAAGCATCGGCGGGCAGCCGCGCAAATGCCGCCACCTTGTCCCTGAGCGGCATCAGAAAAGCAGGGATCGGCGGCGCCTCGACCACCTTGCGTTGGTCAAAATCGTAGCGCAGGCCAAAACCGGCGACGCGCCGGTTTGCGAGATGGCCATGAAAGTCGAAAGGCTGGAAGGCGAGACTTTCGAGCTGCCGCACCAGTTCGGCCTCTTCCGCCGCTGTGATCAGCTCCGGCTGGTAGCGAAATCCTTCCGGCAGGTCGTCACGTGCGTGAAAGTCGGGCGCACGAAACAGGTCGCCTTGCCCAGCGAATTGCGGCTGCCTGGTTTTGAGCGATGGCATCAACCCTAATTGGTGAAGCCAGCCCAAGGCGGCAAGGGGCCGGATCATCGCCTCCATAAGTGGCACGAGGCGGAACCTGGCTTGCCGGGACGGGTTATTGTCCGGACGCATCGAGGGTTAGAAATGCCTTCAACTGTTATCCAAAGCATCAATTACGATCCGGCGACGAGGACCCTCTCCGTATGGTTTGTCCCAAGCGGAAATCGCTACGATTTCGACGACGTGCCGCCCCAGACCTACGCTGCATTCCGCAAGGCCTCGGCAAAAGGCCGGTTTTTCAACACGTTCATTCGAGACCGGTACAGCTACCATCTGGTCCCTCTGCACAGCGATTTTGACAGGTCCGGGCCGATCGGCAGAGAACCTCGATAATTCCCGTCATTGCGCCGGCGGCGTTCCGGGTTGATCGCCGCCCGTGGTCGTCTTCGGGGTCGGGTCCTTGTCGACTTCGGGATTTTGATCGACGGTGTTGGTGTTGCTCTGGGTCGGCTCAGTGCTGCTGGTGCTGCCCTGTGTCGGCTCGGCCTCGTTGCTGCAACCCGCCAGAGCCAGAGTCGCCACCAGCGCCGACAAAAACGACAGTCTCCTCATGGATAATCCCGTCATGGCCAACCGCTCCCTTGCTGCTCGACAACGACGGGTGGTGAATTTGGTTGCAGCGGAATGGCTTGTCTGCTGGCCCAGGACCCTTCTGATCATCGCCGAGCAGGCGCCAAAGGAACAAATCTCGGCGCCGCCACGTTGCATTTCCTGTGCAATGCTTGTGACAGTGAGGTCGTCTTGGCGCCGAGAGCAAATTGGAAGGGTTTTCTGAAAATCGGAGAACTCAGCTCCCCGGTGGCGCTCTACACGGCTGCCTCAACCTCAGAGCGGATCGCTTTCCACACGATAAACCGCGCCACCGGCCATAGGGTGCATCGCGCCTTCGTAGACAGCGATAGCGGCAAGCCGGTCGAGAAGGACGACCAGGTCAAGGGCTTTGAGATCGGCTCGGGTGAGTACGTCGTGCTCGAACCCGATGAGGTCGCAGCCGCTGTCCCCGAGAGCGACAAGACGCTGTCGGTCTCGGTCTTCATCGGCTGTGCCGATGTCGACGATGTGTATTTCGACAAGCCTTATTACCTGGCCCCGTCTGACAAACACGCGGAGGAAGCGTTTGGGCTGATCCGCGAAGGCATGCGCAGGAAGAAGGTCGCCGCCATCGCCCAGACCGTCCTGTTTCGGCGCGTCCGGACCCTGCTCGTCCGCGCCTATGACGAAGGCCTGGTCGCAACGACGCTGAATTTCGACTACGAGGTGCGCTCGGCGGAGGAGGCTTTCGACAGCATCCCCGACTTGAAGATCGAGGGCGAGATGCTCGAACTGGCCGAGCACATTATCAAGACCAAGAAAGGCAAATTCGATCCGACCAAATTCGACGACCGTTATGAGGCGGCGCTCGCCGAGCTTGTGAAGGCAAAGCTCGAAGGCAAGAAGATCGCCGTTCCGAAGCCGGCCAGGCGGGAGAAGGTCGTCGATCTCATGGATGCGCTGCGCCAGAGTGCCGGCGTTGGCACCAAGCAGCCCTCGACAAGAAAGCCCGCGGCAAAGTCAAAGCCAGCGCGCCATGCCAAGGCGAAGCAGACAGCGCCGCGTCGGAAGGCCGGCTGACCGATGGCGCTCGAGACCTACCGCAAGAAGCGCAATTTTTCCGTTACCCCGGAGCCGCAGGGCCGCAGGGCGCCGAGGACCGGCAACAGCTTCGTCATACAGAAGCACGATGCCACCCGGCTCCATTATGATTTTCGTCTCGAAATGGACGGCGTCCTGAAGAGCTGGGCCGTCACAAAAGGGCCGAGCCTGATCCCCGGCGAGAAGCGTCTTGCCGTCCACGTCGAGGACCATCCTCTGGAATATGGCAACTTCGAAGGCACAATCCCGAAGGGCGAGTATGGCGGCGGCACCGTCCTCCTTTGGGACAGAGGCACCTGGACGCCGATCGGCGACGCGCATCGCGGCTATGCGAAAGGCCATCTCGATTTCGAACTTCACGGCGAGAAGCTTGGCGGCCGCTGGCATCTTGTGCGGATGGCCGGAAAGCCCCGGGAGAAGCGCGAGAACTGGCTGCTGATCAAAGGCGACGACGACGCCGCGCGCACCGAACGTGATCCCGACATTCTGGACGAGCGGCCGGAATCCGTCGCGACCGGCCGCAAGATCGACGACGTCGCCGGCGAAGAGCCCGGCTGGTCGTCCAAGACAGGCCGCATTCGCAGGCGCCGCGGCGGCAGCACCAGGCCAGCTCCAGCGGAAGAGGCCCCCGCCACTGTCAGCGTTCCCGAACCGTCAAAGATAAAGGGCGCCAAGAAGGCGGCGCTTCCCGATTTCGTCGAGCCGACGCTGGCGACCCTGGTCTCGTCAGCGCCGTCGGGCGAGCGCTGGCTGCACGAGATCAAATTCGACGGCTACCGGCTACAGGCCAGGATCGAAGCCGGCCGCGTCAAACTGTTGACGCGGAGCGGTCTCGACTGGACGAAGAAATTCGGCAAGGCGGTCGTTTCGGCGCTGGCCGATATCCCTGTCGGGACGGCACTGATCGACGGTGAACTCGTGGTCGAGACGTCAGCCGGCGCATCGGATTTTTCCGCGCTGCAAGCCGATCTCAGCGAGGGCCGCAGTGATCGCTTTCACTTCTACGTTTTCGACCTGCTTCATCTCGACGGCTACGATCTGCGCGACGTTGCGTTAATCAAGCGCAAGGAATTGCTGGAAAAAATCATCGGGAGTAACAGCGGCATCATCAGCTACAGCGGCCATTTTGAGGAGGACGGCGTCCTGGTGCTGCGACATGCCTGTCGGCTGAGCCTGGAAGGCATCGTCTCCAAGCTTCGCGATGCGCCCTACCGCGCCGGCCGCAGCAAGAACTGGGTGAAGTCGAAATGTTCGGCGCGGCAGGAATTTGTCGTGGCCGGCTTTATCCCCTCGACAACCTCGCGCAAGGCGATCGGTTCGCTTGTCCTGGGTGTCTATGACCACGGCAAGCTTCATCATGTCGGGCGCGTCGGCACCGGCTACACAGCGGCGGTCGCCGAGAGCCTGTTCAAGAAGCTCGAGCGGATGCGCGTTCCGTCGAGCCCGTTCGACGAGCGTCTGAGCGCCGAGGAGGCTCGGCAAGTCCGCTATGTCAGGCCGGATCTCGTCGCCGAAGTCGAGTTCCGGGCGTGGACCGCCGACGGCAATCTGCGCCACGCCTCGTTCCGCGGATTGCGCGAAGACAAGCCGGCGAAGGAGATCGTGCGCGAGACGCCGAAGACGAGCAAGGCAGCGCCCCAACCTCAGCGCCGGACCGTCAAGCTTACTCATCCCGACCGCCTTTACTGGCCGGACGAGGGCGTGACCAAGGAAGGTCTCGCCGACTATTATGCCGAGGTCTGGCGCTATGCGTCGCCCTACATCGTCGGCCGAGCGCTGGCGCTGGTGCGATGTCCCAACGGGATTTCGGGCGAGCAATTCTTCCAGAAGCATGCCTGGAAGGGGCTGAACCCCAACATCGTGCTGGTCCACGACCCCAAGGATCCGCCCGACGAGCGGCTGATCAGCATCAATGATCTCGACGGGCTCATCGGTCTGGTCCAGTCGGCGGCGCTGGAGATCCACCCCTGGGGCTCGACGGTGAGCGATTGGGAGCGTCCGGATACGATCATCATGGATCTCGACCCCGGCGAGGGCGTGAGCTGGGAGGCAGTGATCGAAGGCGCCGTCGAGACGCGCGACCGGCTGAAGGATGCAGGGCTTGTCCCCTTCATAAAGACCTCCGGCGGCAAGGGTCTGCACGTCGTGGCGCCGTTGAAGCCGAAAGCCGAATGGCCAGAAGTAAAAGCCTTTACCAAGGCGATTGCCGACTCGATGGCCGCCGACAGTCCCAACCGCTACGTCTCGACCATCACCAAATCGAAACGACGCGGGAAAATCCTTGTCGATTATCTGCGCAACCAGCGTGGTGCGACCGCGGTCGCAGCCTATTCGACAAGAGCACGACCGGGTGCAGCGGTGTCGATGCCGCTTGCCTGGGACGAACTCGGCCCCAGCATCGGACCGGCCTATTTTACCGTCGAGAACACGCCAACGCGGCTTGCCTCGCTGTCGTCGGATCCCTGGCAGGATTTCCACGCGGCCGCAGCGCCAATCGAAGACCGCGCAAAGCGGCGCAAGAAAGCGGCTTGAGACGGCACTGCGAAGCGCATGCATCGGAATAGTCAGGCGATTTGCTCGAACGTGCATTGCTCGGGCGCCTTGTCTGGTCGCCAGCGCAGGAACTTGGTGCCGTGCCGGAAACGGTCGCCGGTGACGTGATCGAAGCGCACTTCGACCACCAGTTCGGGCCGCACCGGCTCCCATTCGCCGCTGCGCTCGGTGCTCCAGCGGCTCGGCCCGCCCGGCGCCTTTCCGGTAAAGCCCGGTGGCTCGCGCATGGCTTCGAGCTTGCGGGTAAGCTCGGCCCTGTCCTCCTTGGCAATGGTCGAGGTGAAACCGACGTGGTCGAGCTTGCCGGCCTCGTTGTACAGACCCAGCAGCAATGATCCGACCTGACGACTGCTGCTGAGATAGCGAAAGCCGCCGACCACACAATCGGCCGACCGCAGCCGCTTCACCTTCACCATCGCGCGCACCCCCGGTTGGTACGGACCGTCCAGCCGCTTGGCGACGACGCCGTCTGTCGCCCCATGTCCGGCATCCCCTAGCCAGGAGCGGGCTTCCTTCACATCGCGCGTGCAGTGCGAAAGCACGATGTTCCTGCGGTTTGCCGAAGCGACGAAAGCCTCAAGGATCGCTCGCCGTTTTTTCAGGGTCCGCGCCAACCAGACGGTTCCGTGCTGATCGCAGAGCATGTCGAACAGGACGATGCTAGCCGGGGTTTCGGCGGACAGCTTGCGGATCCTGCTCTCGGCGGGATGAAGCCGCATCTGGAGCGCGTCGAACGAAAACTTGCCGTCGACCGAGATGACGATTTCCCCGTCGACGACAAAACGGCGCGACGGCAGTTCCTTCAATGTCGCGACGAGTTCGGGAAAATAGCGTCCGAGCGGCTTGCCTGACCTTGCGCGCAACTCGACCGCATCATCCTGCCGAAATGCCAGGCAGCGAAAACCATCCCATTTGCGTTCATACTGCCATCCCTCTCCTTCGGGAATCGCATCGGCCGCCTTTGCCTCCATCGGAGGCGTATCGAGCGGCAGGAGGAAATCGCTGGATCGGCGGGTGCTGTCGAAAGCAGGATCGCGGGGTATGACCTTCATTGTGCTGCCTTTGTCCCCCAGCCCAGCCTGCTCCCAGGCGTTTATTTCCGCTTTCCGGGCTCCGAGCCGATGCTCTTGCGCAGCGCATCCATGATGTTGATCACGTTGCTGGCCGGTTGCTCGGCCTTGGCCTTCGCCTTGGCCGGGCCCTTCTTGCCCTTCTTCTTCGAGGCAATGATCTCCAGCAGCCGCGCCTGGACGGGATCTCCGGTCATGGCGGGATCCCACTGCCTGGTTCGCTCATCGATCAGGGTCGAGACCATACCCATCAGTTTCGGGTCGGGTTTGACGTCATCGATCTTGCCGAAATAATCCTCGGGATCGCGAACCTCTTCGCCATAGCGCAGTGTCCACAGCACAATGCCCTTGCCTCGTGGTTCAAGCATAACGGCGCGCTCGCGGCGGTACATGACCAGCCGCGATATTCCGACTGTCCCTGTCGACTGCATCGCGTCGCGAATGACCGAGAATGCCTCCTCCCCAACCGGGTCGTCAGGGGTGAGATAGTGCGGTTTGTCGTACCAGATCCAGCCGATGCTGTCGGCATCGACAAACATGTCGATGTCGATGGTGCGCGTGCTCTCGAGCGCAACTGCGTCGATCTCGTCGTCCTCGAGCAGGACGTATTCATCCTCGCCGCGCTGGTACCCCTTCACCTCGTCGTCATCAGGAACGGGCTTGCCGCTGACGGCGTCGACATATTGGCTGACCACCCGATGCCCGCTCTTGCGATTGAGCGTGTGGAACCGGACCTTTTCGCTTTCGGTGGTAGCGGGCGTCATCGCAACCGGACAGGTCACCAGCGAAAGCTTCAGATAGCCTTTCCAGAAAGGACGTGGCGCCATCTAGGACCCCCGGCAGGAGTAAAACAGTCGAACGCGGCAGGGCGATCGATTGTTCCAGCAGCTTTTTTTGCGAACCGGGGGCCAATCGCATGGTTCGGCAATTTTTGCCAAGGGTTGATGAAACAATTTGCCCGCAATCGCCGTTTCCCCAGCAAGCTGAATTTGGGCGAGGAGGAGGCCTGAGCAGCACCACGCCAGGGTTTCGGCCTTGGAGGTGAAGACCATGCGCTTTGACGCCTTGAGGTTCAAAGATCGAACGGATGCGGGGCGCCAGCTTGCCGCCGATTTGGCCAGGTTCGCGGCAACCGATCTACTGGTGCTGGCGCTGCCGCGCGGCGGCGTGCCGGTTGGCTTCGAAGTGGCGAAGGCACTCGGTGCCCGGCTCGACGTGCTGCTTGTGCGCAAGATCGGCGCGCCGGGCCATTCCGAATATGGCATCGGCGCGGTCGTCGACGGGGAAAATCCGCAGCTCGTCCTCAACGAGGAGGCGATGGCTTTGGTCCGGCCGTCAGACGAATACGTCGAAGCAGAGAAGCGGCGGCAACTGCTCGAAATCGAACGTCGCAGAAACCTCTATCTCGGAAGCCGGCCTGCGGCTTCGGTCCTGGGCCGGACCGTCATCGTCGTCGATGACGGCATTGCGACCGGAGGCACGGTCAGAGTGGTGCTCAAGGCGCTAAGAAAGGATCGCGCCGCGCATGTCGTCCTGGCCGTCCCGGTCGCACCCCGGGACACGCTGGACCTCATCAAAGCCGATGTGGACGAAGTGGTCTGTCTCGCCACGCCTGAGCCGTTTGTTGCGGTGAGCCGGTATTATGAGGATTTCGAGCAGACCACCGACGCGGAGGTGATCCGGCTGCTGCGTGAGGCGGAGCAGTTTGAGAGCAAATCGTCGACGCGATCTGCCGAAGGAGCACGCCACGGCTAGCAAGGACCGACAACCGATGGAGATCGTCGAGCGCGGCGATATTTCTGCGCGAACTCAAAATGACCAAATCGCGCCATCCGATAGAACCGCTCTTCAGTGGCGAATGGGCCTGAGCCATACGGCCCCTCCCCTTGCGCTCGCAGCCAACCTGAAGCGCGGCCCCGGTCAGGGCCGCGCCACCGCGCGCCAGCGGCGGTTGAGCCGTCAATCGCGCAAACGATTGGCAGCGTGATCCTGGCGCTGCTCAGTCGCGATCTGCCTGGAATCCAGACCGCGTTGCTTCGTGTGCTGGGCCTTGTCGCGGTTGGACAGGACTTTGTTTTCCTCGAGCTTGTCCTTTGGGGTGGTGGTCATGGCGCCTGCACCGGAACCCTTTCCCCGCGCACCCGCTCCGATGTGCTTCTTGCTACCTTTTGCCATGGGCTTGCTCCAATTCTTAGTGGTCGGGACGGTTCTTGTGATGAACGCTCTCCTGATTTTCTCCGCGAAGGATGTTGCGATCGTCAGGGTCAACGAGGTCGGGTGTCTTGGACCTGATTTCCGACCCCTTGCGCAGCGCTTCACGTTCCGCTGCTGATCGCTTCAGGTCGGCCTCTGCGTCGAAATCCTTGCCGGCGCCCTTCGTGTTTTCCCGCTTTTCAATGATGCGCAATTGCTGCTCATGGGTTCTGCGTCCAGCCATTGGTTTCCTCCAAGGTGCCTTGCCGTCGATTTTTTGAGGCCCAGATCGCTGGCGGGACCGTCGACTTCCGGTGATTGCAGTTGGCCACGGTCCTTGCCGCCAATCGTGCGCCACCACGATCTGAGCCTGTCCTTATGGCGATAATGGCAGGGCGGCGGGATCGTTCCGAGATGGCGGCCGAATAAACCGTCTATTCGCTCATCTGCTCCGGGCTGCTCATCCGCATCTGCCATGATCCGTCGGTCTTTCTCCCCGCGGTGTTCCGATGGAACATCAGAGCATCTCCGTCGTTCGGCGACTGATCGCCTAGGTCCACGTCTGACGCCCCGCCGCAGCGAGCGCGTAAAGCTGCAAGAGGATGGACCGCACGATCAAGGACGCCACGGTCAAACGCTTCTACTACGAGAGCCACGATCAGCTCAGGTAACACCTCGCCGACTTCGTTGCCGCCTACAACTTCGCTCGCAGACTCAAGACCCTCAAACGCGATCCAACGGACTCGCGAAAAGGTTACGCCGCCCTGCGCCGAACTGGAACTCGGTCGGGCTTGAGCAGCTCGTATCGATCAAGTGATCAAAAACCCGCACATCTGGCGAAGTCCTAGATGATTCGGCACATTCTTTCGAGCGCACGATGCGATGAAGGGCTGATCGGAACTTTGCTTCCGCATTCTTGGCAGCCGAGGTTGGTTGGAACATGTCGCCCCGAGTCGAACGCATTCACAGCGATGAGCGTCTCCCGGCCGAGGTCGACGTCGTCATCGTCGGCGGCGGCATCCTCGGCTCTACGGCCGCCTATTTCCTGGCGAAGCGTGGCCTCTCTGTGGCTCTGCTCGAGAAGGGCCACGTCGCCTGTGAACAATCGAGCCGAAACTGGGGTTGGTGCCGCCAGCAGAACCGCGATCGGCGCGAACTGCCGCTCTCGGTGATCTCCATGCGACTGTGGGACGAGCTGACGCGCGATATCAATCGGGACCTTGGATTTCGACGCTGCGGTCTCGTCTATGCCACTCACGACGAGGCTGTGCTCGCCGGCTGGGAAAGGTGGCGCCAGGTCGCCAGGGAGTACGAGGTCGACACCCGCATGCTGAGCCGGGCGGAGGTGGCCGAGCGCGTCCCCGAAGCGCGCGACAAATGGGTCGGCGGGACCTATTCGGACCGGGATGGTAAGGCCGAACCTGCGCTCGCCGCGCCGGCTATCGCCGATGGGGCCAGAGCTCTGGGCGCCACCATCCACCAGGAATGCGCCGCGCGGGCGCTCGACTTGGCCAATGGCAAGATTGCGGGCGTGCACACGGAGAAGGGCTACATCAGAACCAGCGCGGTGCTGTGCGCCGCTGGCGCCTGGTCCTCGCGCTTCCTTAGGCCGCTCGGGATCAGTTTCCCCCAAGCGAGCATCCGGCAGACCGCGCTGCGTTCCACCCCGACAATCAACATAGGCGAGGCGGTCTCCACACCCTACTGCACGATCACGCGCCGATTGGACGGCAGCTATACGCTTGCGATCAGCGGGAAGGCGAACCTCGAAATCACGCCCCAGGCTATCCGGTATAGCCGGGAATTCATGCCGCAATTCTTGCGTCGCCTGAAGAACGTCAGGCTCGGCATCGGCCAATCGTTCCTTTCGGGGCCGGATTCAATGCCGGCGCTGCTGACCAGCGACGATCGGATCTTCGAACAGAATCGGGTGCTGGATCCTCCACCCTTAAAATGGCTGGTAAGCCAAGTGGTGGAGAGTGTCCGGAAGACCTTCCCCCAACTCGGCGATATAGAGATCGATAGTGCCTGGGGCGGCTTCGTCGATTGCACGCCGGACGCAGTGCCTGTGGTGTCGCAGGTGGACGGGGTGAAAGGCCTCGTCCTCGCGGCGGGCTGCTCGGGCCACGGCTTCGGTTTGGGCCCGGGGCTTGGCTATCTGGCCGCAGAGCTTGTCGTAAACGACACGCCTTGCGTCGATCCCACACCGTTCCGCCTGTCGCGTCTGGTCGACGGCTCGAAGCTGGACATCGCCGCTATCTGAAGATCAGCCGGAAGTCAGGCCTGACGCGCACCAAGCGAAGTCAAAGTGTCAGCAGACGGGTGAGCGGAATCCCCACGTTCCCTCGCAGTCAAGTCTCCGGGTGCATGAGCGCAACGTGGTAGGAGTTGCACCAGAATCCGCTCGGGAGAGCGCCGCGCTCATCGCGCTCGTCTTTGGCGCAGTTGGAACCGTCGCAGGAGTTCATTCTAGCGTTTTCTGCTTCTGCCGGTAAGGCGAATTGCTCGGCCCATACGCCGCGCCAGCGGCCGGGATGTTTGCCGCAACCTACACACGTGGCAGCGCAAACTTCAACGCCGTGGCTCTGCACTACGGCATCATGCGGGAGACCGGTTTTTACGGCGCTGGGGTGTCATCGACAACGTCTTAACCAACCTGTGGGTGCTCGCCCCCTGCGCGGGGCACGCACGGCTTTATCTCACCCAGCTCTTCCACAGGCGGAGCGGCCCCGCACCTCGTCCACGCCGGGGGCGTCAATCTCGGCGCCGCTTCTTACAAGCGCCCTCGCCCTGCTTCTCCCGGTTGTCCTTGGCCTGGGGCGGTCATTGGCCCGGGACAACACACTGGAGGCACCATGCCCAACACCGCCGAGATCCTTGTCGACACATTTCGACGGCCGTGCGTTACAGGGTTCCGCTCAAGCTTCTGATGATCAAGAACAACATGCTCAACCAGATCGCCTGGGAGCAAATGATGTTCCTTGGCAACCCGCAATTTGCCTGCGAACTCCAGCCGATCGATTTCGCTTTGGCCCCTGAAGCCATGGGTGGCATCGGCTACAGCGTCACCCGGCCTGAGGACGTCGACGGGGTCCTTGATGCCGCTTTTGCCGCGGAAGGTCCGGTGATCATAGAGGCGGTCGTCGACGCGTATGAACCCATGCTGCCGCCGCGCATGCCGGACGAATATCGCAAGAACATACGCACAGCCCTGCGGGAACGCCGGGCCGCAAGGAGATCGAGGCAAACCTCGCTCGCGAGCCGCTGAAGACGATGATGGGCTGAGTTCCCTGGCCGATCAGTCCTTGGTGTAGGCGCCTGGCTGGCGGCCGCTCTTCGGAGCCTTGGCGTCCTTGGAACGTTCGGCCATCGATGGACCGGCGCCGGATGTCTTTTCGGTCGCTGCGCTGGGCGTGGACCGCCTGGGCGGGTCCTGCCCTTCGGATTGATGGGTTTTGTCCTCCACCTCGTCCCTTGACCGGGTCAGGCCCATGCCGCCGGCAGGCTTCTTGTTGCCGGCTGCCTCCTGCGAGAATTGATCCGACGCGTCGGCATCTTTCTTGGCCGGGTACTTGGTCGCGCCATGTTCATAACGGGTCTCGTTTTTGTTCATAGCATTTCTCCGGTTTCACGGATTGTGGCTAAACGCTCCTGTTGCGGTACCGCCGCCAGCGCTCCCGACGGCGGCATATGCGATGCGTGCAGCGCCCGGCCGGCGCGGCTGCCGATATTCGGCACGCTCAGGCGTCCTCAGTCAGGCATCCTGCCATGGCGTGTGCAGGATATCGGCGCCCGGCTGCTCGTCGAAAAGGACCGCGCAGCCGCGCTCCCACGCCACCGGCGACAGTGCGTTGGCCACGACTTCGTCCGGCGAGATGAAATCACCGGTCAGCACCCGCAACTCTTCGACCGCCTTGGCCATCGACACCAATCGCCCTGCGGCGCGGTCGGTGGTGCAGGCGTCGATGACGGAAACGAGATCGATCATTTGGAACTGGCCCATCATAGGCCTCCGCAAACAGCATCCCTTCGCGGCTATGAACGTCGCAACGATCTACAATGTTCCCGGCCTGGTCAAACGGAGGCGAGCTTTCCGAACTTTGCCGACAACGATTCGGCTTCAGCGCAGTGCATGCTGCTAATTTAGGCGGGGTCTATCGCGTCCTTGAGCTTGCTCAGGAATGCCACCAGAGCATCCTCCGGCCGATCGGCCTCGTCGGTCAGCATGTCGATACCCCAGCGTCCGAGAACCGCTTCCTGGACGGCGCTCGGTTGCGGCATGAAGACGAACGATTTCGGACGATTCCTTTCATAACCGGACCGGCGCCAGGTTTCCCAAAGCCGATACAGCAACAGACGGATGTTCATGTCTGACATGCTGTAGCCGATGAACAGGACGGTGCGCCCCAGTGCGTCGGCGCGAAACTTCACGTCCAACGGCGACTCGAACGACAGCCGCTCGAAATAGTCGGACTCCGCCAGGACCAGCGATGCGTCGTCGTCGAAATCGCCGTGATATTTGATGATCTGGGTAACCTCGCCGTTCACCTTGGCGATATCCTTGGCATTGGCCACTTTTACGAACGCGCGGTCGTGGACTTCGAACGCAACCTCAAGGTTTCGATCATAGTTGGTGGTGTAGATGATCGGGAAATCGAGTGACACGATCAGCTTGTGGATCGCCGATCCCTTGACTTTTTCCCGCGAGACGCTCCATTCGCGATCCATCCAGCTGCGCAAGGGGCCGAGACTGCCATGCTTCAGCCGGTAATATTCGGCAAGAGCCTGGTAACTGGACTCAGGCCTGTCGACCACGTCTCGCTCGAGGCCGAGTTCATCCACCATATGCTCGATGAGCTTCTCCCAGGATGGCAGGCCGACGCTCATCGACACCCCCGCCCCAACGAACAAGATCGCTCGTCGCTCTTTCACGGATTGAGCCAGTTGCTCAAGTGCAGACGGCATGGCCAACTCACCAGGCAGTGATCCAACACAACTGCGAACGGCGACCTCTGTTCCGGAGAAGCCGGATCACCGCCAAACCTGTTCAGAAAATCGGGTCTGTTCAGAACTCGGGTGTGTTCGGCAAATGCGGCGCAGACTGGAACCGCTGAGCCAGATCGAAGTTTGGTGTCAGGGAGAGACCATGATGGCCGCCCGACGAGATCAGACCGAAGCGAGAGGCGATATTCAGGCCGGGGCGACAAGGGATAAGACCCCGGGGTTCGACCCTGCCGCGGCACCTGAAGAGACCGACGCCGAAGCGGCCGGTACGCCAAATCCTGTCGCCGAGGCTCGTCCACGGCGACAGCCTGAGTTCACCAATGAAGCAAGCTTCGGCGATGCGATGCGACCGGCAGGAAGCGAGCCTGGTCTTCAGCCGGGCAAGAACTGGCCGGTGCTGGTGATTGCGGCAGTCGTTCTCGTAGCGGCCGCGGCCTTCCTGCTGGCAGCCCTGCTGCGCTAGCGAGATTGGTTTCGAGAGCTTATGGTCCCGAACATGAAACGGGCCCAGGCACCCAAGTAAATCGATTCACCAATTCACAAGCCACTCATGATCATTTTCCCGACTGCCAAAAGGCTCGGGTAATAGCCGCTGTACTTGGGCAGGCTACCGGGCACGTCCAGCATACGACGGTGGTTGAATATATCCATCCGAACCGGCGGCAGCCGGGCCTCGGGCTCGAAATTGCTGACCGGGATGAACATCACCTTGAGCGGCCCGACGCCGGCAACCTCCACAACCGGCTTGCCGCAGGTCCGGCAGACCCCGCGATTGAAGTTCGGCGGCGGACGGTATTTCTTGATGTCCGAAATCGGCATTGATGGCATCTTCGATCGCTTTGCGGCGCCCGATGATCGTGACCCTGAACTTGGCCAGATCAGCGCGTCGCTGCGCCAGCGAAGGCGCAGCATCATGCATGAAGGCAGCACGCTGGCCGGCGAGGAGACTGCCTAGCCGATCTGCATCGGTGATTTTTGCGATTGCGTTCATGGTCCACTCCGATGTAGACAGAAGAAACTTACGCCCCTGATGTAGCCCCTTAAGTAGCCAGTGTCAACAATGTATTCACAAGAAACTTTGAGGTACCATGCAGGACGCACCCAGTCGCCCCTATCACCACGGTGATCTCCGCCGTGCGGTTATCGAGACGGCGTTGGATATGCTTCGGGAGGAGAAGGGCTGGCAGTTCACCCTGCGGGAAGTCGCCCGCCGGGCTGGCGTAAGCCACGCGGCACCCTACAAGCACTTTTCCGATAAGGCCGCGCTGCTTGCGGAGATCGCTATGATTGGGTTCGACCGGCTGCGCGAGTCCCTATCGGCAGCGAAGTCTGAAGCGCCGAAAACTCTGCGCGACGAAATTACTCCGATAGCTCGAGCCTACGTCGCGTTCGGAACGGACAATCCGGCTCTCTACCGCCTGATGTTTAGCGCGGAGGAGGGAAAAGCGGTGGGAATGCATCTCAATGAGCGGGCGCTGGCGGTATTCGACGTTCTCGTCGAAATCCTCCGGCGGGGCCAGGCCGCGGGGAGCATTCGCAAGCGGCCTATAGAAGGTCAGGCGGCAGCCGGCTGGGGGCTCATCCACGGCATGACCATGCTTGCGATCGATGGACTCCTGGTGCCCGAGAAGGTGGGATCGGCCCCCTTGGATGCGGCCTTGAGCACACTGTTGGAGGGGCTGGGAAACCCAGCACTACAACAATAGCTGGTGCCATCCCGCTCGCCCCGCCTACCGTATATCTGTGCCCTTTAATGTTCAGGGCCTTATTCGTAGCCGAGGGCCAGGTCATTGTGAACATCTGTCGCAGCGATCGCAGCCTGGCCGAAGGCGACTGCGATCTGGTTCAGAGCCTTGACCAGGTCGCCGATGGCATACACCCCCTCGACCGAAGTCCGCTGATGCTTGTCGACGATGACATAGCCCTCGTCGCAGCATTTGACGCCCATTGCCAGCGCAAGGTCGGAACGCACCTGGCATCCCATCGCCGGATAGATGACGTCGAAATGGCGCACCTCGCCGTCCTTGAGGATGGCCTGGTAGCCGCTGTCGGTGGGAACAAACTTTTTGAATGCGTCGCAAATAGCAATGTTCTCTTCCGTGGCCACGCGTCGTGTGCTGGCGGAAAAATCTGGAAGATAGCGTGCGATCATTGTGACGTGCTGCGTATACTGCTTGAGGAACAAGGCCTCTCGCAGCACCTGCGCCTCGTGACCGATGACCGCGACCTGACGATCTATGACTTCGTAGCCGTCACAAACCGGGCAAAGGCGTACGCTGCCTTTGGCGATGGCCTCGCGCAGACGCGGAATTGCAGGCACGACATCGACGATACCTGTCGCCAGGAATACCTTTCGGGCGACGATCCGCCCGCCGTTGGTTTCGGCGCCGAACCCGCCTACGGTCGGCTCGACCGATGACGCGTGATCCTGGATCAGTGTCGCTCCGAACTTGGCGGCCTGGGAACGAAGCCGCTGCAGAAGATCGGGGCCGCTGATCCCTTCCGGAAATCCCGGACAGTTGCGGCTTTCCGCAATCAGCCTCGCGCGCGGTTCACCCGCGTCGACCACGACGACCCGATGACGGAACCTGGCGAGATAGATAGCCGCCGCCAGCCCCGCAGGTCCACCGCCAACGATGAGAACATCCGCTTCAGTCGCGGACGAGGCTGAATGTCGGCGTTTGCGCGCGGGTTGATCCATCCGCGCCGAACGCATTCATGGGAAAGATGTTCCAGCGCCGAAATCAAGCCACCGCATCCAAAGCGCGTCGCAATTTGAACGGATTCATGTGACGCGCTATAAGTTGTTGTTTATGCATGTCGTTGTCGCAAAACCGCTGCGCACCCTCGGTTCAAGCCCGAGGGCGTGCTTTCGCGACATGCATTATCGCGGCAAGGCGTCACCACTCGATCGTCGGCCGCGCGATCATCAGCCAGAAAATCCCGAGGACGGCAGCAAAGGCGGGAAAGCCGAAGGCGAACCACAGCCGGAAGAGCCTGGTATACCGGGCCGGCAGCGGGGTCCCCGTTTTGGCGGCTGCAGACGCCAGATTGCGCATTTCCATCTGCATCCATACCACCGGCAGCCAGAACACACCGGTGATGATATAGAGCGCGATGGACAGCACGATCCAGCCTTCGGAGAGCGAGTAGCCCGCCAGCCAGGCGAGCGCGACGCCGGTTATCGGCTGCGCCACGACGGCAGTTGCCGTGAAGAGAAAGTCGGCGACCACGACGATGCGCGCCACTGCCGCAATTGTTGCCGCATTGCCGGTCCTGTGGGCGAGAAGCATGAAGAACGCGATGCCGGCGCCGGTGCCAAGCAGCACGCTGGCACCGATGACATGCAGGAACTTCAGCACGAAATAAAGCATCAGCGCTCCTCCAGGATCGCCAAGGCAACAAAGTGAAGGACGATGATCGGCAAGACCTTCAGGAATGGCCCAAGTGGTTCGTTCCACAGGTCCGGGCGCAGGAAAGTGCCCACGACCAGATAGAACAGCGACAGCGCGATGCCGGCGTAGAGGCCTTTTCGCGCCGTTGGCCGCCAGGCTATGAGTGCGCCGACGACGATGTCGGCAAGAGCGCCGGCGATCACGGCAGGCGCCGACAACATGCCAGCCCCCGTGCTTTGCATGAGGCCGATGCCGTTGCCGTAGCCCGTGGTCAGCGAAACAATCCCTGTCATGATCCAGAAGAACGGCAGCACGACGAAAATTGTAGGCTTTGTGAAATAAAGCCAGGCAAACCATTTCTCCTGCACCGTCGCAGGATTGAGCGCGAGGAACTGCGCCAGGCTTTGTGGCCGCATGCCGGTCAGGGAAATCCAGTCCGACGGATCTCCGAGCGCCCCCCGCGCGATCTCCCTGGCGGCATTGGTGCGCATCGGAGGCCGCCAGCCGAGCATCGCGGCAAAATCGCCGAGGCGGTAGAGAATCCGCGCACCCCATCCCGGCAAGACCAGCCTGGCTGCAGGAGCCCAGCCGAGCCAGCGGCGGAAAGTACCGATGATCTCATCCATGGTCAGCTGTTCGGGACCGGCAAGTTCCAGCGCCAGACGAGACGGACTGCCGGGATTGAGAAAGAAGAGCACAGTCGAGACCACATCATCGAGCTGCACGACCTGCAGCCGGCCGGTATCTGGCATTGACGGCAGGATCGGCAGCGAGGCCAGGCCGCGAAACAATGCACTGGCTCCAAACACAGGCCGGCCGAGCACCACGGAAGGGCGAAGGATTATCCAGTCCAGGTCAAGCGCCATCAGCGCCTGATCGCCGGCATATTTCGTCGCCGAGAACGACGAAGGCTGTGCCCGATCCACACCCATTGCCGAGAAGTGGATCACCTTGGCAACGCCGGCCCGCGCGCAGGCGAGAAAAAGAGCAGCCGCCGCATCGCGATGGACTTGCCCGGTCTTTTCGCGCGGGCTGTCCTGCAGAACGCCGGCACAGTTCACCACGGCATCGACGCCAGTCAGGTGCGGCAGCCAATCCTCAGGGCGAAGTGCTGCGGCCATATCCAGCACCAATGTCTGGTAATCGCGGGCTGCATTTGCCCGAGGACTACGGGTGATGCCGACCACCTCATGTCCTTCGGAAACAAGGCGGGCGCAGATCGAAGCGCCGATCAAGCCGCTGGCTCCAACAACGAGAATTCTCATCGGCCCCCGATCTCCGGTAGCCACGAGATCGTCGCCGTTCTATTCGACGCGTATTTCCTCCACATCGTCGATGTTTTCCGGCGCTGCGAAAGCACATGTCTCTCGGCCAGCTGCTCCAGGTTTGACGATGACCATAGGCGTTCAATCCTCATTCCTGTACTCATGAATGAGACCAAGGATCTGCGAACGGACCAACTCGCGAGCCTCCGGCTGAACGAACGGCATCAAGAGTTCGACCCGTTCCTCGACGCTCTCGGGAAGATCCGCGGCAGGATCGACGAGGTCGTTGCCGTGCGCGTAGAGATTCTCCGTCAGTTTCTTATCAAGGTCGGAAAAAATACCCATTGATCTGCTCCAAACCAGCTTCTCTGCTTAATTGAAGGCTGACGAAAATGTTCCCAGGATGATGGATCCCAACAGCTGCTTCTCCGGCCGAAGCGCTGGGACTGGTCCAGCTCCACTTGTCCGGGCGGCAAGGAACTCAGGCAGTATCTTAATGTGGGAGAATTAGAGAGACATTTGCGCGAGGTGCGAAAAAGCAACGCCAATACAGCTGATTCGTTACGACGTAGGTACTCTCGCAGATGTGGTATTGGCCGTCCGGGGACTCCTGCACACGGTCCCGTGGGATGGTGAAATTATGCGGCAAGTAAGTGTAACCACCGTCTATCCTGGACCGTACCGACGACCGGGGTACGGCGCGGCAATCAGAACCACCGCAACACTTGAATTTCGTCAGTGGGTCAATCTTGTCCTCGTACCAATCATGCGCGCTAGCGGCAGTTGCGGTGGCGATACACATCGTGAAGACGAGGCTTCGCATGGCGTTCCTAGGTGTTTAGCAGGCGCTGCTCGTTCGAGCGTCTACGTACATTACCGTTCCATTGAAAATACCATTGGCCTTGGATCGACCAAGGCTGCTCCAGCAAGCGACGCTCGCAAATGGAATTGCGGTAGGCGATTTGCTGCAGGTCGGTTTGCAGCCACACATTGAATCCCGTCACACTTGTAACTCTCACCTCCCCGGCTGCCGAGATAGCGTCTTTTATCGAAACCGTGGAAACGGCGAATTTGACCGCAGGACGGGAAATGGTGATGTTTGCAGCAAAAGAGAAAGCCACTTCGTTGCTCGGGCAGGCGGTCGGTTTTGCCCGCTGCCTCGGGCTCGCCGCCGCACCGACCTTTGCACTGATGGCCTGGATTTCTACTGTCGGCTCGCCGGGCATGACCATGTGCTCTGCCGCCTCGCCTTTCATGCCGGTCAACGACATGGCCCTGATGTACCTGCTGATGAGCCTCTTTCACGTATCGCCGTGGCTGAAGCTCTTTTCCGCCCGTTCGCAGCACTGCAACACTTCCGTCGCCCAAACCCAAGGAGACTGACAATGCAACACGCTGTCGTTTCACGCGATAACTGGCTGAGCGCCCGCCGGGACCTCCTGCGAGCGGAGAAGGAACTCACGCATCTTCGCGACAAGGTCGCACGCGAGCGGCTCGCGCTGCCATGGGTGCGTATCGACAAGGAATATTTGTTTGACACGCCGGACGGTCCGCGTGCGCTCGCCGACCTCTTCGACGGCCGCTCGCAACTTCTCGTGCAACATTTCATGTTCGCGCCGGGATGGAAGGAAGGCTGCCCAGGTTGCTCGTTCATGGCTGATCACACCGACGGCATGAACAAGCATCTGGCGCATCACGATGTAACCATGATCGCCGTCTCGCGCGCACCGCTTGCCGATATCGAGCGCTACCGCAGACGTATGGGCTGGCAGTTCCGATGGGTGTCCTCGAACGGCAGTCCGTTCAACTACGATTTCCGGGTCAGTTTCACGCCCGAAGAGGTCGCCACCGGGCACATCGACTACAACTATGGCGAATGGCGGGAAACCGGCGTGGAATGGCCTGGCCTGAGCGCCTTCTCCAAGGATGAGGCTGGCACCGTCTTTCACACCTACTCCACCTTCGGCCGCGGTGTAGAGGTGATGATGGGCACCTACGCCATGCTCGACCTCATGCCAATGGGGCGCAACGAAGCTGAGGGAATGGACTGGGTGCGCCGCCACGACCGCTATGCGTAGGCCCCGCGAGGACGGTGGAATGATGCCGGACGGTAAAACGAAAAATATCCGTCGCACCGACAACCCGTTGCTTCCCTATTCGTAACAGTGTTGGATGCTCAGTTCGCCGCGCCGACCCGCTCGCGCTCCCATGTGCGCCTGGAGAGACCCCGCTCGATGCGGCCGCATTAGCGGCCCACCATTCCTTCGCAGGCCAGCATGGAATTTGCGGACTTGGCGGACGGTCAAGCTGTCGAGTTAAGCCGCGATGGACCGCCTTGGAGGATGCAGAGCCTTGAAGAGAAGGCGGCTGGTCTTGTGTTGGCCTTGCAGCCGTCAGCCTGGCTCCTCACGCGTTTCCGAGATAGCTGCCCTTGGGCCGGCGGGCCGACCAAACACTTCGGCGCTTGCGGCTTCGAGCTCGCTCAGAGACCTGGAGAGGGTCGCGCCCCAGACGACATGGACGGCCAGCATCAGAAGATTTCGGTAGAAGGGGTGCCGCCAGGCTGGCGCGAGGATATGGGCAGCGGGAATCCATCCGAGATAGCTGAGCGCCCACACGCCCAGGCCATAAAGGATGCCGTTGCCACGGCGCGTGGGCAGAAGCGCGAAAATCGAGCCGGTCAGGGCTCCAAAGCCGAAATGGGCAAGCAGCGTGCTGGTTCGCGCGCCCTGCTCGTCACCGGCGGTGGCAACGCGCTCGACGATCTCGCGCGGTGGCAAAGGATAACGGTCCCGGTTGTCGAGCAACGGATGAAGGCGCCGCATGGCGATGGTCATCGCCAGCGTGGCCGCAAATCCCGCCAGAGCTCCTGATACGATCCGCTGCAACACCTCCTCCCACGATGATACTGCCAAACGGCAGTCTGGCGCGATTGTTCCGGACTGCCGCTGCGCGCGAGATCGTGGGCGGCCACTCGCCGCAAGGAAACGCGACGAGACTGGCCGAGGGACAATGCAGGAAAAAGTGATGTTGCCGCCAGCGGGCTACTGCTTAGTCGGCGCCGCGGCGGAGTCGGCGATCGCTTGGCTTGCCAGTTCCGCCTTGATGTCGCGCGCCAGTTGCAGATGCTCGAGCACCGTCGGCAAAGTCTCGGAGGCGAAATGCTGAAGGTCGGCATCCTGTCCCGACCCTATCTCCCATTCAAGCAGCTGCACCGTCTTCTGATGATCGGTGATCTGCCCGCTGATATAGGCAATATCAAACCTCGCCCCGTCGAGCTTTTCAAGCTCGGCCCGTTGCCTCTCGTGCTCCTCGTCGAGCCCTTCCGGCAGCGGGATCTTGTTGGTCTCAGCGAGAGATTTCAGTCTCGCGTTCGCCGCCGAGTGGTCGTCGACCATGCGGCCGGCAAATGCCCTGACGGCGGAGTTGCCGGACTTTTTCGCGAGCTTGCCGAATTCGACCTCGGCTGCGCCGCCGGCGGCGGCCAGTTGCGCGAACAGCCGGTCCTGGTAGTTGGTCTGATGAGGCGCCGGCTGGCCCGGCGCCTCCATCCTGGTATCCGGGGCCATGCCGTTCGCGCCTGACGCGCGGCGGCCGGCAGGCTTGACACGCTACTGTTGCCAAACGCGTACACTTCACAGGTCGCGCGCACTTACACGGCAAGCTGGCGCTTGATAGCCAACTCAGGTGCTGCCCCATCTAAGCGGGAGACTGAAATGGCACAAACCAATCAGAATTTGGAGTATCGGCTTCAAGTGCGATGTCCTGAATATCCCCAGTGCCGATTGCGGTCACACGCCAGACTACTCGTGAGTGAGCTGACCGAGCATGTCGATTTGGATGCGCTGGACTGGCTTGTGCGCAAGTAGGTCGGGCGAGGCTACGTCCGAATCGCGCCGAAGATCGACCCGACTAGTCCTCCTTCTTCAAATCTTCAGCTTCGTCCTTCAGCCGCTGCCAGTCAGCGCCGTGCTTGCGAAGCAATGCCCGCGCTTGTTTGGGCGTCACGCCTGTCACCTCCGCGAGGTGCTCAACTTCTAGTTCTGCACCCTTCTTAACTCGGCTCGCGTCGCTCGTGCTCTTGTCCGCCATCTGTTGCGTCCTCCTTGGCCCAAGGACGTTGGCAACGAATGTTGAACGTTGTGGTTCCGTCCCTGTGGAACTAACTGCCGGCCGTGTAGTTCTACCGCCGAAGGAGATCTCAATGCTTCGATTCTTAATCAGTCTTGGCGCGCTGTACGCGGCATTTCAAATTGGCCGCGAGTTCGGCCGCACCGAGTCGGAGGTCATCCAGATTCCACCCGACGATCGTCGTGCGACGGGAAATGGGACAGAGTTCGGCGAGCGGACCTAAGGGTTCTGGTAGCCCCCTAAAGCTTGCGCTATCTACGCGACATTGGCGCGAGCAAAACCAGTTACTCCTCGTCGCCGAAATCCAACGAGGACGCGGCCTGCTTCGGAACAACGCCGGGGCGATGTGGTTTTGTAGGATGACCTACAACGAAACGACCAACCCCGTCCTAACCGGTATCAGGGGGCGTTGCCCGCGCTGCCAAGGGGGGCATCTGTTCAGCACGTATCTCAAGCTGGCGCGGCGTTGCGAGGTATGCGGATTGAATTTCTCGTTCGCCGATCCGGCTGACGGGCCGGCCTTCTTTTCCATGTCAATTGTGGCATTCCCGGCGCTGGCTTTCGCACTATGGTTTCAGCTCACGTATGAGCCGTCCTATTGGATGCATGCGCTCACAACCTTGCCCCTCACCATTGGCGCGTGTGTTGCATTGCTAAGACCGCTCAAAGGCTGGCTAGTTTGCTCGCAGTACTTCCACAAGGCTGAGGAAGGCGCCATCGACCGAGAATGGCATGCAGCCGAAGCTGAGCGCCAACGGCAGCAGCCGCCGAACACGTGAAGTGTATTGGCCAGGGGTAGAGCCGCAGCACCTTTTGGCCCACCAATGCTCTCAACCCAGTTCCGATTCGTCGCTGATACACAGCGCAGAATCATGTCGGATACGGCCATGCCGCGGAGGTGCTTGATATGCAGCTTCACCGCCTCTGGCCCACTGCTCGCGAGGACCAAACGTGGCGAATTATCTGACACTGCCTACGACTACATCGAAGGGTCGGATCAGGGTGGTCGTGGAAACGCCGCGTGGCACCGAAGCAAAGTTGACGTACAAACCCAAGAAGAAGCTGTTCGAGTATACGCGGCCGCTTCCAGCAGGCCTAGCCTACCCCTACGACTGGGGCTTTCTGCCTTCTACACTGGGCGATGATGGCGATGCCCTCGACGGTCTGGTTATCCACGAGGCAGCCAGCGCTCCCGGTGTTGTCATCAAATGCGATCTGCTGGCGCCCTTCGTGTCATGCGGACGGAGAACGCCGAGACCGTGAGAAACGATCGCTATGTATTTTGCCCGCACAGGCAAGATGCGCATAGCGAGTCTCTCCTTGGCGAGAATGTTCCGGATCGGTTGCGATCCGAGATTGAGCAGTTTTTCCTCGCGTCAGTGTCCGGCACCGACAAGCAGATCGAATTCGAAGGGTGGCACGATTCCAGCCAAGCTCTCCGGAACATCCATCGGGCCATGAGAACTTTCGAGCGGAAACAGCGAGCGGCCCAATATGAGAGGAATGTAGGCTGAGAACACAGGCTGCCTGGGCGCCGGTGGCGGGCATTTGCGCCGCCCCTTACCGCAGACAATGCTCTCCCGGAAACTCGCGAGATCGCCAGCTCAGACCTTTTGACCGTCGAGGCTCTGGCAATGCGAACGGGCATAAGCAGTGACCAGGCACAAGAACTGATCGATAGCTTGGCAATGATCGCGCGGCCATCGAGGAAGCCGCGCGGAGCCTTAAGGCGGCGGGAGGGTGACCTCAGCAGCCAATCCCTGTTATCTCACGGCTCGGAATGTTCGCCGCGCCTTATTCGTCTTGTAGGTAAGCCCAGTTGGTGCCTCAATCGGCGCCGGCCCAAATAAAAAGGACAACAGCCAACGAGGCCACAGGTGGCAAACACCACGACCACCCGGTCCGGCCGCGGGCGGACCATTTCGAGCATTGTCCAGTGTGCGGACAAGACTTCGAGAAGCGCCACCTGGGCCAGCTGGGTCATCGTGCTAAGATCGAGCACCAGTTGCTGCAGCCTGTGAATTAAACTGCGCCTTGCGGAGACCGCCAGGAATGAGTGCAAAGCGCCAGGTGCAGCGTGCCTACTACGACTTTTTCGAATTTCGGTGCCGGTGCCCCAGAAAGAGCGGTTTCAGTCCTCAGTCGTCGTTCCCGGAGCCGAGCTGTCTTTGCATCTCGTGCCGCGCGCTCGACCTCGATCAATTCCCGCGCAGCATCCGTCGTACGCTCCTTTCTGTCTCGTTTTTCCCTTTCAGTGAATGCTTGCCTTTGCCGCATTGTTCTCCCCGATCTGACAGCACAGCGCTTTGTTGCCGCACCGAACCATCGTCGCCAGATCGGGTTCCACCCGCACAGCAAAAAGGTGGCCATATCCTTCGGCACGGCGGACTGCATCGCATCGCCAACGACCGCGCCCCGAGGGAATGGGAAGGACGCGGGCTGATCGGAGAGGGTTCAGCACTAGGTCAAAATGTGCCCGACCCGAACGCATTTGGCTCGGCGAGGTCCCCGAACGAAAGACAAACCGCCTGCTAACAAGCCCCGTCCAACGGTCGTCTCGCAAAGAAGCTCTACTCGTCCGCCCTTCTGCCATGTAATTTGCAACAATCCGAGACGCGAGCACTTCACGTCGTTTTCCAGATTGAGCCTCGACCCTTTGGCCGGTCGAACATGCGGCTCAGTAGCGCCATTCGGAGGGGCGGGACGCACCCCTCCTTTAGCTTGTCGGTATCGCCACGACACCTGCGCCCTGCCCACCGCCAGAACCTGCCCTCGGTCTATTCAGCCAAGCCTCCTCGACCGTCTCCCCGAATTCCAGGTCGGAAGAATGGACGAGGTCAGCAACCGGGAGCGATCACCGCTGAGTTCTGGAGGAACGAGTTCCAGAACTTCTATCCCGTCCAGACTCCAGCCGTGCCTGCCTGCCACAGCGGCGCTTGGCCTGCCGTTCAGGAACAACAACGCCCAAGCGAAGTTTGGTGGTCCAGGAGGTAACGACAATGCGCATACTGACAACATTCTTTGGATACTTGTGGCGCTCGAACAGCAAGTCGCCGCCCGACCTTGCGCCGCCCGTCGACGCGATTGTTCGGCTGCTGAAAGAAAAGCAAAAACTCGCTACAAAGAAAGGACTTGGTCGACCAGATCAGACTACTGGCGGCTGACCGCGCTGCGACGCAGGATGTGGCGACGGGGCAGACGGCATCACCGTCACCCTCTGTAGCTTGGGGGACGGATTGGCATCATGCCCAGCTATCGACGGCGACGCCGAGAGAAGGAGATCAGGTTCGCGCCACTTAGCCACCGCTCAATTCCGGCTGGCAGGTCACATGTCTTTACGCGCAAGGCCGCGCGCAGCCTCAAGACCCCGCGGGAAGCCGCTGCGGTCACCGAAATCCTGAGGTTGCCGGCGGCCTCGACCGTGCGGGCGGTTACATAGGAGCGTTGCGATGTCGAGCCCATCACCGGCTACACGGCTCCAAAGCCCCGGTCACTGAAAATCGGCATCGGCGCGAAGTTGCCTCCCTAGATCCGGCGGACGGCAAGTGCGGCATCTGCGGAGAACGGCGGCACCTCAAGCCTCAGCCAGCCGTCCGAATTCGCCTGCCATTCCGCTGTTTGCCTGCCGGCCGCGGTGTCCCAGGCGATGACGCGATAGGTGCCGCGAGCCAACCCGGGCAGCTCCAGGACGGCAGGAATGGGCGCAGTGCCGGCACGCAGCATGCCGTTTCGCCCGATCGTGTCGTTGCGAACCAGCCAGACCACTGCCTGGGAATCGTCGCCGCAGGCGGCGAACCTGGGCTTATCCAGCATCAGCCTGAGGCATGTGACGCCGCTTTCCTTCAGCCAACGGAGATGATTTTCCACGCCGGCCATATCGGCGCGCCGGAACAGGCCATTGAGTTCGGGCCACAGCTTACCGCATCATTCTGCCCGATCGGCGTCCATGCCTCGCCGTCCTCGGTGGCGAAATAGGAACCGGCTAACTTAATCCAAGGCAGGCCGGCAGCCGATCTCGGCGCAGAGTCTCCCACTTCCCCGACCAGCGGTATCGCCAATCTAATATCGTTCAAAGGCATGCCCCGAATTTCGTCGCCGGAGCGGTATAACTGCCGCGGTGGCAAAATGTTTCGCCGGGCTTGGCAGGCCGATGATCCTTACCCCCATCTTGCGGTACAACGATGCCCTGTCTCGACGCCGCGGCACCCTGCCTCAAGAGCGGCGCGGAGCTGGTGATGTCGACCGATCACCAGAGAAGTTGCAGGCCGAACCCTCGCTGCGGAGATGACGAGGGAGCGGAATTGTCGTGCGTCGCTTCGTCGACAAGGGCAGAAATGCCAGGTTGGCGGGTCGCCTGCCCGACCAGAAAAACTTTAGCCGAAGGGGAACCTAACGGTCGCAGGCAAGTTCGGTACGCAGTGTAGGGGAGATTGCGCGTGTGGTTTAATCTCTTCGACTTTATAGTTGTCGTGCGTGCGGTCTTCTCCTTCCTCGGATTCCATCATCCATCCGACAACGATTGGCGAGGCGCGCTTCAGAGCGCCAGCCTGTCATCCGGAGGTCAGCGTCTGCTCACCGACAACACCTGGACTCGGCTCCGCTCACGCTCGCTTGGTCAACTTTCGACGCTTGCACGGCATGTACCGCTCAGGGGACGACGTGATGGAGGCCCGAAAGCAATTGTGGCGGTCGAGAATGGCAATGGCCGGTCGCCTGGCGGGAGCGTCGGCGCGAGCCTTGGCCGACGGTCGCACGTATGAGCAGCGATCCGGCGCGTCCGCCAGGCGAGTACCGGTCCGCGTTTGCCAGCTTCTTCATGGCTGGTTTCGAGTGTTCATCCCATCGACGCGGCGACGGAGTGCGCCTCGATTTGATCCGCGCGACCGCACACGACACGCACGCCCTCGGCGACTATCGCAGTTGTGCTGCCCTTGGGCTTCGCACGATTCGCGACGGCTTGCGCTGGCACCTGATTGAAACAGCGCCAGGAGTTTTCGATTGGTCGGGTTGGATATCGATGATCGAAGCAGCTCAGGCCGCCGGGGTGCAGGTCATCTGGGATATCTTTCACTACGGCTCGCCGGATCATGTCGACCAGGGTGGCTCAGGCTTCACCGAGGCCTATGTTCGATTCGCCGCCGAGGCTGTCCGGGTTCACCGCTCCGTTGCAGGGACAGCTCCCCTAGTATGTCCCATCAATGAAATCTCATTCTTTGCATGGGCGATAGAGGTCGGCTATTTCCCGCGAGTGGGGCCGAAGAAGCAGGGATGGTTCAAGCGGCAGCTTGTGAGGGCAGCGGTTGCGGGCGTCAAAGCGATGCGGGATGCCGAACCTGATTGCAGGTTCATCTGGGCTGAACCGCTAATCCATGTCGCTCCTCGTGACCGCACTCGCGCCGAGCAGCGGCGCGCGGAAAATGTTCGTCAGGGGCAGTTTGAAGCCTATGACATGCTGACGGGCCGTGCCGAGCCCGAACTGGGCGGCAGCGAGGACTGTGTCGACGTCATCGGGCTCAACTTTTATCCGCACAATCAATGGTACTTTCAGGGGCCAACGATACCGATGGGTCACCACGAATACCGGGCACTTTCGGACATGTTGGTCGAGGTCGCTGAGCGCTACAGGAAACCTATGTTTATCGCCGAGACGGGTGCTGAAGGGTCAGGCCGGCCGGCGTGGCTCCACTATGTTTGCGATGAGGTCCGCGACGCGATGAGCCTTGGTACGCCGGTCCAGGGCATATGCCTTTACCCGGTGACCGCGTATCCCGGCTGGGACAATTCGCGCCACGCGGAAGTCGGCTTGTTCTCGACGATACATGCCGACGGTTCGCGCAGTCTTCGCCAGTCGGTTGCAAATGAATTGGAGCGCCAGCGCGCATTGTTCGCGGCAAGTGTTTCGTAGCCGTCGAAAAAAAGCGCGCGACCTTTGGTGGCTTTCGCGGCGGATCACGGCAAGACACGACTTGGGTACCGCTATTCGAGATCAGTATTGATGTTCGCCGCGAGCCATGCCCGAAGGATCGAGCATCGCTCGCTGCGCTGGCACCTGCGCGATGCCGTTTGCCTGCAGGCTTTGTTGAATTCGCGCGAACGTCGCTAAGGCCTGACCGACGACCTGATCCATGTTGTAATAGCGGTACGTCGCCAGGCGCCCAACGAACCAGACGTCGGGGCACGCCGCAGCCAGTGCTTCATAACGTTTGTACAGAGCCTCGTTTTCCGCCCGTGGCACCGGATAATAGGGATCTCCGATATCGGTTGGATATTCGTAGGTCAGGCTGGTTTTCGGGCTCTGCTGGCCGGTCAGATGCTTGTACTCGGTGATGCGGGTATAGTGTTCCGTCTGCGGATAATTGACTACCGCGACCGGTTGAAACTGCTCGCAGTCAAGCGTCACGTGCTCGAACCGCAGTGACCGATAAGGTAGACGACCAAGGCTCCAATCGAAATATTCATCGATCGGCCCGGTGTAGATCATGCGCTGAAAGGGGATCGTGTCGCGAATTTCGCGATAATCGGTTTGCAGCATGATCTTGATCTTAGGGTTATCCAGCATGCGCTGGAACATGCGTGTATATCCGCCAGCCGGCATATTCTGGAAGATGTCGCCAAAGTAGCGGTCATCGCGGTTGGTCCGGGTAGGCACCCGCGCCGTCACCGACTTGCTCAACTGGGCCGGATCGACACCCCACTGCTTCCTTGTATAGCCGCGAAAGAATTTCTCGTAGAGTTCCCTGCCGACCGTGCTCACAACCACGTCTTCGGCGGTGCGAACTTCTTCGACCGTTTCCCGCCGCGAAACGAAGAACTCCTCCAACTGCTCGGATGTGAATTCAAGGCCGTACAGGCGGTTGATGGTGTCGAGATTGATCGGTATCGGCAGCAGTTTTCCGTCGACCGAAGCCAGTACGCGATGTTCGTAAGGCCTCCATTGGGTGAACTGCGAGAGATAGTCGATTATCGATTGGGCATTGGTGTGGAAAATATGCGGCCCATAGCGGTGGATCAGAATTCCCGCCTCATCATAGCAGTCATAGGCGTTGCCGCCGACGTGATTTCGCCGGTCGATGAGCAGAACGCTTTCACGCCGTTGCGATGCAATGCGTTCGGCAAGCACGCTGCCGGCGAAGCCGGCGCCGACAATGAGCCAATCGAACATGGTCAGGCTCTCCTGCGCAACGGCACAATGCTCTTCATGGCATAGGCGCGCTGGATATGGGCAGCCATTGCCTCCCACGTCCGCTCCCACGACATGTTGGCGAGGTAGGCGTCGACCTTCTTCAACAGGAAGTCGCGCGGACGCGACAGAACAGACCGAAGCTTGGGTTCGAGATCTTCGGCGTCGACGATATCGACAAGACCTTCTGCACCATAGGTTCGCACGACATCCACGATCGCCGTAGACACCACCGGCAGTCCGGCCGCCAGGAACTCGGGAGTTTTGGTCGGGCTGATGTAGCGTGTCGCCTCATTGAGCGCGAAGGGCATCCAGCCGGCGCTCCAGTGCCTGAGATAGCGTGGCAGGTCGGCGTAGGACTTGGCGCCCAGCCAATGCAAGTTGCTTGCGCTCGGCAGGCTGAGCGGGTCGATCTTGACCACCGGTCCGAGCATGACGAAATGCACGTCGGGCATTGCCGCAGCCGCCTGCGCGATCATCTCGATGTCGAGCCGCTCGTCGATCACGCCGAAGAAGCCAACTCTCGGGTGAGGTATGTCGACCTGGTCTACAGGGTCATCGCCGGGCTGTCTTGCCTTGTGAAAATGCGCCAGGTCGATGCTGCTTGGGAACGGAAAGATCGACTTGTGGAGGCATCGTTTGGCCTCGTACAGGCTCTGTCCGCCCGTGAAGACGACATCGGCGCGCTGTAACAGCGCCTTTTCCATCTGCGTCAACTCTGCCGGCGCGTTCTTGAAGGCGGAGAGTTCATCCATGCAGTCGTAGACGCACACGTCGTAGCGAAGATGATCGCTGAAACGTAGCGCCATGGGCGTGTAGTACCATACGGTGAGCCGGGCATGCGGGGCTGAGGTGAGGATCTGGTCGACGAACCTGCGCTGGATGGCGTCCGCCTTTGTTGCGGAGATGCCGGCCGGAAGAACCGGGGTTACGGTTCGGATCATCGGCGTCTCATCTTTCACCCGCATGAAGGGGTAGTGTCTTTCCTCGAAGACCGGTTCCTCAAAGTAAATTAGCTGCTGCTGTTTTGAAGCGAGCGTCAGAATGTGCTGTGGGCGTTGGTGTACGAAATTCCATCTTAGGTGAGAAAAACAAAGTAAGATTGACGGTTTTACGGGTATGTCAGGTGATATTTGCTTGCCGCCAGCTATTTTCATACAAGTTATCCCTTCGTGATAGTGCTCTATTCACTCGAAGTAACATATGTTAATCGAGGCTCGTTCGACCTGAGGCCCGCAGGCACACATCTAACTTTCATTGAAGTAAGTTGTTCCACAGAGTTGAACTGCGTGCGTGTCCGAGCGGTGGCGCCGCACTTGCGCGATTGATCCACCGATGAATGGAGCGGCCAGCCAAAGATGCCCAAACCATCCTGCCCACGCGGGCGCCTCGGCCACGCGTGATCTCAACAAATGTGGCGCGCCACAAAACGGTTGAGAACGATTGGTCGTTCAACAAGCGTTAATCGGGGGAGCTATAAGTTAACGGTCCGTGAATCGATTCGGCCGAGTGGCGCACGGGCCAGCGACCGCCTTTTACAACGCCGTGAGAGAGCCAAGACATGAAGTTCAACTTCGAAACCGACGTCTTTCCGCTGTTTCACCCGCAGGCCGTGGATGATCTGAAGGATCCTTGTCCGGTGTTCGACGGCACGCTTTGGCACGTCTTCGGCTCGAGCGGCACCGTCACGACCGAGAACTGGAAGATATTGCATGCCACGGCTCCGGACCTTTATGGGCCGTGGACTGAGCATGAGGCGCTCGACTTGGCGGTAACCGGATCGGGCATAGCGGCACCCGGCGTCATTCATGAATGCGGCGTCTTCCATATGTTTATCCAGACCGAATTCATGAAGTCGGGCGGACGTTGCGAACATTCGGTTTCCAATGATGGCTTCAACTGGGTGGTGCTGAATCCGGCGATATTGTCGCTGCCGGACACCGATGAGGACGGTATCTACGATCCCCATCCGGCGGTTATCGGCGGCAGGCGCTACATCGTCTATTCTGGCATGCCTAAATTCACCAGGGTGCCGCAGCCTGACGTCTATCTGGCGCGCAGCCAATCCGATTCCTGGTTCGGGCCATGGAAACGTCTCGGCAAGATATTGGATCATCTCGACGTTCCCCATCACAATGCGCGCGAACATCCGGACTACGAATGGGGGATCGAGGGCGCCCAACTGGTCGAATTGCCTGACGGTCGCGTGCTTCTCAACGCCACCTGCTTCCTTCCGGACGGTCCGCGCGGAAGTCGTCAGCGCGTATTCTTCGCCATCGCCGACGACGTCCAGGGCCCCTATGTCTCGATCGGCCCCGTGCTTGATCCTGGTGAGCCTGGCGAGAACGGCCATTCGACGGTGATGATCGAGGGCGGGAAACTGACCTTGTTCTACCAGAGCAGACGTGAGGCAACGAACCATCGCTGGCGTTTCGGACTCGCTAGATGCGATCTGGCTCAGCAAGCCCTTTCGCGAGTCGCCTAACAAGAACGACGGCACGAGGCGTCGTAGCTGCGCCATGACCTTTCATCCGCGTTCCTGTCGGTCGAGGCGTCCCCGTTGGTCCAGGCAGAGCTACCCGAAACATCTCCCACGACCTAGGGCAAGACTCGAAGGGGTAGCCGGGCTGCAGGTGCTCAAGCCGAGTGTGATGGGGTCCCCACGGGTCGATATCTATGGTCGCAAAGTTGGCCACTCGTTGCGGCCAACTGGTCCGCAGCCTCGGTCAGGCATCAGTTTCGAGTGACGCTTTCAGTGCGTGACGACGATTGGCTTTGGTGCCGATCAATTTGCGAACGGCGTTGCCAGGTCTTATGGCCCGCTCGGTCACGCGTTGCCAATCTCTGGTCAAAGAATGAGATGCCATGACCAACTTCAGGGCGACGGGGGCTTCTCGTCAGCCATCTCTTGCTCTCGCCGCTCAAGCTCCTTCTGAAGCTTTTGACCTAATGCGACAAGCCTCGGCGACAGGGTTTGATCGCCTTCCAGTCCTAATCGCTTGCGCAGGCTCCGACGATTGTCTTCCGAACGGACCAGATCTCGGAAGCCACGATCGCTCTCTCTGGTTGCCATGGCGGTCACCTTCAGCTTTGAACGCAACTCGTCGATTGCTAAAGGGTTCCATGAGGGGGCGGATTATTTCGCTAAATCGCGTCGCGGCTGAATGGATTCACGGGACGCTAAGTTCTTGTTTTATGCATGTCGTAGTCGCAAAACCGCTTACGCGACATGCATTAAATCTTTCGAGGGGTGATCGGACACCTAAGCGGGACTGAGCGGATACTCTTCCTGCTCATCGAAAGCTACGAACAGGCCCAGGGCAGCAGCGACTTCGAGGATAGCTTCGGTCAGATCGTCATTGGATGCGACCAAATCAGGTGCAGCCTGCCGAACCAGGTTTAATGCCGCTTTGACCGAGACGGTATCCCCAAAGCCGGCCCTGTTGAGAACTGCGGCAATTGCCTGATCTAGAATTGGACCGACACTATGGACGATGCTCATCCACCTTCCCCCCCGGGAATGCGAGACAGTATAATAGCGTGTCTGGGGCCGCGATGCAACCGATGCGCGAAATCGCATGGACCAGGGGCTGCTGATCGGGCGCGACACAGGAGTATCTGGTGGAATCTCCGAGCAGCGATCGGGTAACCGGCTCGCGCGAGGCCTCTTCATTCCAATCGAGCGCTTGATCCGCCTTCACGCCCGCCCGGAGCTCCTTTGCACCCGCAACGTGTCCCCTCACCCGCGGTCCGCCGAGTCCAGAGCTGCCTCCTAGCCCGCCGCCCCACGGCGTGAAAAAGATCTTCGAAGAGGCCCTCGGGGCAGCGGGCTTGATACGCCGGCGCAAACGAGCGAAACGCCCGCACTTCATCCTGCTACCTTACGGACGTGCCTGCCGGCTATTTGCGCAATTGCTCAAGGCCGGACATGAAGCCAACTGCCTTAGTCGGGTGTCAGCTTGCAGCCGCTGATCGATTGAAGACGATCGTCACCTTCGTCCCTTTGCTGGCGCTCGAGTCGACCGCGAGCCGCGCCTTGGCGTTCTCGGTCAGCGAGTGCGCGATCAGGGCTCCGAGCTTGCCTGGCTTGGGCCACGTCTCGCCTTCCGGCAGTCCAATTCCGTCGTCAGCCACTATGACCCGGCAGCCGTCGCCATCGACGATGCTGTGCAGCGTTATCGTGCCGCCTTCGCGCCCCTGGAAAGCATGTTTTAGCGAATTGGTCAGCAATTCGTTGACCACCAGTCCAGCCGGCATGGCGACGTTAATTGACACCGGATATGTGTCCACCCTCATATCGAGGCGGATCCCCTCGACTGCATGCGAGCTCATCACCGCGGACGCGATCTGGCTGAGATAGACGCCAAGATCGACCTCTTCCTTCTGCTCGTCGGCCGTCAGCGTCTGGTAGAGGATCGCCAGGGCGTCGACGCGACCGGCGAGCCGTTCAAACCGTCTCCGGTCGGCCTCAGTCGCATTGCGGCTTTCAAGCCGTATCAGGGCGGTGATCATCTGCAGGTTATTCTTCACCCGGTGCTGCAGTTCGCGCAGCAGCGTGTCTTTCTCGCTGACACGCTCCTCCACCGAGGGCTGATCCGCCGCTTCGCCATGGGCGGATACGTCGACCAGCGCCACCAACCGGAAGCAGATCTTGCCGTTGTCGTCCTCGATGACATTGGAATAAACGTCGACGATCGGCAGCTTGTCCTCGTTGTGCTCCAGCCTGTAGGTGCCGACCAAATCGGTCTCCCGGACCACGGCCTCGGCCAGCGGGCGGTCCTTCTGCTGGTAGAGGCCTGTGCCCGAAAGGGCCGACCAGTTTTCTCGAGTTAGCCTAGCGACCGTCAGGCCTGACAGTTTCTCGAACTCCGGATTGGCGTAGACTACACGCTCCTCAGCGGCCAGGTCTGCAACGGCTATGGCGATCGGCACCTGGTCAAGGAATTTCTTGAACTGTTCGCTTTCCAGTGCGGTTGCGAGTTCAGGTGTGTCAAGCAACTGCTCGACCGCATCGGCCTTGTCTGAAGTGGATGTCATTTGCGCGCCTGTTCTGGGCGTACAATATCAATAATGCAGTGCGCCCGCCATCGCCAAAGCTGGAGCTGCATCGCGCCGTGTCAGGCATCTGACCATAAGACGTGCCTCGCGCAACGGCCCTGGGTAAAACGACATCTTCCGATCGGCCGGCTCCGGCATGCTGACGGCGGGCCAGCGGCTCCGCGAAACCCACCGCGCAGCCGGTCCAGCCCGCCGAGTGAATCGGGGTCCCACGTTCTGCTCAGCTATTCGAAGGAATAGGTGAAACCTCCTTCGGAGGCTCCGACCGTCACCTTCGTCATTTTTTCGCCCTCGAGCGACCGGTTCAGCACGCCACGGCTCAATTCGGGCAGAAGCGTGTTTGTCAAAATGGCGTCGATCATTCGCCCGCCGGATTCGATCTCGGTGCAGCGGGCTTTGACCAGATCCATGACACCGTCACCGATCACCAACTCGGCATCGTTGCTCGAGCGCAGCCGGCGGGCGATCTTGGCGAACTGATGGCGGGTGATCGCTTCGATCATCATGTCCGAGAGCGGGTAGTATGGGATGGTCACCACCCGGCCGAGGAAGGCCGCTGGGAAAACCTTCAGCAGCGGGGCGCGCAATGCTGTGTCGAGATCGTCGAGCCCCGCCCGCACCGTGCCGCTGCTGGTCCGGTCCATGATGACTTCGGAGCCAACGTTCGAGGTGAGCAGGATCAGCGTGTTTTTGAAATCGATCCGCCGGCCTTCACTGTCGTCCATCATTCCCTTGTCGAAGACCTGGAAGAAGATTTCATGCACATCCGGATGCGCCTTCTCGACCTCGTCAAGCAGGATCACCGAATAGGGCTTGCGCCGGACCGCCTCGGTGAGGATGCCGCCCTTGCCGTAGCCGACATATCCGGGTGGCGCGCCCTTCAAGGTAGAGACCGTATGCGCCTCCTGGAACTCGGACATATTGATCGAAATGAGGTTCTGCTCGCCGCCATAGAGCGTCTCGGCCAGGGCCAGCGCGGTTTCGGTCTTGCCGACGCCCGAGGGACCGCAGAGCAGAAAGACCCCCACCGGCTTTTCGGGCGCGCCGAGCCCGGCGCGACTGGTCTGCACGCGCTTGGCAATCATTTCCATGGCGTGATCCTGACCGACCACGCGCTCGGATAGCGTGACGGCGAGCCGTAGCGCCTTCTCGGTCTGGCTCGACAGCATCCGGCCAGTCGGGATGCCGGTCCAGTCCTGCACCACGGCGGCCACGGCGTTGCGGTCGACCGACGGCAGGATCAGCGGCGTCTCGCCCTGCGCTTCTGCGAGTTCGGCCATCAGCTCGCGCAGCCGCGCGAGATCGGCAGCCGGATCGGGTGGAGAAGGATCGGCAGTGGCCGTTGCTTCCGCATCGGTTTCGGGCGCATCGGGTTCAGGCGCTTTGATCTCGGGGGCATCGGCGCCTGCGGTTTCGGCGACCGCCCCCGGAGGCTCCACGGCGTCGAGGGGCACACCCTCGCCGCGCAGCCTGGCGCGCAGTTCGAGTATCTCGCCAACCAGCGCCTTTTCCCGATCCCAACGTTGCTGCGCGGCAGCAAGCGTGAGTTCGGTCTCGGCAAGCCCGGTTTCGACCCGAGCCTGCCGGTCGGCCACGTCGATGCCGATCGCTGCCTCGCGGCCGATGATGGCGCGCTCGACGTCCAGCGCCTGGCGGCGGCGCATGATGTCCTCCACCTCCGCCGGGGTGGCATGCTGCGAAATGGCGACACGGGCGCAGGCGGTGTCGAGAAGACTCACGGCCTTGTCGGGCAGTTGCCGCGCCGGGATGTAGCGGTGGGAGAGGCTGACCGCCGCCTCGATCGCCTGATCGAGTATCTGCACCTTGTGATGCTGCTCAAGAACACCGGCGACACCACGCAGCATGAGAACGGCGACCGCTTCCGACGGCTCATCTATCTTGACGACCTGGAAGCGACGGGTAAGCGCCGGGTCCTTCTCGATGTGCTGCTTGTATTCGGCCCAGGTCGTTGCTGCGATCGTGCGAAGCTCGCCGCGCGCCAGCGCCGGCTTCAGCAGATTGGCCGCATCACCGGTTCCTGCCGCGCCGCCGGCGCCGATCAAAGTGTGCGCTTCGTCGATGAAGAGGATGACCGGCGTTTCCGAGGATTGCACCTCGTCAATGACCGCCTTCAGCCGTTTTTCAAATTCGCCCTTTACGCTGGCGCCCGCCTGCATCAGGCCGACATCGAGCATGCGCACGCTGACGCCCTGCAGCGTCGGCGGCACGTCGCCCTCGGCAATGCGCAAGGCAAAGCCCTCGACGACCGCGGTTTTGCCGACCCCCGCCTCGCCGGTCAGGATCGGGTTGTTTTGCCGGCGCCGCATCAGGATATCGACGATCTGCCTGATCTCGGGATCGCGCCCGACGACCGGATCGATCTTGCCGTCGCGGGCGCGCTGGGTCAGGTCGGTGGCATATTTGGCCAGCGCCGAATCCCCGCCCGGAGCACGCCGCGGTGTTTCGGCGGCGGCAACCGCAGTCGAGGCGCCGGCTTCGAGCGAACCCTCCATGACGTCCGCGAACCGCGCAATGACGCCCTGCGCATCGATCTTGTCGAATTCGCCGCTGATCTTCGACAGCAGGCCTTCCAGCACCGGCGTCTTCAGGCAGGCGAGCAGAATATGCGCACTGCGCACTTCCTCGACGCTGAATTCCAGTCCCGCCAGGCCCCAGGCCTCCTGGATGGCGTGAAAGATATGATCGGAAAATTCCTCGATCGAAGTGGCGCCGTAAGGCAGCTTGTCGACGGCGCGGGTCATATCGGCCGTGAGCCGGCTCGCATCCACCCCGGCGTCTGCCAGTATCAACTGCATATCCGAGCGCTCTGAAAGCACCAGTTGCTCGATGAAGTGAACGAGCTCGACATAAGGATTGCCGCGCAGCTTGGCGGTGTCGGCCGCAGCCTTGAAGGCGCGCAAACAGGTGGGATTGAGCTTGCCGACCAGTTCCTTGCGTTTAAAGCTCTGCGACGACCGGCGCTGTTCCATCGAACTTGCCCCTCCAATCTGCCAGCCAACAAACTGCCACATAAGCAGCGACTTGACAAAGAGCGTTTATGAGCGGGCCGTCCGGGTGTGCGATTCAGTCGATTTCTTCCGTGCCGGCAGGCGCCGGCGCCATCGGCTGCAACGCCATCGAACGCCCCGCCTGTCGGCGATGCGTTCACCGACAGGGTTCGAGAAATGCGCCAGCACTTTTGAGCCCAGCGCGCCGGTTGCAGGCGCGTATTAAGATTGAGCATCAACTAAATTGTGGTAAAGTGTCGCAGTGTGGTAACGTTGGGTCAGGCACGGCCCACGAGCCGCGCGCTGGGGGATGGTGTGCTTGATCTCGCACTCTGGCTGAATCCGCTGGACGGTGAAAATCCGTCAGGGGAGGATTTGCGCAACGATCCAGCCTTTCATGAGCTGGAGCGTCTCACCGAGCCGCAGGTCAAGGTCGTCCATGGCGGCCACAACCAGCCCTCGTCGCAAAGCACCATTCCGGTCGACTGGCCTGCCGTCCTCGACAAGGCGGAGGAATTGCGTGCGCATGGCCGGGATCTGCGCCTGCTCGTCATTGTCACGCGCGCGCTGGCCAATGAGCAGCGGCTCGCCGGGCTCGCGCATGGCCTGACCCTTATTGCGCGGAGCTTCGATCAGCATTGGGAGACCATGCACCCGGCCCTGCGGCCCAGTGCCTCACCACGCGACGCCGCCTTGCGTCGCATCAACGCCCTGCTCGACCTCCAGAACGGCCAGGACGGGCTGCTGGCGGACTTGCGGCGAATGACGTTCTTCGCGCCGCGCCCTATGGGACCGATCAGCGGACGCGATCTGGAACAAGCCGCACTCGACGAGCGGGTCATGCTTCTGGAAGCGGCTTCGGGATTGAATGCGGCGGAAAAGGCAACGCTGGCCAGCGCGCACGGTCAACTGCTGAACCGGGTTCATAGCGGGTGCAAGGCGCAGGCCGATCAAGCCAATGCGGAGATGATGTCGCTCATTGCCGATGCTCAAGCGGCGATCACGGCTCTTGATGCGGTCGAGACGGCTCTCAACGTCCGTCTGCAGGGCGGTGGCGCCGCTGTTCCGGAATTGAAACGGTTTCTGCAGCGTTTGCTGTCGACCCTGGAACGGAATTCGGCAATCGAGACCGCGACGAACGGCGCGGCCGAGCCAGCCCCCACGACTGCAGATCCGGAAATGCCTGCTCGAAACGGTCAAATGCCTGCAAAGGGCCATGGAGCCGATACTATGGCAAGTCTGGCGAGTTACGCGGAACCGAGCACGGGGCTGCCGGATCGGATTTCCTCGCGCGACGACGTCGTGAAATGCCTCGACCTCGTCGTCGCCTTTTATGACCGCACCGAACCGTCGAGCCCGATCCCGCACCTGGCCCGCCGGGTGCGCCGGATGGTGCATATGGATTTCGTTGAACTGATGGAAGATCTCGCCCCGTCGGGGCTGAAGGAATTCCGGCTGCTTGCCGGCGTTCCCGATGCCAAGAAGACGGCCCAGAAGGATGAAAGGTAACGAGCCATGGCAGCTGAAAGCAAAGCGAAAGTCATCGAACGGAACCGCGCTCCGCGCGTGCAGATCGCCTATGACGTGGAAACCTATGGCAGCCCGACGACGATCGAATTGCCGTTCGTCATGGGGGTGATGGCCGACCTATCCGGCGCTTCACAGACCAAGGAAGCGATGAAGTCGGTGCTGGACCGCTCCTTTGTCGAGACCGACGCGAACCGCTTCCCGCGTTTCATGGAGGCGCTTGGACCGCGCGTCAAAGCCCGCGTGAAGAATACGCTGCCCCAGGCGGAGGGCGCCGAGCGGGATGAAGAGCTGGCACTCGATCTTACCTTCACCAAGATGGGCGACTTCGCCCCGGACAAGATTGCCGAGCAAGTCCCGCAACTGGCCGAGATCCTCAAGATGCGTCGCCAGCTCGAGGAGCTGCTCGGCTTCATGGATGGCCGCGTCGACGCTGAAAAGCGCATAGCGCAGCTTCTGAACAACGAGCCGCTTCTTGGCAAGATCGCCAGCCAGGCATTGTCGGACGAAGACAAGGTTGAGGTGTAAGTCATGGCCGAACAGCAAAAGACCGCAGCCGTCGCCGCCGAGGCGGAGACCATCGATCTCGGAGAATTCAGCGGGCTCCTGGAAAAGGATTTCAAGGTCAAGAAGGACGACAGCGAGAAGCTGCAGCAGCTCGTTCGCAATCTCGCGCTGGCGGCACAGTCGCGATCCGACACCACGACCATCTCGTCCAACGCGATCAAGTCAATCAAGTCGCTGATCGCGGGCATCGACAAGATGCTGTCGGAGCAGGTCAACGAGATCCTGCACGCGCCGGAAGTGCGCGAAATGGAAGGCACATGGCGCGGCCTGTGGTATCTCATCAACAACACCGAGACGGATCAGAAGCTGAAGATCCGGGTGATGAACATTTCCAAGGAGCAGCTCGCCGACACGCTTGAAGACTATGAAGGCCAGATGTGGGACCAGAGCCCGATCTTCAAGAAGGTCTATACGGACGAGTATTCGATGCTGGGCGGCGAGCCGATCGGCTGCCTGATCGGCGCCTACGAATTCTCCAACCATCCGCGTGACGTCGGCCTGTTGCGCAACATCTCGGGCGTCTGCGCCTCGGCCCACACGCCGTTCATCGCGGCGGCCTCGCCGCGCCTGTTCCGCATGGACAGCTGGCAGGAACTGCCGAACCCGCAGGACCTGCAGCAGATCGTCTCCAACGCCGCCTACGCCTCGTGGCAATCGCTGCGCGAGAGCGAGGATGCGCGCTATATCGGCCTCACGATGCCCCGCGTCCTGGCACGGCTTCCCTACGGCACGGATACCGTTCCGGTGAAGGGTTTCACCTTCGAGGAAGAGGTCCAGGGCGACCACAACAAATATGTCTGGATGAACGCCGCCTTCCCGATGGGCGTGAACATAAACCGCAGCCACAAGCTCTATGGCTGGGGCACGCAGATCCGCGGCGTCGAGAATGGCGGCACGGTCATCAACCTGCCGGTGCACTCCTTCCCCACCGACGACGGATCGGTGGCGATGAAATGTCCGACGGAAGTCGCCATCGACGACCGGCGCGAGGCGGAACTGGCCAAGCTCGGCCTGATGCCGATCCTGCACCGGAAGAACACGGATCTGGCGGCTTTCATCGGCGCGCATTCGCTGCAGGACGACGAGACCCGCGCCGGCCGGCTGGTCGATCCCGACGCACAGTCGAACGAGCGGCTGAGCGCCAACCTGCCCTATCTGTTCCCGGTTTCCCGGTTTGCGCATTACCTCAAAGCCATTGCGCGCGACAAGATAGGGTCGTTCAAGGAGCGGTCGGACATGCAGATCTGGTTGACCGAGTGGATCAACCGATACGTGCTGGCCAACCCGGCCTTTGCCGACGACAAGGCGCGCGCCAAGCGCCCGCTTGCCGCCGCTGAAGTCCAGGTGGACAGCGTCGAGGGGCGGCCGGGCTACTACAACGCCCGCTTCTATTTGCGCCCGCATTACCAGTTGGAGGGCATCAACGCCTCGCTTCGTCTGGTGTCGGAACTACCGTCCGTAAAGTCTTGATTTGCAGCAACATAATCCTGTTTTGTTTTGAAAACGCTGGAGGAAGACAATGCCCGTGAAAATTGATGGTTTTCTAAAAGTTCCGGATATCAAAGGGCCAAGCGTTCGAGACGGCCATGAGGACGAAATCGAAGTCCACGGGGTCGATTACAAGATAATCGCGCCATACGATCCGAATTCGCTCTCACGCCGCGGTCGCGTGTCGCTGGGGATGATCAAGTTCACCAAGCATTATGACAAGTCATCCCCCTATCTGAAAAAGGCGCTGTTCGACAACAAGGCGCTGGACGAAGTTGTGTTCTCCGCCCGCCGGACCATCGATGGCGAGACCAGCGACTATCTGGTCGTCACCCTGACCGACGCCTCGATCATGGAATACGACATGTCGCAGGCCGAGGACGAGGAAGACCTGATCGAGGAGGAGGTCAGCTTCGCCTACAAGAAGATCAAGTTCGTCTATGACAAGGATGACGAAATCGAAATGGATGTCTATGTCGGCAAGTGAGGCGCGGCGGCCCGGCGCCGACAAGCTACAGGTTACCGGCAGTTCGCGGGCGAAACGCGAGGCGGTCCAGCCCTCTCTTTGGGACCGCCTCGTCAACGACCTGCCGGGCGTCACCTCCGAGATCGACGGGCTGCGCCAGACCTTGCATGACGAGTTGGGCGCCGACCGGCTGGACACGCTGCTTGCCGGCAGCGCGCGGCTTATCGATGCCGACGCGGAGCTGACATCCGATCAGAAGCGGCGTCTGCACCGCCTGGGCTTTCAGACCCAACACCGCGCCGAGATCGAAAGCCGTGGCGTGGTCGTATCGGCACGCGTCCTCAGGGAGGCGGTGCGGCGCGACATCGAGGCCTTGTTCAACACCGAGCGCTTCGAAGCTGTTCCGCTTCTTTCCGATTTCGAAAACGAACAGGCTGCAGACAATCCGCCATCGCTGGCCGATTTTCCCGAGGTGCGCCGAAGCGTGGTCAACTACGGCGTGCCGTCGTTTTCGGGCCGTTCGTCGCGCGACTTTGATCGCGAGGCGCTGGCGCGCGAGATCCGCTCGGTTCTTGCCACGTTCGAGCCGCGTCTCAAGGAAAGCGCAACCAAGGTAGCGGTGACCCTTGGTGACAAAAGTGCGGGCCTGAAGATCGAGATAGACGCTGTGCTGATCATGACGCCGACGCCGGAACGCATGCGCCTGCGCACGACAGTCAACCTCGACAACGGTTTGGCGCGGACCGAATTCAGGGAAAGCTGAGATGGATCGGGTCTTCGTAGAATATTACGAGGAGGAACTGACCCATATCCGCGGACTCGCGGCGGAATTTGCCGACATGCATCCGGCGGTGGCACGCAATCTTTCTCTCGATACCGTCCCCTGCCCGGATCCGTATGTCGAGCGGCTGCTTGACGGCGTCGCTTTCCTCGCTGCGCGCACCCGGTTGAAAGTCGACGCCGAGCGTTCGCGGTTTTCACGCAGCGTCCTGGATGTCCTTTACCCCGATCTGGTTACCCCGGCGCCGGCAACGGCGATGGCAGTGCTGAAACCCGGCCAGCAGGTCCAGTCGATGATTGCCGGCCATGTCATCAAGCGGAACACGCGGCTGGTGTCCAGTCTGCAACCCGGCCTGTCGACGCGCTGCACGTTCACCACCGCGCAGGAAATCACGCTGTGGCCGATAACCATCAATTCGGTCAGCTATTTCCAGGATCGCAGCGGGTTGGCGGCGGCCGGCATAACACCGATCGGCGGCGTAGGCGGCGAGGCGGCGCTGCGCATCACTCTGGGCCGGGCCGGAAAAGGCAAGCTTGGCGAATTGGCGCTCGACCGGCTTGATTTCTATTTTGCCGGACGCACCAAAGCGCCATTGCTGTTCGACGCGATTTTCGGCGCCTGCTCGGCCGTTGGCGCCCGCGCCGAGGGCAAGGCCAATCCGCTGTCGCCGTTGCCGGAACCCGAAATGGTCGGCATCAGCGACGACGAGGCGCTGATGCCTCGTACCCGGCCGACCTTCGAAGGCTACCGCCTGCTGCGTGAATATTTCATGATGCCCGAGCGCTTTCACTACGTGCGGGTTTCAGGACTGCAACCGGTCGTGCGCCGATGCGAGGCCGGGGTCGAGATCATCTTCATGTTCCGGCGCCCGGTGCCCGAGCTTGCCGATGTGACGCCGGCGGATTTCGAACTTTTCGCGACACCGATCATCAACCTGTTCGAGCGTGACTGCAACGTCATCGAACTTGATCCGCGCAGAACGCGGCAGGTGCTGCATGCCGACCGCACGCGGGCGCGCGACTTCGAAATCTATCGGGTGACCCATGTCGAGGACGCCGATGCCGAGGGTCCTGACGCCGAAATTCCAGAACTCTTCAGCCTGGGGCAAAACCGCAGCAATGGCTGGGTCTATTCCACCGAACGGCGCCCTCGCCGGGCCACCGAAGATGAACGGCGCGACGGACTGACCCGGACTTCTTACACCGGGGACGACGTTTTCCTTTCGGTTTCACGGCCGGCCGGAAGCCCGGCGAACCGGCCGCTGAAGCGTCTCGACATCATGGCGCTTTGCACCAACCGCGATCTGCCGATCCTCGACGACAACCCTACCCTGACGCTGGAGACGGGCGATCCGGTCGAAACGGTCCGGCTTACCGGTGCTTTGCGCCCGCCGCAGCCGGCTATCCCGGCGGCGCTGCCCGCGGGCGCCGAAGGCGAATCCCGAGCCGATAATCTCGCATGGCGGCTGGTTGCGCAGCTGGCCCTCAACTTTCTCAGCCTCGCCAAGGAAGGCCGCGGTGTCGATCCGCTGCATGCGTTGCTCGATCTTTACGCCGACCGGGGAGATCCGAGCCTGGCTCGCAACGTGCACTCGATCGTTCGCATCGACTCGCGCTCGGTCATCGAACGGCTGCAGATCGATGGGCCGATGTGCTTCGGACGGGGCACGGAAGTGACATTGCACGTGGACCAATCGGTCCTGGCCGGGCAAAGCACATTGCTGCTTTCGGCCTTGCTTGCACGGCTGTTTGCCCGTCACGCCGGAATAAACGGCTTTGTGCGGACCCGCACGCGGCTGCTGCAGAAGCAGGAGGATGTGCCATGGCCGATGACGCCCGGCAATCGCTACCTGATCTAGGCAAGCTCGATCCGGGCCGGGCCGAAGAGTTGGACGATACGTTCGACTTTTTCGAACTGTTGCGCCGGCTCGAACAACGCGGCGGGCTGTTCGGCTATTCCGGCCGCGCAGATCGCGAGCCGGCAAGGCTCGGACAGCATGTGCGTCTCAGCTTTTCCGCCAAGGACGTGGTTGAATTCCGCGAGGCGAAGGACAAGACGCCGGGGACGGACGGGACACCGGCCCGGGTCACCGTTGCAAATCTCGGGCTGATGGGACCGGAAGGCCCGATGCCGCTTCATTTGACACGCTGGGTGCTCGATCGTCTGTCGCAGCGCTGGTTCACCGGCGCCGACGCACGACAGACCGTCGACACGACGTTCGTGGATTTCGTCAATATTCTCCAACACCGGATGATCGCCCTGTACTATCGGGCCTGGGCGGACGCGCATCCGGCGGTACAGGTTGAACGTGCGGTCGGCGGCCGGGTAAGGGCCATGCTTGAAGCCATGGCGGGAACCGGACTTCCCGGCACCCAAAATCCCGATCTCGACGCCGTGAAGCTTCGCCAGGCGGCGGCGCTCGCCAGCCAGGTCGACGGTCCGGAGCGGCTGACGCTGTTCCTGGCGGAAGCATTCAAGGTGCCGGTCGCGATCAAGGAGTTCGTTGCCACCTGGATGACCATACCGGCGACGCTCCAGACCCGGCTTACCAAGGCTTACGCAGTGCTGGGTCGCGGGGCGACGATCGGCCCGCGCGTTTTCAGCCGCCAAAGCAGGATCGAGCTGCGCGTCGGCCCACTCGGCTATGAGGAGTTCAAGACGTTCCTGCCGGGCGGCCAACGCCTGAAAATGTTCAAGCAGGCGGTTCGCGACATGGTCGGGGAATCGCTGGACGTCGATCTGCGGATCGTGCTCGCGCGCGAAGCTGTGCCGCCGCCGCGTATCGGAGCGGTACAGCTCGGCCGGACTACCTGGCTTGCGCGGCCCACCGAAAGGGGCGATGCTGACGATATGCGGCTGCGGACGATCGTCGGATGGCGGCCGGAAATGGCGGAGGTCGCGGCATGAGTCTGCTGCTGACGCTGGAGCACGGGCCACGCACCCAGGCGGTACGGCAGAGCCGGCTGGACGAGGGTGAACTGGTGATCGGCCGCAGCGCGGATGCGGACTGGCAGATCGACGATCCCGACATGTTCGTTTCACGCGCCCATTGCAGGATCACCGGCGGGCCGGATGGGTATTTCGTCACCGACACATCAAGCAGCGGTTTGTTCATAAACGAGGCCGACAGCCCGCTCGGCACCGGCACGTCGGTCCGTCTTCAGAACGGCATGCGGCTGAGGCTGGGCGACTACATCGTATGCGTCGATCTGCAGACGCCGGTCGCTCAGGCACAAGCGGCCAGCCAATCGTTCGCCGAACGGTCACCGCCGGCATCGCGAGCGCCGGTAAGCATCGGCCGCGATGACTTCTTTTCAGCCACGGTCGAAGAAGAGCCGCGCCGACCGCGTCCCGCCGATCTGCCGAACCCGTTCGAGCAACCCGTTCCAGGAGCGTTCGAGCGCGCCAACCAGCGCAGTTCGCCTGCCTTCGACGACCCGTTCAGCCTCGACCCGGTATCGACGCCGGCGCCGAATGGCGCTGGCTATTCCGAACCGCGTGGTGCGCCGGACACCGCAGACCCATTCAGCTTCGATCCGGTGCCTTCCGGTGCAAGCGAGCCCCTTCCAGGCCAGCCCGTTTCAAGCCAGCCCGTTTCAAGAAAGTCATCTGAATTCGATGACGGTTTCGGTTTCGGGCCGGCCGCGTCGCCCGATTTGAGAAACGGAGCCGGCTCGGCCGGTCAACGCAAACACGTCGCCCCAGAGCCGCAGCCGGCCAATCCCTGGGATCTGCCTGGCCCCGGGGCAGCTATCCCGTCTCCGCCACGTGCTGGCGTTGCCCCCACACCCGCCCCCTCCCCGGCGGCGGCGCAACCGGCGAACATGGCCTTTCGCAGCGCCTTCCTGCGAGGCATGGGCATTGAGGAAGCCGAGTTTCCCGGACGCGACAGCGTCGCGGAAATGGAGAAGTTCGGTCGCGAGTATCGGCTCATGATGGAAGGCCTGATGCAGCTGCTGCGCAAGCGGGCCGAGGAAAAGGGAAACGCGCGCGTCGCCCAGACGGTGGTTGGGGCCTCTGAAGTCAATCCGCTCAAGTTTCTGCCGACGGTCGACGACGCCATCGTGACCCTCATCGCAGACCGCAGCCCCGGATTTCTGGCCGGTGAAGCGGCAATCGCCGACGCCGTCCGCGATCTCGCGCAACATCATGTGCGCGCCTGGCGAGGCGTGCAGTCCGCCTTGCGGCGAATGATTGACCGTTTTGACCCGGCAGCGATCGAGGAAGAGCTCAAATCGAGTTCCGCGATCGGTACCGTGCTTTCGGGCGGGCGCCGCGCCAGGTTGTGGGAGCTTTACCAGAAACGCCATCGTGAAATCGCCCAGAGTGCGGAATCGAGCTTCCTGGGCGAAATCGGCGCTGATTTTCGGGATGCATATGAGGAGGAGTGAAAACATGATCGATCGCCGCGAATTTGTCGTTGCCCTGGGCGCAACCGGGCTGCTTGCTGCTTGCCAGAGCGGTCCGCCAAAACCATCCGCGGTGACCGTCAACCTGACCGGCGCGGCCGGCATGAACCCGGGACCAGGCGGCGGCGACCGGCCGGTGACGGTCCTGGTGATGCGGCTGCGCAGCACCGGCAAATTCAACTCGGCCGATTATTTCGCGCTGCAGGGGGATGCCGGCTCCGCGCTCGCAGGCGATCTCATCGGATCCGACCAGATCTCCGTCGGGCCTGGAAAGACCGCATCCAAAACCATCACGGTCGAGCCGGACGCGGCTGCGCTGGGCTTCGTTGCCCTGGTTCGCGAGCCCGGCGGCCGGACCTGGCGTACAACCAAGTCGGTGTCGTCGGGATCGACAGTTACCGTCAACGTCACGCTTGGCAGCGGCGGCATTTCCGCCTAGTGGCCAGGGCAAGGGTGCTCGATGCAGGAAGTAGCGGCATGAGCGATGCAAACAGGGTGCTGTGGTCCGAGGGCCTGTTTCTCCGGACCCAGCATTTTCAGCAGCAGGATCGCTTTTTCGAGGCGACGGTGCGCGGCGCGTTGCAGGCCGGGCAGCTGCATACGTTCGGCTTTCAGCAGCTGACGCTGGACCAGGCAATGCTCGATGCCGGCCAGGTCTCGATCCTGTCGGCACGCGGCATCTTTCCGGATGGAACCCCCTTCTCCATCCCTGACCTGATGGACGCGCCACGACCGCTGCCGGTCACCGCCGATACCGGCGCCGGACCGGTGCTGGTCGCCCTGCCGCTCGAGCCTGCCGGCGGTGTCGGCTTCGATCCGGCGCACGCCGCATCGACGGGCGCACGCTATCATGGGCGCATCGTTTCGGTGCGCGACGCCGTCCAGGGCGGTTCGGATCCTGAAGAAATCGAAATCGCCCGCCCGCAGGCGCTGCTGATTGCACCGGGAAAATCGGTTGGCGGCTACACCGCCCTGCCGATAGCCGACATCAAAGGAGTTCGCGCCGACGGCGGCGTCTCGCTGGACGAGACGTTCCTGCCGCCGACACTGGTTACCGGGGCGGTGGCCTGGTACCGGCAGCTGCTTCTGGAAGTTGTCACCGGCCTCGACCAGATCGCCGAGGCGCATGGCAAGATGGTCATGGGCGGACCAGGGCGCAGCGTCGAAGACCTGCTGATGCTCAATCTCGCCAATGCGGCGCGTCCGCGATTGGCGCACATGCTGGCTCAGGATGTTTTCCATCCGGCCGAGCTTTACCTGGAGCTTGCCGGTCTTGCCGGTTCAATGGCGACCTATGGCTCGAGCGCGCGACGGCTGAGCGAGCTGCCGGCCTACGATCACATGGCGCCCGGCCCCGCCTATTCGGCGCTGGCCGACGCCTTGCGCTCGCTCATCCTGAGCCTGCGCTACATCGAGCCTAAATCACGCGCACTGCCGGTCATGCGGCATTCGACCAACGTCTGGAAAATCCGCATCGACAACCCGAAGCTGCTGGTGGCCAGCCGGATCGTCATCCGGGTCGGCTCCGAGCTGTCGGAAGATGCGTTGCGCAAGATTTTCGTCAACCAGGCGACCGTCGGTTCGGCCGATCAGTTCGAGGGCTTGTGGAAATCCCGTCTGCCCGGCATTCCACTGAAGCCGCTTCATTCCCAGCCGCGCGAAATCCCCTACGATGGCGATCGGCTGTGCCTTGAGCTCGATCAGAAAAGCGAGCACTGGGCCTCGCTGCTCGATGCCCCCGGCTTCGTCATCGGCGTGTCGGGTGTGCTGCCGAGCGAGCCGCAGGTCGACTGCTATTCGGTAAACAGGTGAGATGATGAGCCGGGATGATCCTTTCGGACTGTCGGAGGATCGCGAACGCACCCGCATACGACTGACCGGCGCACCGATGCCGCGACCGATGACGCCACTGTTGTCGGGTGTGCCAATTAAACGGTCGCGCACCCATCCGAACACGCTGGTCAACGCATTCGCGCCCCTGCTCGAGTTCGCGCCCGAGCTTGAAAGCGCGCTGCCGCCGGAAAACCCGGAAGCGTTGCGCACCCGGTTGCTCGACGAGTTGGTTCGGGCGCGTGACGCGGCAATGGCGGCGGGGTCCTCCCTGGAGCGCGCCGACCAGGCAGCCTGGGTGGTGGCGGCATTGCTCGATGATCTGGCCCTGAACACGCCATGGGGCGGCGCCAGCGCATGGCCGCGCCAGCCGCTTGTGGTGATGCTTCGAGGCGATGTCGATGCCGGCACGCAGTTCTTCACGCGTCTCGATGAACTGGAGCGGCACCCGAACCGGGATCGCGAATTGCTCGAACTGCAATATCATTGCCTGGCGCTCGGCTTCCGCGGCAAATATCGTGTGCCAGGCCGGTCGGGCGACCGCTCGCTCAATGCGGTTCGCGTTGCTGCGGCGCGCTTTCTGCGCGATGCCGATGCCGACGGCGCGCCGCTGTCGCCGAACTGGAAAGGCGTGATCGCATCCGACGAGCCGCAGCGCTTCATCGTGCCGATCTGGGTGATGGGGCTCGGCGCGGCGGTTCTCGCCACTGCAATCTATCTCGGCCTGTCGATGGGACTGAGCAGTCAGGCGGTCGAGCTTTCGACGCTGGTTCGTGCTTTGCCGCCGCGAGCCCGCGGCGAGATCAGCCGGACATCGCCACAGGTCGACGCGCCGCCGCCGGAGGCGGTGGATTTCGCGCTGGTGCCGGAGTTTCAGGCCGGAGCGCCGGCCAATCTCAGGGCTGCGCTAAGCGGCACCGAGAGCGTTTCGCTGGCCAGGCTGATCATTCAGGCCTCCAACCCCGAACTGTTCCAGTCGTCGCGGCCGACACTGACGGAAGGCTTCGAACCGCTGATCGGTTCAATCGCCAAAGTGATCCTCGCCAATCAGGAACTGATCGGAAACATCACCGTGGTCGGCCATACCGACAGTATTCCCTTGCAACGGTCCAATCCGCTTTCCACCAACCAGCGGCTGTCGGAAGCGCGCGCAGCAACCATTACCGAGATGCTGGTCCAGAACGGTGTGCCGCAGGACCGCATTCGTTTCGAAGGACGTGCAGCTACCGATCCAGTGGCCGACGACAGCACCCGCGCGGGACGGGCCTTGAACCGCCGCGTCGAGGTGCTGGTCGAAAAGAGGCTGTGAGATGTTCATCCTGCGCTTCCTCTGGGCGGTTCTGACATCGCGCTGGCTGTGGACGCTGATCGGCATCGCGCTGCTTTCTCTGGTTATCTGGGTGTTCGGCCCGATCGTCAGGGTCGGTGCTTACGAACCCTTCGCCTCGGAAAATGTCCGCATCGTCATCATTGCGCTGCTGGTCATTTTTTGGCTGATCTGGCTGATCGTCGCGCAGCGCCGGGCGATCCGGGCCAACCGCATGTTCGTCGCCGAAATCGCTGCGCCCGTGGTGGAGAAACCGCTGAGCCCCGGCGAAGAGAACGTCGCCGCCGTCGGCGCCAAGTTCGCCGAGGTGATGGTCGAATTGAAGCGCCGCAAGCTGGGCGGACGCAAGTTCCTGCGCGAGATGCCCTGGTACGTGATCGTCGGGCCGCCGGCCACCGGCAAGACCACGGCCTTGCGCCAGTCCGGCCTGAACTTTCCAATCGACCTCACCGACGATCTGCAGGGAGTTGGCGGCACCCGCAACTGCGACTGGTTTTTCTCCGAGAACGCAGTTCTGATCGACACGGCGGGCCGCTATGTGCAGCAGGAGAGCCAGCCCGACGTCGATGCGGCGGAATGGCTGGGCTTCCTCGACCTCTTGAAAAAGCATCGCGGCCGCCGGGCGCTGAACGGCGTGATCGTCGCGCTTTCGATCGATGCGCTTTCAGAGGGCGACGAAGCCATCAAGGCGCATGGCCGCAAGATCCGTCGTCGCCTGGCAGAGCTCAACGACCGGCTCGAAATCCGCCTTCCAGTCTATCTGATGCTGACCAAGGCCGATCTGATCAAGGGCTTCGAGGCTTTCTTCGGCGGCCTGTCGACGGCCTCGCGCGAGCAGGTCTGGGGCACGACCTTCGCGCTGGATGCGCATGTCGACGCAAAGACCATAGAGCGGGAAATCACCACCCTTGCGACGCAACTCGAGCGACGGCTGGTGCCGCGCCTGGAGGACGAGGACAAACTCGCCGCCCGCGCCGAGATTTTCAGGTTTCCCGCTCAGCTGACGAGCCTGTCCGAGCCGATCCAGGTGCTGGTCGAGGCGATGTTCGGCGAAAGCCGCTACGAAGAAGCCGCCTGGCTGCGCGGCCTCTATCTGACGTCGGCGACCCAGGAAGGGGCGCCTATCGACCGGCTGACGGCGGCGCTGTCGTCATCCTTCGGTCTTCCGCCGCGACGGGCCATGCCGGCGCCGCGTGTTGAAAAACGCAGCTTTTTCCTGAAGAACCTGCTGACCGAGGTCATTTTCAGGGAAGCCGGCCTGGGAACGTTCGATCCGCTGGCGCAGCGCCGCCGCGCCTGGATCTGGCGTGGCGCCGCGGCCGCCTGTGCCGCCGCCGCCCTGCTGGCCGGCGCGATGTTCACCTGGTCCTACTATGACAACCGCAATGCGATCGCAGCGCAGGCGGGCCAGTTCGAAGCGCTGCAGGCGCCGCTGACCGCGGCAGCCGCGAGCCCGGCATCGGTGGAGCAGCCCGCCATCGACAGCGCGCTCAATGCGATGGCCGAGGTCGCAAATGCCCGTACCGCACCGCCGAGCAGTGCCCAGGATCTGCTCGGGCCGTCGGCGTCGGCAGAACTGCTGCGGGCGCAGGCCGACACTTACGAGCACGCTTTGCGCAACGTCCTCGAGCCGCACATGGTCGCCCTGCTCGAGGCGACCATGTGGCGGCAGATCCGCGATCCGGATTTCATGCTGGGGGCGCTGAAGACCTATCGCATGATGACGGGCCTGTCGCAGATGGACGCCGATTACGTTGAGAATTGGTGGGTCAAGGACTTGCCGGAATTCGCGCCGGCGGCGCCCTTTCCCACCGCCGACGCGGAAGAGCACCAGCTTGCCGCGATCCGTCGCATGGCGGTCGACGACAGCTACATATCAGCCGATCAGGCGCTGGTTGCCGAGGCGCTGAAAACGGTTTGCACGATTTCGCTACCGGCGCGTGCCTACAGGCAGCTGCTGGCCGACCCGGCGGTGGCCGGACTCAAGGAATGGGTCCCGGCGAATTTCGCCGGCCCCAACGGCGCCAAGGTTTTTGCACGGCGTTCCGACAAGACGCTGCGCGTCGGCATTTCGGGCGCGTTCACCTATTCCGGCTTCCACGATGCCATTCTCGACCGGATCGAGGATGTCGCCGCCCAGGCCGCACTCGATCGGGCGGTCTTTGCCGGAGGCTGTTCGGAAAATTCCGAAACTTCTGTTTCGGCGCTGTCCGAGGATATCCTGAAACTCTATTACGAAGACTACATCGCGCAATGGGACAGCATCCTGCGCGATATCAGGCTCGCGCCATTGGCCGACCTGAATGTCGCCAGCGAGAACCTCAAGGATCTTTCGAGTGCCGACTCCGCGCTGAAGCGCCTGCTTACGGCGGTCGTTCAGGAGACCGAGCTGACCCGATCCGATGAAGCGCCGGCCGACAACAAGGCAGCAGCCAAGGGCACCTCGAAACTGCTCGGCAAGCTGGGGAAGCTTGGAAAGATCGTGAAGACAGGTGCAAAACTGCTGCCACGCGCGGGGTCCGCCGACGAGGTGGATCTTACCGGCAATCTGGTTGCCGAACATTTCAAGCCGCTCAAGGGGGCGATCGCCGAGGTCGACGGCCAGCCGCCGGCACTCGATGCCGCGGTGGTGGCGCTGACCGCACTTTCGAACGTGCTGCAGACGGTCACGGCCAATCCCGACCCGCAGGACGCAATCAAGAAGCAGGGTGGGCTGGCCGAACTGACGGGTGCGGTGGCGAGGCAAGCGCAGATCCTGCCCGATCCGGTCGACGACTGGCTCGGCGGCATTGCCGGCGACACCAGCGGCCTGACCCAGAAGGCGGTCACCTCTGAACTCAACGCCATCTGGCGCGCCGACATCCTGCCGTTCTGCCAGGCAGCCCTGAACGACCGCTATCCGTTCAGCCCCGAAAGCGCGGTCGACGTCAATGTCCGCGATTTCGCCCGCCTGTTCGGGCCGGCCGGGATGATCGACACCTTCATCAACGACCATTTGATCAGCTATGTCGACACCGCCAGCCAGCCATGGAAATGGCGCGCCGATTTTGGCCTCGACGCGGCGGCTCTGGCGGCGTTCGAACAGGCCAGGCGGATCCGCGACGATCTGTTTCCAGGCGGCACCGGGCCGGTGATGAGTTTTACGCTGCAACCGACGGACCTGTCGCCCAACGTCACGCGCGTGACGCTCAATCTCGATGGTCAGAACCTCGTCTACTACAACAACGCGACGCGGCCGCAGCCGATGACCTGGCCCGGCAAGGACGGCACCGGCGTCATCTCGCTGGCCTTCCAGCCGATCGACGGCTCGCCCGAAGTCATGTTGAACGAAACCGGCAGCTGGGCGTGGCTGAGGCTGCTGCGCAGCGGCCGCTTCACCGGCACCTCTTTGTCCGACGTCTACAGCCTGCGACTGGGCACGCAAGGCATGTACGCCGATTTCGAGCTTAAGGCGGCCAGCGTCGAAAATCCCTACAATTTGCAAATGTTCAAGAAATTCTCATGTCCGCCGCAGATATGAGCACTGGATTTTTCGGCAAGATCCCGGCGACGGGCGACTTTGTCGCCTGGAACTTGCCGCGGACTTTCGTCGACCGCTGGGACCGCTGGATGTCGATGGAATTGCGCGCGCGGCCGGATGAAGGTGAGCTCGACCCGCGCGCCTGGCGCTTTATTGTCCAAGCCGGGATTTTTGGTGACCAACCCTGCGCCGGCGTCTGGCGGATGAGCGAGGACCGCGTCGGACGGCGCTATCCTTTCGCGATCATCGGGATTGGGGCTACACCGACGCCTGACGATGCATGGTTCGACGGCGTCGCGTCAATCGTTGATGAAGCGGTCGAATTGCAGAGGACGCAGTCCTGGATCGCCGAAGGCTTGGCCAACCTTGCCGCGCCCAGCAACAGCCATGGCGATCCGAACCGGATTGGCTTCTGGCTTGACGACTGGTCGGTGCATGAGTTCGCGTTCTCGGATATTCACGATCTGGCGGCCAACGCCCTGCCGAAAATGCGCGCCCCGCGCCCTGAGACGGAACATCTCTGATGGGCAGCACCGTCTTTGCAGAAGGCATGGGCTTCTTCCATAAGGGAAGCGGCGGCAAGGGCGTGGCGCCAGGAGATGTGTGCCTGAGCCCGCCTTCCCCGCCGGCAGGCCCGGTTCCGGTTCCATATGTCAACATGCTGTCATCCAGCGATCTCACCAAAGGCAGCAAGAGCGTCAAAATCGAAGGAAATCCGACCGCGCTCGAAAGCTCGTCGGAGGTTGCGACCAGCACCGGCAACGAGCCGGCCACCCAAGGCCTCGGCGCGGGGGTCGTAACGCACAAGATCAAGGGCAAGGGGGTGTTCAAGCTCTGGTCGTTCGTCGTCAAGGTGGAGGGCAAGGGTGTCTGCCGTCATGGCGACACCATGGAGCAGAATACCGCAAGTCCACTCCCGAACACCATCGATACCGCCGCCTTGGTCAACTTCCGCACCTCCCTTCTGGTGAAAGAGAAGAAGAAATGCACGACTGATTATTGCTACGACGATCACTACACCAAGCCAACGAACCCACAGAAAGCCAAGGTCCAGAACCGGCCATGCTGGGAATGCAAACGTAACCTTGACAGGTTGATGAAACGCACGACCGGCAAGAACAAGACCGCGATCAAGCGGCTGCAGGCCAAGGTCAACCGGCAAATTGCGGGGACGGAAGCCCCGCTGATCGCCGATCACCAGCCGACGCAGAAGGCAGCGTGGTATGCGGGCGGATGCAACATAGAGGTCGTCCCACAAGGGTTCAAGGACGCGATGAAAGCGCTTTACGTCAGGCCGCATTGCTCCAGCCATAGCAACAGCCAGCCTGGCCGGCAGTCAAAGGTGGACAACAAGGCGGTCACGGACTTCATGAAGGCTCGGGGGATCTAGGCGATGAGCGCAGCGGGTTTTGCCGGTCTCGACGCTGACTATACGGCGATAATCGATGCGTGGACCGCCGAGCTCCACGCCGTCATGCCCGAGATCGAGGCGTGGTGGGACGCACTGCAGCAACGCCTGAATGCCTCCGGTGAGAACATAGCCAATCTGCATTGGCCCGCCGGGCTGGTGGCCCATCCACGGATTCTGGCGATCTACCGCAAGCACTACTTCAAGGTCCATCGCCTGAACCTTGAACGGTACGCCCAGCAGACCGAGGATGACGACGAGGACGATGAATCGAACTGGGGTGAGGATGGCGACGAAGAGGGCGCCAGCGGCCCCGTGCCGCCCAATCTGCTGCTGGTCGAAATGATGTCCGAATACGACACAGAACTATTCAAGCACTTCAAGTACTTCGTCTACGTCCCGATCGGCGAGGATCCATCTCTCGAAATGTGCTGAGGCTAAAAGAAAATGGCAATCCGGATTGCCCATAGTGTCGAACTCGGCCTGAGCCGGCTTCTCAATGCACCCCAGGACGTTGTCGGTCCCGATCATGGAATCCGCCTTTCGCGCCGCGAGGCCTCTGCTGCATATAGGCCCCTGTTCAAGGCCTACCTCGCTGACTTGGAGGAGACGTTCGACGTGGCTTCCGAAATCTGGGAAGCTGGCCTCGACGAACTGGTCGATGGCGGCCTGACTGCCAATCAGGCGATCACGGCCCAGTTGGATAACGCAGCGGCCGGCCCGGCGAATCATCCGGCGGTGGTGTGGCTCGTGCGGGAATACTGGCTGCGATGCGTTGTGGTGGGAGAAACACTGCCCGCGGCCGACCGCATCGCGCCTGAGGTGTTCCTGCTGCAATGGGTCGCCGATGAAGGCCACAAGGAATATGTAGAACTACTGACGGCCATGCCCTACTGGCCGATCGGGCTTGATGAAAACGGCCGGTGGTGCTGAACGATGGCCTTCGATGTCTGGCTGGAAAACAGGACGCCCTTCGCCGCCGCGACCCACGTCCAATTGAATGCTGACGGCCAAGAAACTCTGATTATGATGCTATCGGCAAGTTTCACGGCAACTGATGAGGGAAAGGAATTCCAGCCAGCGGCCGAACAGATGCCGGTGATCTTTGGCGATGAGCCTTTTGGCGATCCGGCCCTTTCATCGACCCGCTACGAAGCGGACATCGCGCCCGTCAAGCCTGGCGCCGAGGTGATCGTGAATGGCGCCGCGCACGCGCCGGATGGCAGACCGGTACGCGAGATGCAGGTCGGCCTGCGTGTCGGTAACTCGATCCGCAAGGTGCTGCAGGTCGTCGGGGACCGGATCTACGACTCCAGCGGCTACAGCGCGCCGGCGCCTTTCCGGACCATGCCGATCGTCTATGAGCGCGCCTATGGCGGCACTTTGGAAGACTTGCGCACGGACCAGCGCAACCCGGTCGGCGTGGGGTTCCATAACGCCCGGTCTGCAGATCCTGCGGTCAAGACCGAGGCGCCCAACGTCATGTATACGGGCGAAGCGCAGGCCCGACCTGGGGAACCCCTGAGGCCGGCGGGATTCGGGACGATTGGCCGGGGCTGGCAACCGCGCCTGGCTTTCGCCGGTACCTATGACAAGGCTTGGCTCGAAACCCAATGGCCGCTCGCTCCCAAAGACTTCGACACGCGGCATTATATGTGCGCCCCAGCCGACCAGCAGCTGGCGGGCATCGGTGACGGCGAGGATATCACGGTGATCGGCATGACGGCTTCCGGCAGATGGGATTTTCGCCTGCCGCGCATTACGGCCCCGCTGCGGCTCATTTATGACGATCGTGTAGAGGAAAACTCGTTCAAGCCTGACACCGTGCTCATCGAGCCAGACTTGAAGCGCGTGACCCTCAAGGCTCGCTTGGCTATTGTGATCCGGCGCAATGTGCCGGCGCTGCGGGAAATCGCCTTCGGCCACATTTCTCCCGTTTGGATCAATGCGCGTCGCAAGCGAAAACTCTATCTCAATCTTCTCGGCGGTGACGGGACCCTGCGCGATCGCCCGGCGTGGCAGCCGTGAAGCGGCCGCTCTATATCTCGGTCGGAGGCGCCGTCACGCCTGCTGGATTGAACGCGCGGCAGACCATTTCAGCCATTCGCGCCAACCTGTCTGCATTTCAGGAGGTGCCTCTTTCAGAGCCGTTTCCCACCACACAGATCGTGGCACGCATTCCAGCCAAGGCGGGCTTGCGACGCAATGACGGGGTATGGCTCGCCGGCATGGGCGCCCGCGCTCTCAAGGAGGCGATGCTTGACGACAAGGCAACGCCGGACCAGACCGCTGTCCTGCTCGCGCTGCCGGAGAGTTTCCGCGACCATCCGGCGTATGAAGATGTCGAGCGAGGGCGCCTTTTGAATGCCATTTTCGAGCGATGCGGCCTGCGCTTCAATGCCGGCTCGCGCGTATTTGACGGCGGTGCCGCAGCCAGCGCCGGACTGCTCGACTATGCCGGCGATATGCTGGAATCCGGGAGCGTGGCGCAGGTGCTACTCGGCGGTGTGGACAGTCTCGTCAACGAGACCGACATTGCGCGCTTGATGCGAGCCAATCGTCTGAAATCCGAAAGCAATGCTCAAGGGGCAGTCCCTGGTGAGGGCGCTGTCTTCGTGCGGCTGACGCGAGCGCCGGGGAGCGGGCCCGCTGCAATGATTTGCGGGGCGGGCCTGGCTCAAGAGATTGACAGCGTTCTTTCCGAACGCCAGAGTCAGGGCCGTGCGATGGTGGCTTCGCTGCTTGCTGCCTTCAGCGGATCCGGGCCCAAGGAACCCGATATCGAGTTCCTTCTCAGCAATGGAAACGGGGAACGGTACAGCGGGCTCGAACAACTAGTCGGTCGCTCGCGCTTCTACCGCACGCACCGCGAGATATTCCCGACAGCCTACCCCGCGATGACAGTCGGCGACATTGGAGCCGCTAGCGCAGCACTTGTTCTGATGCTGGCGGCCGACAGTTTCATAAGCGGTTACGCGCCGGGCCGCGTCGCGGCCTGCGAGCTCGCATCGGAGGGTGGCAACCGGTCGGCGATCGCACTTACCAGCCTCCGCCAACGCTGAACAGAAGGGACAAGGCCCGGACAAGGCCCCCCTCGGCGAAAACGATCACATCCAGGCCGGGAACTTGCGTGTCCTGCGCCAGTCTGCCAGCGGCGCCTCGGGCGTGGCGATTGCCGCGCGCAACGCATCCAGCCTGAGCCTGCGCATCGAATGGAAAGGCGTGTGGTTGCGCCCGCCCCGTCCCTCGTCCCACCATGCGGCAACGCGATCGGCGGCAGGCAACGGGCTGTCGGTCAGAGATTCAAACGCCTTCCCCAGATCAGCCGGGTCTATCGTGAACAAGTCGGTGTCGTTGAAGTCCACATCGAACAGATCGCGCATCGCCAGCCCGGCGGCAAAGACAAGTTCCGGCTCGCGCATCTTCTCGATCAGCCAGGGCATTACCGACGGATCGCCAAACAGGCCGATTGACGCCGTTGCCGCCACGCGCAGCAGGGGCTGGCCGAGGCGCGTCTGCAGCCAGGCTTTCGCGGCCTTGGCGGGCATCGTCAGCAGGCGTATCTCGATCGCCGCCTCCGCCTGGTCCGTCTCCGTCAGCACGATCTTGTCGATCACTGGGTGCGCGGACCGCGCCTCGCCGAGCAGGCAAGCGGCGAAGGCGGCCGCAAGACGTTCTTTCGCCGTCTCGCCATCAAGACCGGCCAGGACTGCCGGAAGCAGGTCGCGCCGCCCGAGTCCACCGGCGAGCCGAGTGGCGCGCCAGCGCACGTTCGCGTCGGAATGGCTGGCCAGATCATGCAGGCGCGGTCCCGGATCGACGCGATGATGCCAGAGCGCAGACAGCCCAAGGCAGCGCAGTCGCGCATCGCTTGTGTCCAGCCATTTCGCCACGAGCGGTCGCAGATTTTCGCGCGGCGTGCGCGCGATCGCAGCGGAAAGGCTCGACAGACCAGGCTCGCCCAGACTCGCCGCAGAGTTGATCGCGACCTCTGTCAGGTCGGCGTGGCCCCAACGCAATGCCAATACGCCAAGCACGAAAAGTTCACCCGGTTCGGCGTAGTCCGCGAACCTGGCCTGAGCAGCTTCCCAGCCAGCTTTGCCGGCGGCCATGAGCCCTTGGAGATTGGCTTCGAGACGCTGATCGATACGGCCGATACCCGTCTCATCGAGGACGGGACCATCGATCTCCCGGCGACGGCGAAGCCAGAGGAAAGCCGCATCCTCGGCGTGCTGATCCACGATGGCAGCGATGGTTGCAACGCGATGCACGACAGCGCCTCAGTTGAGATGCACGGCCCCGCCGCGGATACGGTTGGTCCCACTCGCCTGGCTGGTCAGCTGGCTACCACGAATGGTCACACGACCATCCCTCTCCAGAATGATTGATGCTAGGCCGCAACGCAGTTCTATGCGCTCTTCGCTCGTGATGACGACACGATCGCCTTCGCGGACCACTTGCAGCTCCCTGTTCTTGTGAGCCGGATCGACGATGCGCCCAACGACCAGCGGTCGTGTCGGATCGCCGTCCTCGAATAGCAGGGCCAGTTCCGAGCCGATCGCGGAAACGTCCAGTTCCGTCAGGCTGCGAGCCGCAATCGCCGTCTCACGCGGATTGCCGACGAAGACCACCAGCGGCGCTCCACCTTCGAAACCAATGAGCAAGCCGATGACGACGCCGTCGATGCGATCAAGCACTTCCATGATGACGCCCTCAATTGTTGTTGATGGTGCTTCCCTTGACGATCACCTCGCCGTCGGCCTTGACGGTGATCTTGCCGCTGCCCTTGAGTGTAATATCCTTCCCGTCAGCGACAATGGTGCCGTCCTTTTTCATCGTGATCGACGCTGAGCCGCATTTGAGCGTGATCGAGTCGCCCGCTTCGATCATCAGATTTTTGCCAACCTTGATCGAGCTGTCCTCCGCTATTTGGATTCCGCTGCCCTTGCCGACCTTGAGCGCGTGCCCGCCTCCGACATCGGTTGCGTCGTCAGCGCCGATTTTTGCTGACCTGCCTTTGCCGATCTGCGACGACTGCGCACCACCGATAGCGAAACTTTGGTCCGCGGCGACCTTCACGCTCTGGGCGGCGCCAATTGTCCAGCTGTCCGCCGCGCCTATCGTGTGCGTCTGTCCGGCCCCCACCGTCATCGAGCGCGATGCACCGATCTGATTCGTCTGGACGGCGCCAACGCTTCGGGTTTCTGCCGCGCCCACTGAATCCACACGCGCCGCACCCACAGTGATCGTCTGCACCAGCGCCACCGTCTGCGTGTGGTTGGCGCCGATCGTCTCGGTCGAGTTTGCCCCGATATTGATCGTCTCGTTGGAGCCCACCGTCAGCGAGCGATCCACCCCCACCGTCTCGGTGTCGTTGTTGCCGATGTCCGTGGTCTGGTCGACGCCGACCTTGACCGTTTTGTTGTTGCCGACGTCCTCGTCGAGGTTGTGGCCGACGGAGTGCTTGGCGTCGTGGTCGATGCGGTCGGACTGGTCGTGCTGCACCAATTTGGTGCGGTCGTTCTTGATCAGAAGGTTGTGGTCCTTCTGCGCCTGGAAGTTGACCAGTTCGGAGCCGGCCTTGTCCTCGAACATCAGCTCGTTGTAGCCACCGCCGCCTTTCGAGGAGTCGGACTTCCAGCCGGATTGCGTGGCGCTGCCCGGCAGTCCGTAGGGCGGCATCTGCGAGGCGTTGTAGACGCGGCCGGTGATGATCGGCAGATCCGGGTCGCCTTCGATGAAGTCGACGATCACCTCCTGGCCGATGCGCGGTATCTGGATGAAACCCCAGCCGCTGCCGGCCCAGGTCTGCGACACCCGCACGAAACAAGAACTGTTCTGGTCCTTCTTGCCGAGACGGTCCCAGTGGAACTGGACTTTTACCCGTGCATATTTGTCGGTGAATATTTCCTCGCCGGACGGGCCGACCACCGTCGCCGTCTGCGGGCCGCGCATGATCGGCCGTGTCGTGACTCGCGGCGGGCGATAGGCCAAGGCGGTCGGCGCCACGCCGAGGATCACCTTGAAGTTCTCGCTTTCGACGTCGGCAAGGGCTCTGTAGCCCGGATCGAACAGCCTGTATTCGGCGCTGACCACCAGATATTCCTGGTTCTGGTCTTCCCTCGGGAAGCCGTCCAGCTTGAACGTGCAGCCGGAATACAGGCCGCGCACGGTGCCGACTGCAGCAATGCGCTGGTGCACGGCCTGGATTTCCTCGCGCCGGATCGCGGCCAGGCTGTCGCCGCGGCCGACGTCGAGATGCGCGCCGGGCTGGCGGTAATTCTCGCCCGCGGCCAGCTTGTGACTGAACGGCTGGGCGGATTTGGCCATCAGGTCGGCGCCCGGCTTCTCGAAATCATAGTCGGTATGGACATAGGCGCCCGGCCGCACCGAGCTGCCCGGAATCCATTCTGTGATGTATTCGACATCGCGCCGGGAGCCCTGCCCTTCAAAGTGATAGGGCACATTTTCATAACCCGGCGCCGGCTTGAGCTTGTTCATGGCATCGGCGAGCACAAGCGTGTGCTTGCCTTCGTCGTGCTCGAAGAAATACAGGATGCCTTCGTGCTCGAGCAGCCGCTGCACGAAATCGAGATCGGTCTCGTCATACTGGACGCAGTATTCGCGCGGCGGATAGGACCCTTGCAGGCGCTTCTCGAATTTTGCCGTGCTGTATTTCGAGAAAACCTCCTCGACAATTTCGATGACGCTCATGTTCTGGAAAATACGGCAATCGGTGGTATTGCCGAGAAACCAGAGCCATGGCCTGATGACGGCTTCGTAGTAGGCCAGACGGTCCTCGATCCGGGTCAGCCGAAACTCGGAGACAAGGCCGCTGAACCAGCGTTTGGGATCGGATTCACCCTCGATCGAAACCGCGCCGCCCAGCATCTTCAGCGGATCGATTTCGGGGCTGCTGCTGACGAACCCGACCGTATAGGCCAAACAACGACTGATCTCATCGCGCCCGACAAGATGCGTGAAGGTCAACAGGTCAGCGCCAACCGGCGTCTGCACAACCGTAGCACGTTCGTTCGGCATGGGTCGTGCCCCCTCCCGCCGCTCGTTTCTGCCTGAGCCTAGCACATGTCTTGCACCGACCAAAGGGGACGCTTGGCGGCTGCAGCCTGGTCGCCTGTGGAATCATCGACTTGAACGCTTCTGTGCCGCCGCTCACAAATTGCTGGTATAATGGGGTGTCCTGGGCGAGTTTCCCGACAGGATCGACGGCGATTTTGAATGTTCATCAGGCTGCAGATCAACAATGTCGTCTCCCTGCCCGCCGGTATGTCGACCGGCTACTCCGCTCGTGATCGCAGCTTTGAAATCGGCCGCGAGGCCTGTGATTGGACCTTGCCCGATCCCGACAAGTTCATCTCCGCCAGACACTGCGAAGTGCGTTACCAGGGAGGCGCGTTCTGGCTGCACGATATCTCGCGCAACGGCACATTCATCAATGGATCGACCCAGCGCATGGCCGGCCCTCACCGGCTCGGTCAGGGCGACCGGTTGCTGATCGGCCGCTATGTCGTCCTGGTTTCGATTGATGACGAGCGCGCCGCGACAGGGCATCCTCAAAGCAGCCACGGTTCGACGCAGCGACAAATGCCTGTCGCAACCGGCCGGCCGCAGGATTTTGGAGACCAGCCTTTCTTCGAACCGGTGGCGCAACGGCCCGGGCAGAGAGCACCGGTGGCTTCGCCGCCCGCGCCTCTCGCTACGACCAGAGACGAGGTGCTGCGGGACATCGCGATCGCAGCCGGCATCGCGCCGGAACTGCTTCAATCGCGTGACCCGCATGAAGTTGCCGCCGAAATCGGCGCGGTGCTGCGGACGGTTGTCGAGGAGCTGGCCCAGCTGCTGAAGGCTCGTGCGGCTGCGAAAATACTGGCCAAGAGCACGCACCGGACGATGATCAGCGCTGCCGACAACAATCCCTTAAAGTTCGTCCCGGGAACCGACGACATCCTCGAAATCATGTTTGCGCGGCGCAGATCCGGCTACCTTGATGCCAGGCACAGTGTCGAAGACGCGTTCCGCGATCTCAAGACGCACGAATTTGCCACCTATGCAGCCATGCAAGCTGCGCTCTCCCGGCTGCTTGACGATTTGTCGCCTGAGGCGATCAGCAAAAAACTCCCGCCGACGTCGTTCACATCGAAGAAGGGCCTGGCCTGGGACGCCTTCGTCGCCAAATGGCGGACCATGGAGGAAGCACACGAAAACGGCATGCTGGACATATTCCTGGCCTATTTCAGCGAAGCCTATGCCAAAGCCGACAAGCAAAAGTAGACTGGAAATCTGGCAGGTGCTCCGGAAATCGGATCGGTTTGCTGCGCTTAGCTTCGGCTGCGGAGCGGATCACGCACCAGGTGGAATGTATCCTTGGCGAGCCCAAAGATACGGCGCTGTCGTTGGCGAAGAAAAATCCTTTCGCAGCGCTGCATCCGGTTCCAATCGACCGTTTCTAAGCTTACGATCATTTTCGACAGTTCGCCAGCGGGTAAGGCTGATTGACCTGGGGGTCTGCGGCACATGTCATGTTACGGCGGGTTAGAAAGATATAGTCGATCTTCCTCCAGACACTGCCCTCGTCAGCAGCGCCTGCAGTCCTTGCGCCTGCAGTTCCTGCGCCTTACCGGGGACCGTCTTGCCCTGATGTGGCGCATACGCCGCACCGACGCGTGGACGGACGTTTGGCGATGAGCTCGAAGGACGATCCTTTCGGCCCAGCGGGCAAGACCGTTATTCGCGCACCGCGCCGGGCTGAGAAATCAGCGCCCGATCCCCAGGGGGCCGTTCCCGACGGCGGGCGCCCCGATCCCTCGCCGGTCAAGGATTCAACGGTTTTCGATCCCGGTGTCGGTCGGCATGCACCGCCGGGCTGGACCTCCGGAACCGTGATTTATCAGGGTGCAGACCCCGGCGCAGCGGCGACAGCCGGCTCAGTTGCGGCGGCGGCGGGCATTCAGCAGGACATCCTGCTGCATGCCACGGACAGCGTCAGATATTCCGCAGCAAATCAGATCCTCGCCGCGGCCGCGCCTTTGCTGATGCTGTTTGGCCAGCTCAGGCTTATGGCTGTCGAAAGACAGGCGGAGCAACTGGCGGAACATGTCGCCGAGGCGATCGAAAAATTCGACCGGACAATGGAGAAAGCCGGTGTTCCCGAAGAAGATGCACGGATCGCTAAATTTGCTCTCTGCGAAACCGCTGACGACCTCATCGGCCACCTGCCTTGGCCCCAGACAGACGCCTGGGCGCAGCACAGCATGCTGTCACAGTTCTTTCAAGTCGTGCCCACCGGCTCGGGCTTCTACCAAGCGCTGAACAAGATACTGGCTGCGCCGGAGGCACACTACGATTTGCTTGAACTGATGCATGCCTGCCTGTCGCTGGGGTTCGAAGGCCAGTATCGAGGCCTTGCGCGCGAGGACAACAATCTCGAACGCGTTCGACGCGACGTCTACGAGACGCTTCGTTACTTCAGGCCGCGCGCCGACGACGACATCTCGCCGCACTGGCAAAGCCTGGCGGTCTCCAGCCCACAGTCGTCGGCCCGGCTGCCGCTCTGGGTGATTGCGGCGGCTGCGTCGGCGCTGCTGACGGCGGCATTCTTCGCATTGCGGGTCTTTATTACCAACGAGGGCGATGCCCTTGCCGGCAGGCTGCTGGCGCTCGATCCGTCGACGCCGATCGCCATCGAACGCGCCAGCGTGGTGCCGTCGGCTGCGCCGGTGAAAGTCGGCCCGCCTGTCGCCGCCCCTACCCGTTCCCAGATCGATCGCATCCATGCGGCACTGGCCAAGACTATCGCGCGCGGCGGGCTGAGCGTCGGCACGCAGGGCAGGTTCATCATCGTGGAGATCAACAATGTCCTGCTGTTCCCGTCCGGCAGGGCCGAGATAAAACCGGAGTTTGGACCAATCGCCGCGGACATCGCCGCCGCGCTGGAACCGGAGCCTGGACCGATCATGATCGTCGGCCACACAGACAATGTGAAGCCGCGAAAATCGAGCCCGTTCAAATCCAACTTCGACCTTTCCATCGCCCGGGCGAAGGCCGTCGCAGCGGTGATGGCGCCACGGTTCAGCAAGCCTTCCCGGATCACCGTCGACGGCAAGGGTGAAGACGAACCGATCGCCGACAATGCGACGCCGGAAGGCCGCGCCCAGAATCGCCGTGTCGACTTAATGATCCCCAAGGAGGAAACGCTGTGAGCACGGCCATTTGGAAGCGCCGATGACGCGCTGGCTGCTGCGGATATTCAGTGCGATCGCGTTGGCCGGTTTCGCGGCAGCCGTCTGGTTTGCCGGACCGTTGATCCGCTTTGCCGATACGCGTCCGCTGGCACCCGTCTGGCTGCGTGTGACGATCATCGGCGTGATCGTTGCGATCGCGACGCTGTTTTATGGAGTGCGTTTCTGGCAAAAGCGAAAGGCGCAAAAGGCGCTCGAGACGATAGTCGCCCGCAACGACGACAGGGACGACGACTCGCAGGTGCTCGAGACTCGGATGAATGAAGCCATCGCTGCGCTCAAGCGGTCGAGCGGCAAGCGCAATTTCCTCTACGAGGTTCCCTGGTACGTCGTCATCGGCCCGCCTGGTGCCGGCAAGACAACGGCGTTGGTCAATTCGGGCCTGAATTTTCCGCTTGCCGGTTCGGGGGACGCCCAGCCAGTGGCCGGCGTTGGCGGCACACGATCCTGCGACTGGTGGTTCACCGACCAGGCGGTGCTGATCGACACCGCCGGGCGCTACACCACGCAGGATTCCAATGCGCAGAGCGACAAGAAGAGCTGGCTCGCCTTCTTGTCGCTGCTCAAGGGATACCGCACCCGGCAACCGATAAACGGGGTTATTCTGGCCATCAGCCTTGCCGATCTCATCAGCCTCGATGATCGGCAGCTTGACGCCCATGTCGTCGAAATACGCAGCCGTCTGCGCGAAATTCACGAAACACTGAAAATCCAGTTCCCGGTGTACCTGCTCTTCACCAAGGCCGACCTTGTCTCCGGTTTCATGGATTATTTTGGCGGCTTCGACGAGCAGCGCCGCCGCAAAGTGTGGGGCGCGACATTCCAGACCGCCGATCGCAGCAAGAACATGGCCGGTGAGGCACCGGCCGAACTCGACGCACTGGCAAAGCGCCTGGCAGAGGAGATGGCCGACCGCCTGCAGGAAGAGGCCGATCCGGTCGCGCGCATAGCCATCTTTGGCTTTCCAGCTCAATTTGACGCGCTAAAAAGCCGTATTGCCGGTTTCGTCGCCGGCATCTTCGATCCGGCCCGCGGCCAGGTGAATGTCAGCCTGCGTGGTCTCTATTTTTCGTCAGGCACGCAGGAGGGGACGCCGATCGACCAGGTGCTGGGCGCAATCGGCCGCAGTTTCGGCAGCGCATCTCGCACCCATCTTTCCGGCACCGGCAAGAGCTTCTTCCTGCATGATCTTCTGACCGGCGTCATTTTCGCGGAATCCGGCTGGGTTTCATACGACAAATCGGCTGAAAGGCGTGCAGCGATCGCCAGGTATGGCGGCCTTGGCGCAATAGCATTGATGGCTGCCGCGGCTCTCGGCACCCTGGCCCTGAGCTTTTCAGCCAACAGGTCGCTGATCGCTTCCACCACGCAAGCTGCAAGCCAGTATCGCGAGACGGCAGACCCGCTCCTCAAAAGCACTGAAGTCGCCGATGTCGACCTTGAAAACGTCATCGGCCCGCTCGACCAGTTGCGTGAGCTGCCGGCCGGCTTCGACACCGGTGACTTGCCGACCCCGATCCAGGAGACGTTCGGCCTCAGTCAGCGGGAAAGACTTCTTTCGGCATCGAAGACAGCTTACCGGCAGGCGCTGGAGCGCATGTTCCGCTCGCGCCTGCTGCTTCAGGCCGAACGGACGATCCAGGCCAGGATGGCTGATCCCACCGCGCTCTACCAACCGCTGAAGATCTACATGATGCTTGGCGGCAAGGCGCCCAAGGTCGACGACGAGCTGATCGTGTCCTGGATGAAGCAGGACTGGGAGCAGAATCGGTATCCGGGTGAAAACAACCGCGAGGGACGGGCGCAACTCGAAAAGCATCTGCGGGCCATGCTTGCGCTGGACGACGCCTATGATCCGGTTTTCGAACTCAACCAGCCACTTGTCGAAGCCGCTCAACGCTCGCTCGGACGCATGAGCCTTGCCGATCGTGCCTCTGCCCTGGTGAAGTCGGCGGTATACGCCGCAGCACTGGACGATTTTTCCGTCTCCGTCAAAGGCGGCCCGGAAGCGCAGCTGTTGTTCGAGCGTGTCGATGGTGGCGATCTGTCGGGCCTGCGCGTTCCCGGTATCTACACCTATAGCGGCTTCAACAACTTCTATCTCGGACAACTCTCGCGCATTGCGCAGATGCTTGTCGACGACCAGTGGGCTCTCGGCGGCGGCGCCGAGCAAGGTGGCATCGACCAGGAATTGCCAAAACTCGGTCCCGAACTTGTCGAGCGCTATGGCAGGGAGTTCGCTGCGGCGTGGAACGGCGTTCTCGACAGACTGAAGTTCAAGGCAATGCTGAAGGACAAGCCGGACTATATCGCGCTCTCCGCCGCCGCGTCACCAAGCTCGCCAATCGACCAGCTTTTTACCGCGATAGCCGACGAAACAGCGCTGACGCGAGAGTCTGGTTCCAGCGAAGAGTCAAGCTCCGAGGCCGAAGCCGGCATGCTTCAAAACCAGCCGCAAAACGCTGCAGATATCGCCAGCGGATTGGCCCGTATCGGCATTCAAATCGCCAGCGGCAAATCGCAAAGCCGGGCCGGCACGGGGTCCGCTCGCGCGCAAAACCAGTACCCCGGTGCGAACATCGAAGCGCAATTCAGATCATTCCAGGCTTTGGTGAACGGTCCCACTGGGCGCCGCCCGATCGATGCACTGACCCAGAATTTCCGCGACATCCATCAAAGCCTGCAATTGGCGGCCGATATCCCTTCGCAAACGGAACGCGCCAACATGAATCTGCAGCTGCAGATATCCACCCTTCGCGCCAATGTCTCGCGGCTGCCCAAGCAACTCGCCCGAATGGTCACTGCGACCGCCGACGAGCTTGACGGCAACGTCGCAGAAACCTCGCTGACGAATTTGAACCAGCTGCTCGACCAGACGGTGACGCGCGCCTGCGAGGAGATGGTCGAGGGCCGTTATCCCTTCGCCAGCGATGGCCCGGAGGATATTGCGATGGCGGATTTCGCGAAACTGTTCGCTCCAGGCGGCCTGATGGACCGGTTCTTCGCACAGAATCTCGCATCGCTGATCGACATGACCGGCCAGGACTGGAACTGGAAACAGGATGCGCGTTTCGGGCGCGACCTGTCGAAGTCGACCTTGAAAAGCTTCCAGCTAGCGGCGGAAATCCGCAACGCCTTTTTTCCTTCAGGTGGTTCGGTGCCGTCGGTCAGTGTCACCTTTACGCCGTTTTCACTGCATGGCGATGCCGATACGGCGATACTCGACGTCGATGGCCAGATCGTCCAAAGCAACCAGGCCGGCAACGCGCCAAGCACGGTGACCTGGCCGAGCGGCATGGCCTCCGCGTCGGCGAGCCTGAGCCTTATGCCAGAGATGCCGGGCCGTGAGTCCGCGATCAAGTTCGACGGCCCGTGGGCACTGAAGCGCCTGCTGGACAAGGCCGATATCACCGGCACCGGCGGCAACACGCAAGCCCGCTTCGTGATCGGCGGACGCGATGTCGCCTATACGGTCCAGGCCAGTTCGGACCAAATCCCTCTCTTCCTTCCTGCGCTTTCCGGGTTCAGCTGTCCAAAGGCGTTTTGAGATGAGCTCTAGATTTTCCAATACGGTGCGGCTGTCCATCGGCGACAGATGGGCGGACGTTGATTTCGATACTCTAACGTTCGAGCCTGTGGCAAACTGGCGCGAGCGAGCGCCTGACGGTGCGCCGCAGAGGACGCTTGAGAAGCGCTTGGTGGCAAAGTGAACAATGTCGCCCTTCCCTTTGAAAGCTTCGGCGTTAGCCACAGAGGCTGTGTCCGTGAGCTCAACGAAGACAGCTATCTGGTCGAGCCGGACACCGGCCTGTGGGTGGTGGCCGATGGAATGGGTGGACATGATGCCGGGGAAGTCGCTTCGGCCAGCATTGTCGATCATCTGGCAACGATCGGCATTGCAAGCTCTGCACCGGATCTGCGCGCGCGCTTCGAGGACCGGCTGAGCCGGGCCAACGCCGAAATCCGCAGGATATCGCAATCCCGCGGAGTAACCATTGGCTCCACTGTCGCCGCCCTGCTGGCGATGGATGGGCGGTTTGCCTGCCTGTGGGCAGGCGACAGTCGCGTCTACCTGATCCGCAACGGCTCGATCTCGCAGATTTCGAAGGACCATACCGAAGTCCAGGAACTTCTCGACAAGGGCATGATCAGCGCAGCCGAAGCGCTCGCCTGGCCGCGCCGCAACGTTATCACGCATGCGGTCGGCGTCAGCGACGAGATCGTCATCGATTTCCAGCAAGGCGAAATCATGCCGGGCGACATATTCGTGCTGAGCACCGACGGGCTGACAGCGCATGTCACAGACGCCGAGATCGAGGCGGCGGCGGTGTCGGCGACACCTCAGGCGGCATGCGAAAACCTGCTGCAGATGGTGCTGGCGCGCGGGGGAACGGACAATGTCACGATCGTGCTCGTCAAGATCGGAGACGGGCGCAATGGGGCCTATCCCGGTCCTTCCAGAGCGGAAGGCTGAGGCTGATGAGCGCCGACGACAAGACGCGGCTATCGCCTGATGTGGCCAGCACAGCCGTCGGCACGCAACTCAGCGGCATCTATGAACTGGACGAGCGGATCGCATTCGGTGGCATGGGCGAAGTCTACCGTGGCCACAACATCCAGACCGGCGACCACGTCGCCATCAAGATCGTATTGCCCGAGTTCGCCCGTGACCAGACGATCCTGTCGCTGTTCCGCAAGGAAGCGTCGATCCTCAATCATTTGTCGCACGATGCGATCGTGCGCTATCACGTCTTCACGATCGACCCCGGTATCGGTCGCCCCTACCTCGCCATGGAATTCGTCGACGGCCAGTCGCTGTTCGATATCATGCGACGTGGCCCGATGCCGACGGAAGACGTGCGTAAGCTCTGCCATCGTCTGGCTTCCGGCTTGAGTGCCGTGCACCAGGCGGGAGCGATACACCGCGACCTCTCCCCGGACAACATCATCCTGCCGGGAGGCCGGGTCGATCGCGCAAAGATCATCGATTTCGGCATCGCGCGGTCGGCGACCGTCGGCGGCGAGACGCTGATCGGCGGAAAGTTCGCGGGAAAGTACAACTACGTTTCTCCCGAGCAGCTCGGGCTGTACAGCGGCGATGTCAGCGAGCAATCCGACATCTACAGTCTGGGCCTGGTGCTGGCCGCTGCCCTGCGCGGGAAACCGATCGACATGAGCGGCTCCCAGTACGAGATCATCGAAAAACGCCGAACCGTTCCGGACCTGTCCGACATCGACGCCGATTTTCGTGGAATTGTCGAGGCCATGCTGCAGCCGGATCCACAGGACCGGCCGATCAGCATGGCCGATATCGCCAGGGCGACACGCGACGACACGGACGAGGAGACAAGGCCGCCAACGTCGATCACGCCGCGCGACCGGACGCCGCGAACCGGGGGAACCGCCGCGCCTGACCCCAAGCTGGCAAGTCAGCCTCCGGCGGCTGCCGGTGAGCAGCGCTTCGTTCCGCATGTCCGGCCGGCGCTTCTGTCCGAGCCAAGGCCTTCGCCAGTTGCCGGTCCTGCTCGGGCGGTCTCGCCAAAGGTCCCGGCAAAGTCGGCCAAGACCCGATCGATCGCAATCGCTGCCTTGGCGATATTGGCTGTCGCGTCGGGTGCAGGCGTTTATCTCAGCGGCGTGATGACGCCTTCCACGCCGACCGCCGGTGATACATCGTTTTTGTCGCCAAAAGCATCCAAACCTGCCCCGACGGCCAGCGCTGCAAATTCGCCGGGCGATGAGCCGGCAAAGGCAGTTCCACCCGATCAGTCACAAACAGAAGCAACTGCGCCGCCAGCCGAAAATCAGGCAGGTGCGGCGGCGGATCATAAGTTGGAGCCGGCACGGCCCGCCGAAGTCCTCTCACCATCCGAGGAAAACCCGGAGCCGGCGGCAGCCGTGGAAAGATCGGAGCCGGCGGCAGCCGAAGCGCAGCCGCCAGCTGAAAGTCAGGCAGATGCCGGGGCGGATCAAAGCTTGCAGCCGACGCGGCCCGCCGAAGTCCTCTCGCCAACCGAGGACACCTCGGAGCCAGCGGCAGCCGAGGCGCCATCGCCAGCTGAAAATCGGGCAGATGCCGCGGCGGATCAAAAGTTGGAGCCGACACGGCCCGCCGAAGTCCTTTCGCCAACCGAGGAACCCCCGGAGCCGGTTCCGCCGCGCATCCAGGTCGCGCCAATGCCGCCGGCCGACAAGGCTTCGCCCCCGGCGCTCCAGCCCGAAATGATGGAGAGCCGGAAGCCCGATCAGCCGGCCAGCCAGCACGCGCGGGCCGAAAACCAGACGGATGATGCGAATGCAAAACGGCAGCGGTACGAGCCGGCGCCAGGCAAACAGCCGGGCGAAGCCACTGTTGCCTTGAACGTGCCGAAACCGGACCTAAAACTGCCGCCGAAAAATGCCCTCGACCACGCTGCGCAACGGGTCTCCTGGGTGCGCGACTTCAACGGCGGCGACTGTTTCTATGCGACGTTGACGTCGGCAACCGAGGCCGCCGTCGCGATCGAAGGATTGGGCACGGAGGTCCAGCCGTTCGAACGAATGCTGTCCGATTTCCAGGCAAGGTTCCGTGTCGAACCGGACATCAGCGTCCGCCTCATTGAGCCGGCTCAATGCGAAGTCACCAACTTTCTGCGCTTTCTGGACCAGATGCCGGCTGACAAGCCGCAGCTTGTTCTCGATCGAACGACGGTGCCGAGCGGCTCGCCGATCGGCGGCACGCTGGTGACGCATGGCGGTCTCATTTCCAGCGTGCTGCTGATCGACCACAGGGGCATGGCATTCAGCCTCGACGATCTTATGCTGGCGCAAGCCGACAAGGCCACTTTCAACATTCCGATCGATCTTGGCGCAGCTGACAAGGCGGCCGGCAAGGTCGTGCCGCAGATCATAATGGTGATCACGGGTCCACAGGATATTCACGCTGCGGCGTTCTCTGCGCCGACACCGGCCGCGCTGCTGCTGCCCAAAATTCTCGACGAGATCGACGCCAACCGAGCTGAGTTCTCCGCAACGGCAAAATACTTCCGGCTCGGCGGGTAGCATGGACGCCGATGGACCTCCGCAACTCGCGTTTTCCCTTCCCGACCGCTGTCCCGCCCGACAATCAGCGTGACCGGCTTCGCGGCCTGCTTGCCCTGAGAGGCCGTATCAGACTTGTGGTCATCTTGGGCGCGACGTTGCTGGCTCTCCTGTCGTCCCACGAAGCGCGCGCCGAATTCACCGTCTGCAATCAGACGCTCGACGTCGTCAATCTCGCTGTCGGCCAAAAGGTCGACAATGCGGACCAGACCGATGGCTGGTGGACCATCGGCGCAAATCAGTGCGTGAACGTCATCCGCGAGGAACTTTCGAACCGCTACATCTACATCTATGCGACGGACGTCTTTGGCCATGCGACCCTGACCGGGTCGACCGAAATGTGCATCGACCGGCGGCGTTTCTCGATCCGCGGCATCGATGAATGCTGGCAGCGCGGCCATATCGCCGCACGATTTCTCGAAGTCGATACGCTTGAACAGGTGCGGTGGACCTTTTTTCTGACCGGAAGCAATCCGTGACGCACAGTATCGACACAAGCTTCAAGTTGAAAAAGCAGGCGCGCGCCGCCCTGCGCAGACGCAGGCTGTGGCGCAGGCTGCTTGCCGGTCTTGCTGTGGCCGTGCTGTTGTCGATCGCTGCCGGCTTCTATCTCACAGCGGATTATTGGTCGTTTGGCGACGAAGATGAGGAGTTGCACGCCGTTGAGGGAACCGACGATGTGCCAGCCGACGCATCTGTCTATGTGCCTGCCATTATCGATCTTGCGGGCGACCCGATGTGGATCACCCTTGCGCCCGACACCGGCGGCGCAACAAAAAGCCAAGTGATCCCGCGGCCGGCAGAACTCGACCAGGCCGGCGTTTCTCCGCAGATCGAAATTCTGTCCGACGTGATGCTTAGCGCCAGCGAAAAGTTCATGACGACGATACCGTCGACGCAAGAAGATTTCGCTTTCTTCCAGGCGCAGCGACAGACCGCGCCGGCACCATCCAACGAGTTGCAAAACGACGTTCAGCCACCGCCCGTTCCAAACGAGGCTCCGGTTGCTTCGGACCCGCTCGGGGGGGCCGATGATGCCGAAGCAGGTTGGGGCGAAACAATCGACTCAGGCGAGGCAGCACTTCCCGCGTTCCAGAAAACCCAGATCGAAAACAACACAAGCGTTGCAAATGTCATCAGTGAACATCAACGATACGAGGCTACCGAGGACATTTTCGTAAAGATCCTCAACGACCGCAGCCTGGACAGTGTTGCCCTGGATGCGCATTTCTCCGCCGAGGATGCCAAGCTGGCAGGCGAAGCCCTGAAGGCGCTTTTCAATCGGGAGAGCCTTGAGCCAGGTCATGTCGTCGCCATGCGCGGTTTCAGGCCGACGCGCGAGACGACATCCAAGTCCCTCATGCAGGTTTCGATCTACGCCAGGAACGTATTTGTCGGCACGCTGACGCGCAATGCCGCCGGTGTGTTTGTGTCTGGTGTCGACCCCTGGGTCCGCGAAGATTTGTTCAACTACTCGGGCGCACAGGCGCAAGGCACGCACAAAAGGCAATACCGGCTGCTCGACGCGATCTACTCGACAGCAGCGCGCAACAAGGTTCCGACCGGCGTGATCGGAGAGGCGATCATGTATCTGTCGCGAGGACAGGATCTGGATGCCTTCGCCAGCGAAGACCAGCGTCTGGTCCTGATCTATTCGCAAAAGCCGCGTGGCAAGGAAGAGACGGCCGGACGGGTGCTGTATGTTGGCGTCCAGGGCAGCGAAAAAAGCCTTGACTGTTTCGTGTTCCAGCAGACCGACGGCCAGTTTGCATGCGTTAGCGGCGACGATCAGGTTCGCTCGCTGACAGTGGCCAACGGCATGGTCACCCCGGTCAACGGGGTCATGACCTCCACTTTCGGCCCACGCAAGCACCCAATCCTCGGAACCGTTCGCATCCACAAGGGCGTGGATTGGGCGGCGCCGCTGGGCACGCCGATAGCCGCCGCCTTCGACGGCGAAATCGTCTTTCAGGGTGATGGAAGCGGATACGGCAACCTGGTGAAGATCTCGCACGGGGACGGCAGCGAGACGCGCTATGCGCATATGCAGAAATTCGCTGACAAGGGCGGTGTCGGCGCGAAGGTGAAGGCAGGCGATATCATTGGCTATATCGGCACCACCGGTCTTTCGACCGGGCCGCACCTGCATTTCGAGCTCTATCGCAATGGGCAGGCGATCGATCCGCTGGGCACGGTTACGGCAATCGCGACGGACGCTTCCGCTGTCGAAACGCTGACCGACCGTATCGTTCAAGTCGAAAGCGGCGGCAAGGCCCGCGCCAAGAACCCGCTTTCTTCGGCGACCGGCGCCGGTCAGTTCATAACCAAGACGTGGATCCGGATGATGAACACCTACCGCCCCGAACTGGCACGGACACTGTCAACCGCCGACCTGCTCGCTCTGCGTTTTGACGCCACCATCTCGCGCGAGATGGTCAGCAATCTGGCGCGCGAAGGCGAAGCCTATCTTCGGGTGCGCGGCCACCAGATCACAGCCGGCCGGCTTTATCTCTGTCATTTCCTGGGGATGGAAGGCGCCCATCAAGTGTTGTCGTCGCCGGGTTCGGCGCAATTGAGTGCCGTGCTCGGATCGGCCGTCATTCAAGCCAACCCGTTTCTCACCGGCAAGTCCGCCAGCTATGTCGTGAGCTGGGCCGAAAGGAAAATGGGGCGGAAGCTGAGCCCGGCGATGGTTGAAGTGAGCCAACAGACAACGACAACGACGGAAGTCCGGCAGACATCGCCCGAGTTCGAAAAATACAAGCAGGCGATCACGGCTATGGTGAGTTCCGTTCAGAATGCGCTGTGAGCCAGCATCCCGCTCTATCTATTTGTTTTAGCCGCATTTCTGCTACGCGTGGCGGTAATAGCGCGCTCTTGCCTTCTCCCCTTGTGGGAGAAGGTGGATTGGCGCGCAGCGCCAAGACGGTTGAGGGGTGTTGG